>CAVRNM010000178.1:0-4001 GCA_963722225.1 uncultured Verrucomicrobiae bacterium
AAACTCCTTCGGATGCTGGGCAGTCAGGACGAACCACCGGTCCTCGTCGGCACAACTTGGAAGAGAAATGAGATCGCGCAAGCCGGCCGCACCCAGCACGCAGGCGGGAAGAAACTCTATCTCCGCGTGAACCAGCATGGCGCATACCCGCACGGTTCCTGCATGCCAGTCGCGATCGAGATGCGCCATCTGCATGAGGTCGGGATTTGCCGGATCTGACACCCGCCCCGAGATGTCACGAGCGGGCAGTTCCCGGAGGAAGTCATCGGCGGGCATCAGGCGATCAGCCCATGGGCAATAGCAGAAAATCCGCACCCGACGGCGGAGCGGCGACGGAGTCGAAGCCAGGGGTTCGGAACTGATGGACTGCGAAGGGCAAAGCACAGCAATACGGTCAGATGGCCTGATCGTTCTCCTGTCCATCGGTCGCGTTTGGCGCAACTTCAATCCAGCGGCAAAACGCAGGGAAAATCCTTAATCCCAGGGCTCACGTGACGATGAACAACGGGACAAGGTCAGGCCGGACGGGCCTCGGCAGTTACCCGTTTCGCGCGCATGACCGGAGTCGCTTCGCATGCCTATTTCTTCTCCGAGTGCCACGATCTCCAGCCCCTACACCGAGATGGAGATCTGTCGGCGGATTGACGTCTGCCCAAAGCTGGCGTCGCTCCGAAGCATCAACCACGCCCTGGCTGAACTTATTCGCTCGGAGCAGAGTTACAGTTCGCAGATCGCCGAGATCATCCGCCACGACCCGTCGCTGACCGCCCGGCTGTTGCGGATGGTCAATTCCGTGTACTACGGCCTGAGCACCAAGGTAAACAGCATTGAGGAGGCGGTTTTCTATCTCGGGCTGCGCCAGATTCGCGAACTCTCAATGGCCACGCCCGTCATCGAGGAGCTGGAGAAAATCAAGGGGAATTCAGTCAAGCTGCCGTGGAAGGAGTTGTGGAAGCACAGCATCGGCACCGCCATCATGACGCGGGAGCTGTTGTCCAACACCAATGTGTACGTCGACGATGACACCGATTACATCATCGGCCTGCTGCATAACATCGGCAAGGTCGTGATGGCGCAGGCGTTTCCCGAGGAATTCAACCGCATCGTCGCCACGCCGCTCCCCGATACGGCGGCGGTCTGCCAGATGGAGCGCGAACTAATCGGCTGGGATCATGCGCGCATCGGCGGCTACTACCTCGAACGCCACAAACTGGCGCCGGAGATCACCCACGCGGTCTATTTTCACAACGATCCGGAAAAAGCCCTGCAGCACGCGTTCTTTGCCTCGGCGGTGCAGGTGGCCGACCATCTGGTGCGGCAGGCGGGAATTCCCGGAGGGTTTGAAGTCGTTGATCCGATCTCCGAGGACGATTGGATGCGCCTCCCGGGCTGGACGATTCTGTTCGGAACCGGCGAGCGGGAGACGCAGATTGCGCGCGCGGCGGTCTCCAGCAGCCTGTCCCGGCTCCCCGAGTTGCTCAGGGGATTGGTGTAAATGCATCGCCGGGCGCGGTCCTTTAGTTCACGCCCGTTCGTGTCGAAGTAGAGCCTGTCAGCCGCACCGCGGCTGCTGAGTCATCCCATGATGAGTGACAAGTCTCCTTCGCCCGTTGCTCCGGACTCTCCGCCGACTGAGCTAGATCGTGCTCTTATCCTTGTGGATGCGGCGGGATGTGTCCGCCGTGTCAACGCGGGGGCGGCGCGATTTACGGGCCGGCCGGTGGCGGAATTGACGGGCCGGCCGCTCGACGATATTTTGTGCCTGGCGGACCGGCCGACGCCGTTTCCCGCTCAATGGTGGGCGACGCTTCCGCC
Source organism: uncultured Verrucomicrobiae bacterium (assembly GCA_963722225.1). Classification (GTDB taxonomy): domain Bacteria; phylum Verrucomicrobiota; class Verrucomicrobiia; order Opitutales; family Opitutaceae; genus Fen-1467. The sequence continues at coordinate 1,816 of CAVRNM010000178.1, forward strand.
GGACACCTCAATTGAAGTGGTGGGATCAAGCAATGAGACGCCTCTGCTGGCCCGGGTCCAACAGCTCGATGATGGCGGCGAATCCTGGTGTCTCCTGGAACTGCGGCCGGCCGGCCGGACCGACGGACCATCAGGAGACGGCACCGAATTGAGCGGGTCCGACTGGCTCGACAGCTATGAACTCGCCTTCCAGGCCGATGGCTCCGGAAGGTTTCTGGCCGTCAGTCATTCATTTGCCAGAAAATTCGGCCGATTGGCTCCGGTGTGGAGGGGCGAAACAAGCGCCTCGCTCCTGCATCCGGATGATGCCGAGGCATGGGCCGCCGCGCTCGAGTTGCTCCACCATCCGCCGCATCGACGAACGCTTGAACACCGCTGGCGCACGCCCCAGGGGTGGCGTTGGATCGCCTGGGATTTAAATGCGCAGCACGGTGCCGGCGGGGAGGTCATTGCCCTGAAGGCGACGGGAAGCGACGTGACCAAACGGCGCCTGGCCGAGGAGCAGTTCCTCCGGTTGTCCTGCGCCGTCGAGCAGTCGCCCGTGGCGATTCTAATCACCGATCCGCAGGGTCGGGTCCAGTATGTGAACCGCAAATTCACCGAATCCAACGGTCATTCGATGGAGGATATCCTGGATCGCAACCTGGATCCATTGCGCGCCGGCCACGCGGACGAAGATGCCTATCAGCGGTTCTGGCAAACGCTGCGCGCCAACGGGGAATGGAGTGGTGAACTCTGCCTGCCGCAACGCCTGGGCAAGTCCGTCTGGGAATCGGTGCGGGTGTCCTCCATTCGCAACGGGGCGGGTGAAATCACCAATCTCCTGTGTTTGCGCGAAGATATCACCGACCGCAAGAAGCTCGAAGAGCAGCTGCGGCAATCCCAGAAAATGGAGAGCCTCGGGACCCTGGCCGGCGGCATCGCCCACGATTTCAACAACATGCTGGCGATCATCCACGGCTACGCGGAGCTGGGTCTCAGCCGGGTGGGGGATCAGGATGAAAAGCTGCGCAAGTACCTGCGGGAAGTTCACAGCGCCGCCCAGCGCGCCTGCGGTTTGGTCCGACAGATTCTGATCTTCAGCCGCAAGACGGAGGTGCATTTCACGCTGGTCGGACTCCCGCAGCTGGTCCGTGAGCTCGCTGCGCTGCTGGGAGAAACCTTTCCGCGCACGATCACGCTGGATCTTGATCTTGATGACACGCTGCCCGATCTGCGCGGCGATCAGAACCAGCTTCAGCAGGTGATCATGAATCTCTGCGTCAATGCGCGCGATGCGATGCCTTCGGGCGGGACGCTGTCAATCGCCCTCCGCCGCGTGGGCGGACAAACTCTGCAGCGGTTCAACGCCGATCCCACGCTGTTCTATGCCTGTCTCGAGGTTAGCGACACCGGCATCGGCATGTCTTCGGAGGTTCAGGCGCGCATCTTCGAACCATTCTTCACCACCAAGCAGAATTCCGGCGGCACGGGCCTGGGCCTGGCGGTGGTTTATGGCATCATCTTGAACCACTTCGGATTCATTGAAGTGAAGAGCAAGCCCGGACACGGGGCCACCTTCAGCGTGTATCTCCCCCTTACCTCAGCCAAGGCGGGCATGCCGGTGGTTACCACCACGTTTGGCGAGTTTCCCGCTGGAACCGAGTCAGTCCTGGTGGTGGAGGATGAGCAAAGTCTGAGGGGCCTTCTTTCCTTGATCCTCAAGCAAAAGGGCTACCAGGTGCAGGCGGTTGCCGACGGTTTGGCGGCGGCGGAATTGCTGGTGTCTAACCCTACGCCGATCGATGTGATCTTGCTCGACTTCAACATGCCAGGGATCGACGGCATCGAAGTATACAAGACGGTGCTTAAGACCCGTCCGAATGCCAAGGTGATCGTCATCAGCGGGAATCTCAGCCTCGAGGCCAAGGCGGAATTCAACAAGCTCGGGCAGAAGGAATTCCTCGATAAACCATTCCGGCTTGAGGACATCGGGCAGCGCATTCGCAAGGTCATTGCGTCTCCGTTGTCATGAGTCAGTCAAGAATAGCGGCGCGCGATCATCCTGCTGGAGGCCGGTGCGCTGTCGCCGCCAGTGTGCGATTCCCTGTTCTGGACAACGCCGGGCTTTACACCTTTGGTTGTGACTTCCGGCGTGCTGGGCGAGATTTGCAAGCTAGGGGTTTCCCGCAATTGGGAGGCACTTC
>CAVRNM010000179.1:0-3573 GCA_963722225.1 uncultured Verrucomicrobiae bacterium
CGATCATGGTCGGCATGGAGCAGCAGGAAGAGATTCAGCGCCTGCGCGACCTCCGGGAGCGCGATATACGGCTCGTAGGGGGTCGAGAACATCATGTGCAGGAAGTTCTCGCAATACGGCAGGTCCCGCCGCGGATGGATATAGGGCAGGCCGCGGCTCGCGCGGTACGAATACGCCGCGATCGTGCGCACCTTCGAGATGATGACCGCCGACGTGGCTTCGTAGGTCTCGAGGTCGCGCTGGTGATCGTTCGTGGCCAGGTGCGGATAGTAGGAGCCCAGTGAATTCAACATGGCCGACAGGATGGCCATCGGATGGGCGTCGGCTGGAAATCCTTCAAACAGGTGCTCCATGCTCGAGTGGATGGGCGAATTCTCCGTGAGCAGCTGGGAAAACCGTTTCCGCTGGGTCGCGGTCGGCAGCTCGCCGTTGATGATCAGGTAGGCGGTTTCGATGAAGGAGGAATGCTCGGCCAGCTGCTCGATCGGATAGCCGCGGTAGCGGAGGATGCCGGCCTCTCCATCGATGAACGTGACTGCGCTCTGGCAGGACCCGGTGTTGCCGAAACCCTCGTCGTAGGTCACGTAGCCGGTTTCGTTGCGCAGATTGCGGATATCCACCGCCTTCTCGTTTTCGGTGCCGACCATGACGGAGAGGGGATAGACCTTGTTATCAAGCGTGAGGGTGGCGGTTTCTTTCATGGGAATATAGCCAACAGAAAAACGGCTTGTGTCGATGTTGCAAATCAGGCTCAGGATTAGGGAGCGGTGGCGCCAGACGCGCCGGCAGCGCAATGGCCCGCGAAGTTCCGATAAAGCAGCAAACCCCTCGCCTGGCTCTTCTCCGGATGGAATTGCGTCGCGCAACAGTTGCCGCGCGCGATCCCGCAGACGAACGGGCCGCCGTAATCGCATTCGGCCAGGATCAACGCAGGATCCTCGGGGACCACGTAGTAGCTGTGGACAAAATAGAAGGCTTCACCCTCGGCCCGCAATCCGGCGACCAAGGGTGCATTTGGCTGCACAAACCGGACGGTGTTCCAGCCCATGTGCGGCACCTTGAACTCCGGGGGGAGGTGGAAACGAACGATCTTGCCCGGGAAAACGCCGAGACAGGGTGTTCCGCCTCCCTCCTCGGACACCTCGAAGAGGGCCTGCAGCCCAAGGCAAATGCCGAGATAAGGCCTGTCCGCGGCGATCCACTCGCGCAGCGCGGCGTCAAAACCGGTCTGTTTGAGAAACGCCATCGTGTCGACGATCGCCCCCTGGCCCGGAAAAACCACCCCGTCGGCCCACGCCATCCCGGCCGGCGCCGTGATGATGCGCACGTCCGCGCCCGTCGTCTGCAGGGCACGCGCCACGCTGCGGAGGTTGCCCATGCCATAGTCGATGATGGCGACCTTGGGAGGAGTCATCCTGTTGAATGTAGGGTCGCCGCTCGCCGGCGGACCATTGTTGCTCTTTCCGGTTTCCGGCATCCGCTCTCCGGTTTCGGAAGGACCGGCGACAAGCGCCGGCCCTACAGCGTTCCCTTCGTCGACGGCAGCTGATCGGCCGCGCGCGTTTCAATCTGGGTCGCGACGTCCAGCGCGCGCGCGAAGCATTTGAACACGGCCTCGACGACGTGGTGCGGCTCCTCCCCGTACAGGAGCTGGATGTGCACGTTCGCCCCGACGCTGTTCGCAAACGCCTGGAAAAACTCCTTCACCAGCGCGAGATTGAAGTCGCGCACAAACATCGTCGGCGCCTTGACCTCGTACACCAGGTGCGGCCGGCCGCCAAGGTCGAGCACGACGCGCGCCAGCGATTCATCCATCGGCAGCAGGAAGAAGCCATAGCGCTTGAGACCGATCTTGTCGCCAAGGGCCGTCCTGAAGGCCTCGCCCAAAACCAGGCCGACGTCCTCCACCGTGTGGTGGTAGTCGACGGCCACATCGCCCCTGGCCTTCACGTCGAGGTCGAAGAGGCCGTGCTTGGCAAACAGCGTGAGCATGTGGTCCAGGAACGGGATGCCTGTGTCGATCCGGGCTGCACCCGTGCCGTCCACCGTCAGTTGGAGGGTGATGTCGGTCTCGGCGGTGCGGCGCGAGACGGTCGCTATGCGGATTTTAGCCATGCTTCGAGGTGCTCCTGCAACAAGGACATTTCGTCGTCGGTGCCGACGCTGATGCGGAGGAAAGGCGAGGTCAAGGCGTGGCTCCCGAAATGGCGCACGAGGAGCTTCCGGGCGCAGAGGAATTCGTACAGGCTGCGCGCCACCTCCGGGCCGGTGCGGCCGTTCCGGTCGCGCGGCTCCGTGAAGAGGAAGTTGGTCTGCGACGGATACGTGAACCAGCCGAACCGGTCCGTCCACGCCTGCCGGGCGCGATCGCGCGTCGCGCAGATCTTCCGCACCAGCCCCGCGTAGTAGTCCGGATCCGCCAGGGCGGCCAGCGCCGCAGCCTGGGAAAGCCGGCTGACGTTGTAGCTGTCCTTCACACGGTCCAACAGGCCGATCACGGCGGGCTGGGCCAGCGCATAGCCGACGCGCATGCCGGCGAGGCAATGCGACTTGGAAAACGTGCGCACGACACACAGGTTCGGATGCCGCGCCACCAGGCCCGCCGCATTCTCCCCGGCAAAGACCGCATAGGTTTCGTCCACCACCAGCAACCCTCGGTAACCGCGCAACAGCGCCTCGATGTCCGCCGTCCGGAAACCCACCCCGGTCGGCGCGTTGGGCGAGGTGAGGAAGAACACGCCCGCCGCGAACCCGGCGATCGTATCCACGGGCAGCTGCATCGAGCGGTCGAACTCCACCGCGAGCGCCCGGCCGTCCTGGATCCCGACGAGCACCGGATAGAGCGAGTAGCTCGGCAGCGTGAAACCGGCCGCCGCGGCCGGCGTGCAGAAACACCGCACCAGCAGGTTCAGCACATCGTCGGCGCCGTTGCCGATGAACACATGATCGGCCTCCAGCTGATGCCGCCGGCCCACGGCCTCCCGCAGCGACGCGCTCTTGGGGTTCGGGTAGAGCCGCAGCGAAGCCCCGTCCTCCCCGATCTCCCGGCGCAGCGCCTCGGCGACGCGCGGACTCGGCGGGTACGGATTCTCGTTGGTGTTGAGCTTGATCCAGCCTGGCTCGCCGGGCTGGAGGCCGGGCGTGTAGGCCTGGAGCCGCACCACATGCGGCAGCGCGAGGTTTTGGACGTCAAATGTCGGTTCGCGGGAGGACATGGGAAAAGACCCTTAGGGTAGGGGTGCAGGGCCTCGGCGATCAGCCGTTCGCTGATCTCCTGGGTCCGTAGGAGTCGGCGGTGTCGATGAGGGTCACGCCCAACTCAACCGCGGTCCGCAGGACCCGGTGGGCCACGGCGGGATCCTTCGGCTCGCCCCAGACGCCCGGTCCCGTGATCCGCATGGCGCCGAAACCAAGGCGATGCACCGGCAGGCCGCCTCCGATTGAGAAAACTCCGCTCTTCCGCGCATCCGGCGCCTCGGTCTTCGATGATATCGTCATGAACGACCATTGTGTCAGCAAATTGCGGGACCGCAATCCGCCCAACGACAAAAAACCCGGGACGACTGGGGCGGC
>CAVRNM010000180.1:0-17500 GCA_963722225.1 uncultured Verrucomicrobiae bacterium
GGATGACATGTGGACCACCGTGCCTCCGGCAAAGTCAATCGCCGTGATCCCCGCACCAGCATTCGCCGCGCCGTTCATGAGACCGGTCGCGCCCCAGATCATGTGGGCCAGCGGGAAGTAGACTATCAGCATCCACAGCGTCACAAACGACAGGATGGCCGAGAACTTCATGCGCTCGGCAATTGCGCCGACGATCAGCGCCGGGGTGATGATCGCGAACATCAACTGGTACATCGCAAATACGTTCTGCGAGACCCAAAAAGCATAGGCCGTGTTGGGCGCCGACGTCACGCCGCGGAGAAACAGAAACTCGGTCCCGCCAAAAAACCGGCCGATGCCGACGCCCTTGAAACTCTGCCCGAACACCAGGCTGTAGCCGACCGCCCACCAGAGAATCGTGACCAGTCCAGCAATCCCCAGACACTGGGCCAGGACGGAAAGGACGTTCTTTCGACGGACCAACCCGCCATAAAACAGCGCCAGGCCCGGCAAGGTCATGAACAACACCAGCGCCGACGACGTCATCATCCAACCATTGTGCCCGGGACCGGGGACGCCGGTCAGGCTACTCCCGGGATTCGTGTTCGTGACATAGGCCTCCAGAGCGGCGACGCGCTGATCCATCGAAGGAACAGCGTCCTCGGCCAGCACCGGCAGGGAACAAAGCACAACCGCGAGGCACAACCAGATGGTGCGCCGGACAATGGAAATGGGTAGACTCATGGTAAAAGACGCCCATCGGATGAGCAGAATTAATGCCATGAACCGTTTTTATCTCATCGATGGGCAATTTTGTGCAGACCTAGGAGGCTGTCGGACTTCGTCCGGCCAGCCTCCTACTGGCAAAACCGCCCAATCCAACCCGGGGAAACGGGCAGATTCTCGGCGGTTTTTACGCTAATTGAAGGCAGATTGGCCCCTCGGATCATATTCCCTGCTCAATAAATCGGGCGGTTTTGCTTTTAGCAGCCTGAAGGGCTCGAAGCCCGACAGGCTGCTGGATCATCCGCGACTCCATCGATCACTGCAGAAACAACAAGGGCCGGTCCCGTCGGACCGGCCTCTTGAGACTATGAGCAAAAAAGCCCAGCCAGGAGACCTGCAGTCTTCCCGTCCTCTCAGATGGCGGCGTCGCCGTGTTCGTCGGTCCGGATGCGCACCACGTCCTCAAGCGGGATGATAAAGACCTTGCCGTCGCCGATCTTGCCGGTCTTGGCCGCCTTCACGATGGCATCGACCGTCTTGGCCACCAGCTCATCGCCCAATGCAATCTCGATCTTCACCTTGGGGAGAAAATCAACGGTGTATTCGCTGCCACGATAGATCTCGGTATGGCCCTTCTGCCGCCCGAAACCTTTGACCTCGGTCACCGTCATGCCCTCGATGCCAAGGCCAGCCAGGGCCTCTTTAACTTCCTCGAGCTTGAACGGCTTGATGATGGCTACGACGAGTTTCATGCGAAATGCTTTCGTTTGGTTCCAAGTGATCAGTAGGTTCTTATTTCGCCTAGCGCAAGCTCAGGTTCCGGCCGGGCGAAAAAAAAGGTTCTCGTCGGCGACCATCACGTTGCCGTCGGCAGCACCGTCTGAATGTGCAAATCGCGGAGCTGTTTGGCGGTCACCGGCGTCGGACTCTGCGTCATCAGGTCCTGCGCCTTCTGGGTTTTCGGGAACGCGATGACGTCGCGGATGCTCGTCGTGCCGCAGAGCAAGGCCACCATGCGGTCGAGGCCGAAGGCGATCCCGCCATGCGGGGGCGCCCCGTAGCGGAAGGCGCGCAACAGGTAACCAAAGCGGCTCTCGACCACGTCGGCCGGAATCTTGAGCACGTCCTTGAAGACCTTCTCCTGCAACGCCGGCTGATGAATTCGGATCGAGCCGCCGCCCAGTTCCATGCCGTTGAGCACGACGTCGTAATGCTGGCCGCGAACCTTTTGCGGTTCCGTGTCAAGCAGAGCGGCGTCTTCCGGCACCGGTGAGGTGAAGGGATGATGGGTGGCGACGAATCGCTTGCTCTCCTCGTCGTAGGTCATCAGCGGAAAATCGACCACCCACAGGAAATTCCACTGGTTGGCCGGCACGCTCAGCTTGCCGCGCTTCTGGAGCAGCGCCGCGCATTCGAGGCGGATGCGCCCGAGAATGGCGCAGGCCTTCTCCCATGGCGCCGCCGCGAAAAAGATGATGTCGCCCTCCGCCAGGCCGAGCCGCCGGGTCAGCTCGGCCTTTTCCGCCTCGCTGAAGAACTTCACGATCGGCGACTTCCATTCGCCGCCCTCTACCTTGATGAAGGCGAGGCCTTTGGCCCCCAGCGATTTCGCGACCTCCTCGAGCCCGGCGAGCTCGCCCTGAGTGACGTCGGCGAGCCCCTTGGCGTTGAGCACCTTGACCGCGCCCCCGCTCGCCGCGGCCGAGGCGAACACCTTGAACGTCGATTTCCGGAAAACTTCCGTGCAGTCGACCAGTTCGAGACCGAAACGGGTGTCGGGCTTGTCGACCCCAAAGCGGTCCATCGCCTCCCTGAAGGCCAGCCGCGGAAAGGGCGTGGGCAGGTCGACCCCCAGGATATCCCGCCAGACCTTTTTGAGCATGCCCTCGAAGAGCGCATAGATGCCCTCGCGATCCACGAAGGAAAGCTCCACGTCGATCTGGGTGAATTCCATCTGGCGGTCGGCACGCAGATCCTCGTCGCGGAAGCAGCGCGCGATCTGCAGGTAGCGTTCCACGCCCGCCACCATCAGGATCTGTTTGAATTGCTGCGGCGACTGCGACAGCGCGTAGAACTCGCCCGGATGGAGGCGGGAAGGAACAAGGTATTCGCGGGCGCCTTCCGGGGTGCTCTTGAACAAGATGGGCGTCTCCACCTCGATGAAGCCCTCCGCGTCGAAGTAATCGCGCACCGACTTGGTGGCGCGGTGCCGCACTTCCAGATTCCGGCGCATCTTCGGCCGGCGCAGATCGAGGTAGCGATAGGTCAGGCGGAGGTCCTCGTTGACCTTGTCGCCCGTCGCGTCGTCGAGCGGGAACGGCGGGGTGTCGGAAAGGTTGTACACTTCGAGGGCGGTGGCATCGACCTCGATCTCGCCGGTCGCCAGGCCCGGATTGGCCGTTCCGGCGGGGCGCAGCGTGACCCGCCCGGTGACGCCCACCACCGACTCGGGCTTCAGGTGCGCCGCCCGGGCCCCGGCATCAGCGTTGGAGTCGGGCTCGAGCTTGATCTGGGTGATGCCCTGGCGGTCGCGCAGGTCGATGAAGATGATGCCGCCCTGATCGCGGATGGAATCCACCCAGCCGGCGAGGGAGACGATGGCGCCAAGATCGGCCTGGGTGAGCTGGGCACAATGATGCGTACGCTTCATAAATAAGGGAGGCGGGAGACGAAAGGCGGCCAACTAAGCGCAGGCCGCCACCGGAGGGCAAATCCGAAATTGGCCGCTCAGGCGTCGAACACCCAGGGAAAATTGGAGACGCCGAGCACGTCCCGCTCCAATTGCTGCACGCGCGCCGGCGTCTCCTCGAGATTGAGCCAATGCTCGTCGGTGTAGTCGCGCAGCCGGCCCAGATATTCCATGACAAACCCGCGGGACCGGTCGCTGTGCTCCTGCGTCGCGCGCTTGACCGAGTCATCCAGCGCCACCACGCCCGTCGATTGCAGCAGCTCGCACATGCTGAGGATGCGGGTGAACTCCGCCTGCATATCCGGGATGTTGGTCATCTGGCGGAGGCGTTCCGTCCATTCGCGAAACCGCGCCACCGGCACGCGCGGCAGCACGGCCGTGGCATGCGGCGTGTCCGCCACCGCGGACTGGTGCGCATCCGCCACCCGGTTGATGAAAGCCGTCTCCTCCTCCAGCTCGCTCGCCGCCATGATGGCGAGCCCCAGCGCTTCATCCGCCCCCGGGGAGATCCGCTTCTCCTTCTGGTCGTAGCCGGCGGGGATCATGTTGCGCGCCGTCCCGAGCGCCCGCAGGTACGCCTCGATCTTGCGCTGGAATCGCTCGATGGCCCGCGCCCAGTCCGAAAAATCATTCACCGTCGCCAGGCCTTTCAAGAACTCTGGACACTGCGCGCGCACGTGCGTTTCGGTCTGCTCCACTAACGGAGGCAGCAATTTGGCCGCGACCCGGTCCAGGGTCGCCAGCGAAGCCGCGACCTTCTCCAGTTCCACCCGGGTGGTCTTGATCGTGGCGGAGATCTCCCGCGGCCGGCCGGCCGCCGCCATCAGACGGTCGATCGACGACTGGGTTTGCTCGAGCGCCTGGATCCGGGTCTGCAGGTCGTTGCGGGATTCCTCCAGCACGGAGCGGGCGACCCGCAGGTGCGCGTCGTTGATCAACTGCTGCTTAAGCTCGTAGCTGATTTCCGCCATGGCCGTTAGAGACAATCCCCTTCTAGACAGAAATGACGGAACCGCAAGCCTGCGTCCGCCTTCCCGTCCCGCGGGGCGCATTTCCTGATTGACAGTAAAGGAGGCCGGAGGCCGTCCGGAAAGTCATTTGAACCCCGATTCAACGGTTCATCCGTAGGGGCGCGAACTTGTCGCGCCCTCCGAGATCGGCGCAGCAAGCCTGCGCCCCTACGAGTCTTTCCAGACTTTTCGGACAGCCTTGAGGAAGCTTGCAACCGATGCAGCCAGGGATGGCTGCGCCACGTTCGATATCACCGTCAATCGGGAGATGCGTCCGCCCCGCGACCGCGTTCCCGGGAACAGACCGACCGGTCATACGAGCAGGCTCCGCCCGGTCATCCCGTCCGGCACCGGCAGTTTCATCAACTGGAGCAACGTCGGTGCGATATCGGCCAGGCGGCCGCCGTCGCGCAGCTTGGTCTGGCCGACCGCCAGTCCCTCGCCCACCACGAAGACCTCCACCAGGTTGAGCGTGTGCGACGTGTGCGGGCAGTTCTGCTCGGGGTCCCACATCTGCTCGCAATTGCCGTGGTCCGCGCAGACCACCGCCGCTCCGCCCATCTTCAGCACGGCCTCGAGCAGGACGCCGGTGCCAAGGTCGGTCGCCTCCACCGCCCGGATCGCCGCCGGCAGCGAGCCGGTGTGGCCGACCATGTCCGGATTGGCGTAGTTCACGACCAGCAGATCGTATTGGCCGGACAGAATGGCGTCGCGCGCACCCACCGTGACGCCCATCGACGACATGTCGGGCGCCAGGTCGTAGGTGCCCACCTTCGGACTCGCCACCATGGCGCGGTCCTCCCCCGGAAAGGGTTCCTCGCGGTAGTCGTTGAAGAAAAACGTGACGTGGGGATACTTCTCCGTCTCCGCGCTGCGGAACTGCTTCAATCCGAGCGAGGCGACGTACTCGCCCAGGATGTTTTTTATCTTGGCGGGCTTCAGCAGAATGGTCTCAACCGGGAGGCCCTTCTTATATTCGGTCAGCCCGGCGAAGAAGAGATCGAGTTTCCGGCCGCGATCGAATTCCTTGAAGCCGTCCTCGCAGAAAGCGCGGCAGAGCTCCCGCGGACGGTCGCCGCGGAAATTGAAGAAGACGACGCTGTCGCCATCGCCGATCGTCGCCACCGGCTTGCCGTCCGGACCGACCACCCAGGTGGGAACGACAAACTCGTCGCCTTTTTGCGAGTCGTTCGTGGGTTTGTCGTAATACTGTTGCACCGCGGCGGACGCGCTGGGCGCCGTCGCGTCGGCCTTGGCCCCGGTCAGCAGGTTGTAAGCGCGGCTCACGCGCTCCCAGCGGTTGTCCCGGTCCATCGCATAGAACCGGCCGCACACGCTGGCCACCTGGCCGACGCCGAGCTCGGCGGTCTTGGCTTCGAGCTGCCGGATGAAGCCCAGGCCGCTGCCCGGCGGCGTATCGCGGCCGTCCATGAAGGCGTGGATGAAAACATCCTTTGTCACCCCGGCCTCTTTCGCCAGCCGCAGCAGGCCATAAAGGTGCTCCAGCAGGCTGTGCACCCCGGCATCGGAGGCCAGGCCGAGGAAATGGAGCTTCGTGCCGCGGGCCTTCGCCCGGTCCAGCGCGGCGCGCCAGACGGCGTTGCCCGCGATTTCTCCGTCGCCGATCGCCTTGGTGATCCGCACGATCTCCTGGTCAACGATGCGTCCGGCGCCGATATTCTGGTGGCCGACCTCGCTGTTGCCCATCACGCCCTCGGGCACGCCGACATCCAGCCCGCACGCTTTCACCAGCGTCACCGGGTATTTCGCGTGCAGCAGGTCATCACACGGCTTGCGCGCGAGGACGGTGGCATTGAATCTGTCCTGTTCCGGGTGGGGGTTCTTGCCCCAGCCATCGCGGATGACAAGGAGCACGGGTCGGCGATTTGAACTCATGGCAGAAGGTGGTTGACCTACGATCGGGCGGATTTGCCGCCGCTGGATACCAAGGCTCAGTGATGCGTTTGCGCCTGGCAACCCGCAACGTCAAAATCCGCCGGCCCATCGGGGCCTCGGATCATTAAAGAACGCCGTATTTGACAATAACCGGGATTCTGCCGACCAGTAACTAGAGGATGTCCGAGAATTTAGGAAAGGATCGTAGGGGCGCAGGCTCGCTGCGCCCATCGCGGAGGGCGCGACAAGTTCGCGCCCCTACGGATGGGCCGCAAAATCAAGATTCAACCGGCTTTCCGGGAAGCTCCTAGCGCCCATGGCCCAACGCGCCGTCCTTCTCGCCAATCTCGGTTCGCCCGAATCCACCTCGGTCGCCGACGTCCGCCGCTATCTCGCGGAGTTCCTCGGCGACGAGCGGGTGCTCGATGCCCCGCGCCAGCCCCTGCGCTGGCTGCTGCTCCATGGCATCATCCTGCGCACCCGTCCCGCGAAGTCAGCCCACGCCTACGCCAGCGTGTGGATGCCCGAGGGATCGCCGCTGGTCGTCACCAGTCGGAAGGTGCAGCAGAAGCTCGCCGCCGCGCTGGGGCCCGAGGTGCCGGTAACGCTCGCCATGCGCTACGGCCAGCCCTCGGTCGCCTCCGCCATCGCGCAGCTCGCCTCCAGCGGGATCAGCGAATTGCTGCTGATCCCCCAGTATCCGCACTACGCGATGTCGAGCTGGGAGACCGTTGTGGTCCATGTCCGGAACGAAGTCGCGCGCCTGGCCCCCCGCCTGCGCCTGGAAACCGTGCCGCCATTCTACGCCGGGACCGATTACATCGAGGCGCTCCATGCAACGATCCAGCCCTTCCTGGCCCAGCCGTACGACCATCTTTTGTTCAGTTATCACGGCATTCCGGTCCGGCACCTGCGCCAGGCGGATTCCTCCCGCGCCCATTGCACGCTGGTGCCCGATTGCTGCCACTGCGGCAGCCCCGCGCAGGCGACCTGCTACAAGGCGCAGATCACGCGAACGACGGAACTCCTCGCCCGCCGCGCCGGCCTCGATCCCGCGCGTTACTCCATCTCCTTCCAATCCCGCCTCGTCGGAGAACCCTGGCTCCAGCCGTATACCGACCATGAATTGAAACGCCTGGCCGCCGAGGGGCGGAAGCGCCTGCTCGTGATCACGCCCGCTTTCACCGCGGACTGCCTCGAGACGCTAGAGGAGATGCGGATCGCAGGTCGCGCGACCTTTCTCGAGGCGGGCGGCGAGTCCTTCGCCCACATTCCCTGCCTGAACGACCATCCGGCCTATATCGATTTTCTCGCGGGCCGGGTCCGGCAGTGGTGCGCCGGCGGGCCGCCGTGATCCCGCCGGGTCTGGCGGCAGCATCCCGGGCACCGCCGAGCGCAGCGATTTTTCTCTTAACATACGGCCCCGATTGATCACGATTCCCGCAGCGTGATGGGTTGGCGCCGCGGTGGCGTTGCCTTCGCGCCCCAGTTTCGGTGGCGAATTTCCCCCACATCCAGCCCGATGGTGCGCCCGGTTCCGTTACCCGAGGCGCCGCGACCGCGATCCTCGTGTTGGACGCCAGTGGAAGAATTCTGCTCGCCGACGCCGGCGCGCGTTTGCTCTGGCAGGCGGGAGAAACCACGCTGAACGGTGCGCCGTTCTCCTCGCTGTTCGCCTTCGACGTCACGTCACAGGATTCCGGCTGGCTGGAATCACAGTGGGAGGTGCTGCTGGCCGCCACCGCCGCTGGTCCGCTGCGGCTGGACGCCCAGACCGGCGACGGCGTCCGGCGGGAGGTGTCGGTGCGCCTGGAAAAAGCCATGTTCGCGGCCGCGGCCGGCTACCTCGCCTTCGTCCAGCCGGCGAGCACCGCTCCCGCGGACAGGGATTTGATCACGATGCTGGCGGAGCACAGCCCGGTCGGCATCTTTGACCTCAATTTCAAGGCCGCCACGTTCGATTATTCTCCGACCTGGAAAAAGCAGCTGGGTTACGCCGAGCACGAACTCACCGCCACGTTTGAAACCTGGCGCGACCTGCTTCACCCGGAGGATTCCGCCGCGGCGCCCGATCGCGTCGCCACGAAACGTTTCCGCGGAATCAGGGCCTTTTCCGCTGAATACCGCCTGCGCCACAAACGAGGCCACTACGTCCCGCTGCACGGCATCGGCCTCCAGGTGTTCGGCTCCGAGGGCGAGATCGAGCGCGTGGTAGGAGTGCATATCGACATCTCGGAACGCCAGGAGTTCGAGAACGCGGCCCGCGAAAGCGAGGAGCGCTTTGAGGAGCTCTCGGGCCCGGGCCCGCTGGGGGCCTTCGACCTTGATTTTACCGCGGGGCGCCACTGGATCTCCCCGGCCTGGAAACGCCTGCTGGGTTATTCCCCGGAGGAACTGACCGATCATCTTGATGCGTTCGCCCGCGCGCTGCACCCGGACGATGCTCCGGCCGGCCTGAAAGATTTCTTCCTCGCCCGGAACCCCGGGCAGCCCGCCTATCTCGACCTTTGCCGGCTGCGCCACAAGGATGGGCACCACCTCTGGGTGCTCGGGGGGGTGTTCCGCCATTTCTCCCGCAAGCACGAGCTGCTTCGGGTCACCGGCTTCCATGTGCCCTTGCCGCCGGAGTTGCCCGCCGTCGGCGACGAGGCGCTTGCCACCGCCTTGCTCGCCGGGGCGTTCGCCGAATTGCACGAAGGCGTCGTGCTCGCCGACGCCGCCGGGCGGGCCACGTGGGCGAACGAAAAGGCGGTCCAGCTTCTCCGGCAGGCGCCGGGCGAGCTGCGCGGTCGTCCGCTCGTGGAACTCCTGCCGCTGGTGCACCGTGCCACCGGCCAGGCCGCCGAATTCCCATCCAACCGCCTCTTCGGGCTCGGGGAACCGGTGCCGCTGCTCAACGACTATGCGCTGAGCCACGGCGACCGGGCCGCGACCGAGCCGATCGCCTTCAGCGCCCGGCCCGTCACCGACTCAACGGGCCGGCGGGTGGGCGCGGTGGTCGTCCTCCGCAATCCGGAGAGAATGACCCTGACGCCCGACGAGTTGATTGAGTCCAACCGGTTTGAATCGCTGGGCGTGCTGGCCGGCGGCATCGCGCATGATTTCAACAATCTCCTGACCACGATCCTCGGGGGGATTTCGCTGGCCAGGGAAAACCGGGATTCTTCCCGCCTCGAGGACAGCGAGAAGGCCTGCCTGGCGGCCAAGGGCCTGACCAAGCAACTCCTGACCTTCGCCCGGGGGGGAACCGCGGTGCAGACGGTGCTGGCGCCGATCACCGTGTTGAAGGACGCCGTCCGCGTGGCCGCCGCTGGCGCGTCCACGGAGGTGGCGGTCGCCGTTGCCCCGGGGACGGGCAACGTCCTCGGGGACCGGGCGCAACTCCTCCAAGTCTTCCAGAATCTGGTGGTCAACGCCATCCAGGCGATGCCCGAGGGGCGTCCGGGTCACGTCTGGCTGCGGGCCGCCGACGTCGCGCTCGCCGAGGGCCAGATTCCTTCGCTGGCGGCGGGCAACTACGTGCAGTTTGAGGTTCAAGATGACGGCTCCGGCATTCCGGCGGAGAACCTCCAGAAGATCTTCGCCGCCTTTTTCACGACCAAGCCCCATGGCACCGGCCTCGGCCTCGCCACCGTGCTTGACATCGTCCGCAAGCATGGCGGCCAGATCGGGGTGGATTCCACCGTCGGCGCCGGCACGACGTTCACCGTCTTTCTGCCCAAGGCGGGGCAGCCGGTGACGGTTGAGGCTCATCGCGCGCCCACCCTGCGGTTCGGCACCGGTCGAATCCTGTTCATGGATGATGACGAGAAGATCTGCGCGCTTACCGGACAAATGCTGGCCAGCCTCGATTACAAGTACGACATCGCGAAGAACGGGGAGGAGACCATCGCGCTCTACCAGCGCTATCTCAATATCGGCCGGCCCTACGACGTGGTGATCATGGACCTTACTATCATCGGCGGGATGGGCGGTGAGGAAGCCTTCAAGAAGCTGCGCGATCTGGATCCCGACGTCCGCGCCATCGTCTCCAGCGGCTATGACAACGACGAGATGGCGAAGCGGTATCTTGACATGGGTTTCTGCGGCTACCTCACGAAACCTTACCGGATGACGGACCTCGGTCGCATGCTGAAGACTGTGCTTGGATAGCCGCGAGCACCGGCGGGCTACAGCGGTTCAAGAACCATAGAGCCGCGGGAATCGAATTCCCTCTCCGGGGACGTGAAACCAGCCGGCCGGATTGCCAATGTCGAACTCAGGAATGCGGGAAACGAGGTCGTAGAACGCGGCGCGACAAATCGTCGGTGGATGGACCAGCTTTCCTGATTTCCGCATGGTCAGGACGTTCCGAATAATCCTCTAGCCTTCTCCCCGCCAGGTGAGCGCATGGCACATGGCCACCCCGGCTGCGTCGGCCTCGTCGGAGGCCAGCGGCGCGCCGTGACCCAGCAGTGCCATGATCGTCCGCTGCATCTGCTCTTTGCTCGCCCGCCCGACGCCGACCACCGCCTGCTTCACGCGCAGCGGAGGGTACTCGAACACCGGCTTGTCGCGCAACGCGGCCGCCGCGATCGCCGCACCCCGCGCCGCGCCCAGAATCTGCGCCGTCTGGATGTTCTGCACGTAAATTGTCTGTTCGAGCGCCACGTGGCGCACCTTGGCCCCATCGATGAAATCCGCCACGGCCCGGTGAATCTCCGCCAGGGCCTCGGCCATTGAACACCGCGCCGGGACGCGCACTGTCCGCGCCCGGAGGAGCAACGCCTGCCGACCCGCCGCGAACTCGATCAGCGCAAGGCCGGTGCCCCGGAGGCTGGGATCGATTCCGAGCACCTGGCCGGCAAAAGGCCGGCGGCGCCCGTCGGGAGCGTCCCGCGGGACCGGCGGGGCCAACCGGCCCTCGATTTTCGCCTTCCACATCTGCCTGACCGACATGCGTGCCATGGACAGGACCACGGAATACACGCCCCGCGTTGAAAGGGAATGATTATCCGGCTGTTCCTCCATCGGTCGCCGGCGTCATGGCCGCGCCGGAGGGGCGGCCGGCGGTTGCCGGAGAAGGCGCCGACTCGCTAAAGCAGCAGTTTCACTCCGGCCGCCAGCGTCAGCCCGAGCGCGATCATTTCAAACCATGCCTGGTCGATCCGCCGCAGGACCCAACGCCCTGCGAACGCTCCCGCGATCACCGCCGGCGCCAGCAGCAGGCTGGTTCGGAGGCTGGCCGGGTTGATCAGGCCCAGACCGATCATGAAGGGCGCCTTGAACAGATTAAGGCAGAGGAAAAACACTGCTCCGGTGCCGACGAACTCCATTTTCGGCAACCGCATCGCCAGCAGATAGAGGATCATGATGGGACCCGCCGCGTTGGCGACCTGCGTGGTGAACCCCGCCAATACGCCGACCGCCGGGGCAAACCAGCGCGGCGTGCGTTCCAGCCAGGCGTCTGGTCCGGCGTTGGCAGGCTCCGCCTCCGCCGAGGCGCCGCCCTGCTTTCTTCGCCAGAGGTGGAGCGCAAACAGTGCGATGACAATTCCTCCGACGAGCCGCCGGACCTCGGGATCATTGAGCCGGCCCAGCGCCACGGTGCCGAGCCCGACGCCCACCGCCGCCCACGGGAACAACCGCCAGAGATGCCGCCAGACCGTGTGGCGCCGGTAGCTGGCCGCCGCGAAAACGTCGCCGAAAATCAGCAGCAACAGGACAAGTCCCGTCGCCTGCCGGGCGGGCAGGAGGTTCGCGAAAACTGCGACGCAGAGGATGCCGAGGCCGGCGACTCCCGTCTTCGATAATCCCGCGATGAACGCGCCCAGGGCGGCCAGCGCCCACTGCCACGGCTCTAGTTGCATGGAACAAGCGCGGCTGACCCGTGTGACGGCCTTCCCTGGCGCGGCCCCGCCATCGATTCGGCCGGAATCCTCACCCTGCGCCTCCTTCGGAACCGGTGTCCATCGCCCGCCGCCGGAGCTGGCCGCAGGCGGCATCGATCTCCCGTCCCCTGGAACGCCGGAAGTGCGCCATCACGCCGCAGGCGCGCAGCTCGCCCATGAAGGCGTCCGCCGCCGTCGCCGCCGCCGGTTCGTAACGCTGTCCGGTCAGGCTCAGGCCGGTCGGATTGTAGTGCAGCAGATTGACGTGCATTCGCCGGCCGTTGAGCAGCGCCGCCAGCTGTCGCGCCTGCCCGGGCGAATCGTTCATCCCGCGCAGCAGACAGTACTGGATCGACACCGGCCGGCCTTGCTTTGCCTGATACCGTCCGGCCGCCGCCAGAATCTCCTCCACCCCGAAACGGCGGCCCGACGGGATCAGCCGGGCGCGGGTCGCGTCGTCCGGCGCGTGCAGCGACACGGCCAGGTTGATGTTCAGATCGGCCGCCGTCATCGCGTCGATTCCCGGCACGATCCCGACAGTCGACACCGTGACCTGCCTCCAGCCCAGCGCCCCCATCGCCTCGCCGGCCATCCGCCGCGCGGCCTCGAGGACGTTCTCCAGGTTCAGCATGGGCTCGCCCATCCCCATGAACACGACCGTCTGCAGCCGCCGCCCGGCGGCCGCCGCCTCCCGGCGCAGGTGCAGGAACTGCTCGACCATCTCGCCGGCGGACAGGTTCCGTTCGAAGCCGGTCTGGGTGGTCGCGCAGAAATCGCAGGCCATCGCGCACCCCACCTGCGACGACACGCATCCCGCCACCCGGTCCACCTGATAGGCCGGCATGACCACGGACTCGACGGTCCTCCCATCCCCGAGTTTCAGCAGCAGCTTGATCGTCCCGTCGGCAGCCACCTGCCGGGCCGCCACCGCGGATCCCAGGAGGTGGAACTCCGCCTGCAACCGCTCCTGCAGGCGCCGGGGGAGTTTCAGTCCCGGCCAGTCCACGGCCCCCGCCCGCCCGTAATAATCCACCAGCAGCCGCCGGGCATGGGAGGTCCGGAAGCCCCAGGCGGCCAGCTGCTGCCGGAGGCCGGCCATGTCGTATTCAGAAAGTGAATTCATGGTCAGGCGCGCGCGGTGAGCCGGCCCGCCTCCGCGCGGAAAACCTGCCAGCGGCCCAGCCCCGCGTCGTCGGGCAGGCTCGTGCCCGTGGCAATGACCTGCAGGTCCGGGGCCAGCGCCGCCCAGAAGCGGCCCCGGCGCTCCGGGTCCAGCTCGCCCAGCACGTCGTCCGCCAGCAGGACCGGCCGCACGCCCGTGCGCTCCTGGGACAGCGCGACCTGCCCGAGTCGCAGCGCGAGCACGAGGCAGCGTTGCTGTCCCTCCGAGGCCACCTCCCGCGCCGGCCGGCCGTCGAGAAAAAACTCGAAATCGTCGCGGTGCGGACCGTGCTGGGTCGTCCGCAGCAATTCGTCGCGGGCCCGGCTGCCCGCCCACAGCGCGGCCAGCGCCGCCTCGTCGGGGCGGTCGAAGTCGGGCGCGTACGCGAGCCCCGCCGTCTCCGCGGCCGGCGCGATCCGGGCGTACGCCACCTGCAGGTGCGCCGCCAGCGCGCCCAGGCCGGCGCCGCGCAGGGCGATCAGCCGGGCGCCCTCCGGCGCGAGCTGCGTCTCGAACGCCGCGAGCTCTCCGGCGCCGGGCCGGCCGGTTTTCAGCAGGCTGTTCCGCTCCGCCAGCGCCCGGTGATAGGTCTGCAGGACGACCAGGTATTCCGGATTCGTCGCCGCCAGCGTGAGATCGAGCCAGCGCCGGCGCAGCGATGGAGCCCCGCGCACCAGCAGCTGGTCCTGGGACGAGAACACCACGGTCGGAAAACGCCCCACGTAGTCCGCCAGCCGGGTGATGCGCTCCTGATCGCACCACACCTCCTTGCCCTCGGCGCCGAGCCGGACGATCACCTTGGTTTCTCCCAGCCGCTCGTGATCCAGCACCCCCGCGATCGCGGCCTCGGCCTGCCCGTGCGCGATCACGAGCCGCGGGTCCACGGTGCGGAAGGAGCGCAGCGCCGTGAAAAAACCTACCGCCTCCAGCAGGCTGGTCTTCCCCTGCCCGTTCGCCCCCACGAGAAACTGCTGCCGGCCCTCGAAGGCCAGGTCTGCCAGCGCGACGTTGCGCCAGTTTTGCAGCGTGAGTTTGCGCAGGCGCATGATCTCCGTTCACGCCCGGGCCACCCCGGGCGACGCGCCGGTTCGCAGTTCGACCTCCGTCGCCGCCAGCGCGGCGGCCAGTTGCGACCAGTCGTCCGGCGTGGTTTCCCAGCCCGCGCTGAGGCGGATCGCCCGCCTGGCCTCGTCCGCGGCCAGGCCCAGGGCCGCCAGCACGGGCGACGGGCCCGCCTGGCCGGTGGCGCAGGCCGAGCCGGTGGAGACCTGGAACCCGCGGCGGTCGAGTTTGAGCACCCAGCGATGGTTGTCCGCATGCGGCATGACCAGGGACACCGTGTTCCAGAGGCGTTCCGCCCGGGCCCCGACGACCCGCACTCCCGGCAACCGGGAGCAAACCTGGGAGATAAATCCATCGCGCCAGCGCATCCGTTCGGCGGCCGGCGGCACCTTCGTCGCTTCCGCCTCGGCCAGCGCCGCGACCAGGGCCGCAATGGCCGGAAAATCCTCCGTGCCCGCGCGATGCCCGTGCTCTTGTTCGCCGCCCCGTTGGGAGCGAAAACCCTCCGCCTGCTCCGGCAGGATGAGAAAGCCCGCGCCCTTCGGCCCGCCGAACTTGTGGGCCGTCGCCGTGACCCAGCCGGCCGCGCCCAAACCCGCCGCCGACAGCTTGCCGAGCCATTGCGAGGCGTCGCAATGATACGCCGCGCGATGCCGCCGGCACAGCCCGGAGATCTCGCGCCACGGCTGCATCACGCCGGTCTCGTTGTTCGCCGCCATCACGGAAACCGCCCCCACCGAGCCGCCGGCCAGCCGCGCTTCGAGGCGGTCCAGCCGCACGACCCCATCGGCGTCGATCTCGAGCCACGCCAACCGTCCGGGCCGCAGCGCCCGCCGCGCGGCCTCAATCACGCACGGGTGCTCGGTCGGGTTGATCGCCACCTGGCGGCCTTGGGGCAGCGTTTCCACCCAATGCGCCAGCACGGCGTTGGCCCCCTCCGTCGCGCCGGAGTTGAAAACCACCCGGTCCGCGACTCCGTCCAGCAGCCGGGCGAGCTGTTCCCGGCACTGCTCCAGCCGGACCCGCACCCGGGCCGCGTCCCGGTAGGGGCTCGACGGGTTCTGCCAGGCCTCGTCGGCCGCGCGCAGCCACGCCTCGCGCGCGAGGGCCGACAGCGGGGTGGTGGCATTGTGGTCGAAATACGACACGACACAGACTTTCTGCACTGCGGCCGCCGTGGCAAGCAAGGGCTGGAGACTCTCCGGTCTCCCAGTTTCGCCCTGCAAAGGGGGTTCTCGAACCTGCGGCGCAAGCAGTCGAAATCACGGCACCAGCCGTTCCGGAGATTCCTGGTTTCAGAATCTGTTTGCCCCGCCGCGACAAACCGCTTCCGCCGTCGTCAAAAGTCGAACTTCACCTGCGTTGTATATGATTTATCGCCCCCGCTTTTCATTTCGGGAGGGATGGGGAGCCAGCCTGAACATCCCCCCACTGCCAGACGGAGGACCGCCTTCGCCCGCTCAATCCCGCTTCCCGTAACATCAAGGACCTCCAATTCGGCGGTTTCCAGGTTCACGCGAATCCTCACTGTGCACTCCGTCCCCTCCGTGGGCTCTGCTCCAGTTCTCTGGAGCATGGCATGGTACTTGGAAGAGATCTCCTGGGTGAGCATTGCCTCGAATTGCGTATCCAGGGAGTGAACAGCATCCCGGGTGGCAGTGAGACCATCGAGGACGACCAACTTTCCATCGAAGTCGCGCATCAGGCGCTTGCGCGGCGCGGGGGTTTGCGGCTTCGGGCTGGTCTGCTCCTGAGCCGGGGCAGGGCGATCAACCGTCGAATGGTCAATCTCGTTTCCTGTCTCCTTGGCGGTCCGGTCATCGCTCTTCGGCTGCAATTCGGCTGGGCTTTGCGCGTCGCCTCCGGGACCCGCGGGCGACCGCGAGGGCTGGCCGACGACAGCCGCGCTGCTGGCCTCCGGCTGCGGGGTCGGCGCAGGAGCAGGCGCAGTTTGCACCTCGTCTCCTCGCTGGAGAGCCGGCGGGGCTGGGACACGAGAAGACGCCAGGGGCGAGGGCCTGCTGCGAACCGCGACCGCCCGGTGGATCGCGAATCCTCCTCCGACCACAGCCGCGATCGTCAGCATCACCAGCAGCCAATGCCAGAGCGGGCGCCGCGTCAGACGCGCGCCACAATCAAGGCAATGGTGGAAATTGTCGTCATGTTCACGATGGCAGCGCGGACACGTTCTCACGGACAACGATGGCACTCGACGGTTGGGGGTATTCCGCCGATCAACAGGATCTTTCAATGATCATGGATCAGCGAAGGTTCGAAAAGTCAGAGATTCGTCTACTGCCGATGGCGATGACATTACGAGAAAAATCCCTTGACTGTATTGCGGCGGAGCGGCGTTGGCGCAGGGCGCATGGAGGCCCCCTCTCCGTTTTTGCATCGCCGGCCATGCTGTTCTTTCGCTAGTCAATGAGCATGACCTTTGACGAATGCCAGCGCGAGACTCT
This sequence comes from uncultured Verrucomicrobiae bacterium, assembly GCA_963722225.1. Lineage (GTDB taxonomy): Bacteria > Verrucomicrobiota > Verrucomicrobiia > Opitutales > Opitutaceae > Fen-1467. The sequence goes on from CAVRNM010000180.1 coordinate 16,857, forward strand.
CCGAACGTTCGAATCCCTCTCAACCATCCGCCCGCAGATCGACCGCGCCGGTCAGATGATCATCCGCACCCTCCAGTCCGGCCGGAAGCTGCTGCTTTGCGGCAACGGCGGCAGTGCGGCGGAGGCCCAGCATTTCTCGACGGAGCTGGTCGGCCGCTTTTTCAAGACCCGTCAGTCCCTGCCAGCCGTCGCGCTGACCGCCGACGGCACCTTGCTGACCTGCATCGGCAACGATTTCGGCTACGACGACGTTTTTGCGCGCCAGATCGAAGGTCTGGCCCGGCCCGGCGATCTCGTCGTCGTCTTCACCTCGAGCGGCAATTCGGAGAACATCCTGCGCGCGCTCCAGGCGGCCCAGCGGCTCCAGCTGGAGAGCATCGCGTTTCTCGGCCGGGGCGGCGGCAAGGTCAAAGGCCTGGCCACCTCTGAGCTGGTTGTTCCGGGGACGAGCGGTCGCACCGCGCAGGAATCCCACCTCTTCCTGCTCCACTATTTCTGCGAGCTGATCGACGGGGAATTCTGAAACATAAGGAGGGCCGCTTTGGCGCGGGCAACCTCGGTGAGGAGAGCGGCGGCGGCCGCTCTCCAGATCAAGGGTCTGGGATGGGCGTTGTTGACGCGCGGGAACTCGGTGAAGGCGGCTT
>CAVRNM010000181.1:0-25593 GCA_963722225.1 uncultured Verrucomicrobiae bacterium
TTCACCGTGTTTGGCCTGACCCTGTTGCTGCTCAACGCCTTTTCGACTTTGTACCACGCGTGGCGCTCCGCCCGCGGGAAGCGTCTTTTCCTCAAGCTCGACCGCGCCGCGATGTTCCTGCTGATCGCCGGCACCTACACGCCGTTTCTTCTGACCAACCTGCGCGGACCGTGGGGGTGGACCATGTTTGGCGTCATCTGGGGTCTCAGCGGCGCGGGCGTGGTCTACCAATTCTTCCTGGGCGAGCGATCGCGGCTGATGTCAACCCTCGCCTATCTTTTTGTCGGCTGGCTGATGGTCGTGGCGGTCAAACCCATGGTCGCCGCGGTGCCGGACGGCGCCTTATGGCTGCTGCTGGCCGGCGGTCTGTGCTACACCGTCGGCGTGGTGTTCTACCGGTGGCAACGACTGCGCTATCATCACGCCTTCTGGCATAGCTTTGTCCTGGGAGGCAGCGCCTGCCATCTCCTCGCGGTGCTGCTGTTCCTCCTGCCGCGTCCGTCCTGACACCAGGGGTCCGTCGCACTTCCGTTCCGCCAAATTCCTCTTCCCCTGGCCGGGGCATCGGCCGGGCGGCTGGAGGAAGGGCGATTCTCCGGGGGAATATTGAACTTCGGCGCGGAAGCCTTTAGCCTGCAGATTCTGCGATTTTCACCGATACTGCATTGAGAGCCGGAAAATGACCGTGACAACGACCGCGATTGTCAAATATGGGCTAGGCACATGAACCGGCGCGAATTCCTCATCCAGACCGGGGTGGCCACGGCCGGATACGCGCTCGGCGGCGCGTTACGCAGCCGCGCGCAAACCGTTGCGCCTTCCGGGCGCCGGGTCGTCGGAACCGCGGCGATCGTCTGCGATCCCGCCGATGCCATTGTTTCGGGGAAGCCGGCGCAATGGGCGGTGGACCAATTGCGCCAGGCGCTGCTGGCTCGCGATTTCATCGTGCGGACCTGCGCCCGCCTCGATGAAGCCAAGCCCGAGGACCTTTGCATCGTCGCCTCGGCCGGATCCTCCGCCATGGCGCGCGACGCCGGTGCCAGCGCGCCCGCGGAAGCCGAGGTGTTGAGCATCATCGCCGGCCGGCTGGGGCCGCACGAAACCTTGATTGCCAGCGGCAGTGACAGTCGCGGACTGACCTACGCCTTGACCGAGATTGCCGATGCCGTCGCCCTGGCGTCGGATCCCTGGTCCGCCCTGCGTCCTTCCCTGCCCGTCCTGGAGCGTCCCGCCAACCCGGTGCGTAGTGTCATGCGGGTGTTCTCCAGCGACGTGGAGGACAAGGTTTGGTTCAACGATCGCGATTTTTGGCGGAATTATCTCTCTCTCCTCGCCGCCCAGCGCTTCAATCGCTTCAATCTCGCGCTCGGGCTGGGCTATGACTCACCCAGCAATCTGCGGGACACTTATTTCCACTTTCCCTACCCGTTTCTCGTTTCGGTGCCGGGGTATGACGTCAGCGTTCGCAACCTGCCTCCCGGGGAAGCCGAACGAAACCTGGAAATGCTCCGGTTCATCAGCGACGAGGCGGCCGCGCGCGGACTGGGCTTTCAGCTGGGACTCTGGACTCACGCCTATCAATGGATCGACAGTCCCAATGCCAGTCACGTCATCCGGGGCCTCACCCCCAAGAACCACGCGCCTTATTGCCGCGATGCGCTGGCCCTCCTGTTGAAAGAATGCCCGAACATCACCGGGGCGACGTTTCGCGTCCATGGTGAAAGCGGCGTGCCGGAAGGAAGCTACGATTTTTGGAGAACCGTCTTTGACGGATGCGTTCAAAGCCGGCGGCGCGTGGAGATCGACCTCCATGCCAAAGGCATCGATCAACCGACGATCACAGCGGCGCTGGCCACGGGCCTGCCTGTCACCATCTCGCCAAAATTCTGGGCGGAGCACCTGGGCCTGCCCTACCACCAGGCGGCGATCCGCCCGACGGAACTGGCGCAACAAGACCGCGGTAGCGGACTGTTTGTGCAAAGCGAAGGAGCCCGCAGGTTCCTCCGGTATGGTTATGGCGACCTGCTCCGGGAAGACCGCCGCTATGAAATTGTCCACCGCGTCTGGCCGGGCACCCAGCGGGTGCTGCTCTGGGGCGACCCGGTCTTCGCGGCAGCCTACAGTCGGGCCTTCAGCTTCAGCGGCAGCCGGGGATGCGAGATTTTCGACCCGCTTTCCTTCAAGGGACGCAAAGGTTCGGGCTTGCCGGGCGGCCGCGATGGCTATGCCGACCCGTCCTTGCATCCGGCCGATGGCGATTTTGCGAAATACGCGTTCACCTACCGCGTCTGGGGCCGCCTGCTTTTCAATCCCGCGGCTGCACCGGAGGTCTGGCAGCGCCACCTGCGCCACGAGCACGGCCCGGCGGCCGAATCCGCGGAGCGGGCGCTGAGCCACGCCAGCCGCATCCTGCCGCTCTTCACGACCGCGCATGCGCCGTCCGCCGCCAACAGCAACTACTGGCCCGAGATGTACGTGAACATGTCGATTGTCGACGCCGCTCGGCCGGAGCCGTACACGGACACCCCGGAGCCGAAGTGCTTCGGCGCGGTCAGTCCGCTCGATCCCCAGCTCTTCGCGCGGATCGACGATTACGCCGCCGAATTGCTCGCCGGGCAGGTCAGCGGCAAATATTCGCCGGTGGAGGTGGCCCAGTGGCTGGAAGACCTGGCGCGCACCGCCTCCGGGAACCTCGCCCAGGCCAGTGCGCAGACGATGGACCTGCGCGCGCCGTTTTTCCGCCGGTTCGCGATCGATACCAACGCTCAGATCGGGCTCGGATTGTTCTTCAGCGAAAAGCTTCGCGCCGCCGTCCTGTACGCGTTGTATGACCGCACCGGCGAACGCGCCGCCCTGGAGGCCGCCCTTAAAACCTACCGGGCAGCCCGCGACACGTGGACGCGAATCATCGAAGTTACCGCCAAGGCTTATGTCCCTGACCTGACCTATGGCGACGACTGGTTCCAGCGCGGCAACTGGTCGGATCGCCTGGCTGCGATTGACCACGACATCGCCGCCATGGAACGGAAGGCCGAGCCGTCCGTTCCGGCGGCGGCCGCGTCGCCGGCGAAGATCACGGCACTCATCTCCGCCGTGCTCGGCCGTCCCCAGCGACCGGCCGGCCATTTCGCCCACACCCCTCCGGCGTCATTTCGCCGGGGACAACTCGTGCTGCTGGAACTGACACCCACCGGCGACGACCTTGGCGCGACGACGGTCCGGCTGTTCTACCGGCACGCCCACCAGGCTGAATTCTGGCACATCGCGCCGATGCATGTGCAGCCGGATCGCGCCGAAGGGACGATTCCCGCCGACTACACCGACACGCCCTACCCTCTGCAGTATTACTTCGAGCTCGTCAACGCCTCGGGCCAGGCCTGGCTTTATCCCGGCCTCGGGGCAGCACTGACCGACCAGCCCTATTTTCTGCTGCGCTAGACCCGAACCAGATCACGCGTTGAGCGGCAATAGGGCGGGGCCCGGCGACCCCCGCCACGCATCCAACCAAACCATCCCGCAGCCGGACCAACGCATTCGGACTGAGGATGGCTTCTGGGTTGCCGCCGGCAAGAGGTGGGGCGCGTTGGCTCCAACGCGCATGGAACAGTTGTGGACAGCCCCTCCACTTCAATTGCCTCGTGAGCCAAGGCAGGCCCCGAGAAAAGCCCGGCCTCAGCCGGCCGCCTGGCGGAGGGCCTGGTCGATGTCCGCCCGGATATCGCGCACATCCTCCAAACCGATGGAAAGGCGGATATAGTCCTGGGTGACGCCGGTGGCCTCCTGCTCCTCGCGGGTGAGTTGCTGGTGGGTCGTGGTGGCCGGATGGATGACCAGGGTCTTGGCGTCGCCGATGTTGGCCAGGTGCGAGAGCAGCTTCACCGAGTTGATGAATTTCCGCCCCGCGTCCAACCCACCCTTGATGCCGAATCCCACGATGCCGCCGAAGCCGCGGCTGAGATACTTGGCCGCCAGCGGGTAATTCGGATCATCCCGCAGGCCCGGATAGGTGACCCAGCTCACCAACGGATGAGCTTTGAGAAAACCCGCGATCTCAAGCGCATTCTCCGAATGCTGCCGCTGGCGCAGCGGGAGCGTTTCGAGCCCCTGCAGAAAGAGGAACGAATTGAACGGACTGAGCGCCGGACCGAGGTCGCGCAGGAGCTGCACGCGCACCTTGATGATGAACGCCACGTTGCCGAGCCCGGGAAAGTTGCCGAAGACATCCCAGAATTTCAGGCCGTGGTAGCTCGGATCCGGCTCCGTGAATTCGGGGAACTTGCCGTTGTTCCAGGCGAACTTGCCGGAGTCGACGATGACGCCGCCAATGCTCGTGCCGTGGCCGCCGATATATTTCGTGGCGGAGGACACGATGATGTCGACCCCGTGCTGGATCGGGGCGACCAGGCCGACCCCGACCGTGTTGTCCACGATGAACGGGACGCCGGCGGCATGGGCGATCTTCGCAATCGCCTCGAAATCGGGGACGTCGAGCTTCGGATTGCCAATGGTCTCGGCGTAGATCGCGCGCGTCCTGGACGTGATGGCCTGGCGAAAGGCCTCCGGATTGCCCGAGTCCACGAACTTCACCGTGCGGCCCAGCTTCGGCAGCGTGTAATGGAATAGCTGATACGTACCCCCGTAGAGGTTGTTGGCCGAGACGATCTCGTCGCCCACCTGGGTGACGGCGATCAGGGCGAGGGAGGTCGCCGCCTGGCCCGAGGCCACCGCCAGCGCGCCGGTGCCGCCCTCGATCGCGGCGATGCGCTGCTCGAAAACGTCGGTCGTCGGATTCATCAGGCGCGTGTAGATGTTCCCGAATTCCTTCAGGGCGAAGAGATTCGCCGCGTGGTCGGTGCTCTTGAAGACGTAGGAGGACGTCTGGTAGATCGGCACGGCGCGGGCGCCGGTCGTCGGATCGGGCACCTGGCCCGCATGCAGGGCTAGCGTGCTCAGGTAGGGTTTGGATGTGCTCATAGGGATGGTTGTCTGCGGATGAAGGTGGAAGAAGGCGGATTCGGCCAGTAGCGATGGCGAAGGCCAGGCTCCAAGCTATCTCTGCCCGGGCTGAAGGAAAGGTTGATGCGAAGATTTTCCCGGGAAATGCGGGCTGACTGAAACTGGAGGCGGGGGTTGGAATCGAACCAACTCATGGGGCGTTTGCGGCGCCGGGCCTTCCCACTTGGCTACCCCGCCGAGCCAGCCGGAGCAGGTGGCTCTCCGGCTGAAAGGATGCGTTCGCCCGCGCCGGCCACCATGACTGCGCACCCCCGAGGCAAACCCCAATCCTCATGCGGCGCGGGCGAACGCCAAGGGAATCAACGGCGCCCGGCAGCCCGACGGAATGCCTCGCGAACCCGGAGGCGCCAGGCGAGACGTCGGGCCGCCGGGGCGACCAGAAAAAGACGTCCGTCGACAAAGCATCCATTCGCGAACACTTCACTCAACGAGCGGGTTTCGGTGCCAACGGCTCGCTGGAATATCCAGGTCTGGCGGCAAACAGATGCCGCCAGTCACTTTGGACGTTGCAGTGGCAGGCAGTGGCTCGGCTAGCTGACCGTGGGGGCACACACCGAGGTGCGGCGCGCGATCTCGGTATTACTGCAACCCGTGGCCGCCAGAAGAATCATCCGGGCGCGGCTCACCTGCCGAGCCGGGCGTTGCGCTTGCGCGTCAAAGCCTCCAAATGCGCACGCTCCGCTTCCGTCACTGTCACCGGCGTCACTGGCCGTCCGTTTCGTTTCCTGCCCCAAGCTGACCGCCGACCCGGAGAAAGTTCAGATATTTATGACAGAAACTGGTGTTACACGACACTAGAACGAGGCCTTGATCGAAATTGAAACCAAGCAATCGCTGAAATTCTGTCCCGGCGAGATCGTGGCAGGGAAATGGCTGTGCCCTCCCGTATTGTTGTAATCGACGCTCACCGAGAGGCAGCGGTTGAACGCGTACGTCACGTCGACGGGGTAACTGCGAGCCCAGTCGTTGCGGACTGCGGGGAAGTCGTAACGGTGCCCGACAATGTTCACTCCCGCCGAGGCCGAGAGTTTCTCGGAGAAAGCATGCTTGTAGGTCAGGCTGTCCAGCGTCTCCTGAATCGAATACAGGCCCGCGCTGGAGACAAAGTGCCAGACTTTGTTCGATGCGGTCAGGGTGTCGGAGGACGTGAAGGTCGCGGTCAGCTGGCTCTGGGTGTAGAACCAGGTGGGCCGGTCGCCCGCGATTCCGGAGTGGGTGCCATCGCTGTAGCGCCGGAAGTCCGGGCCGGCCACGGCCTGCAGCTGGAGCCAAGGCAGCAATTTGCCCTCAAACCCGAACAGCGCCCGATTGTAGGTATTATCGTTGTCGACCAGACTGTAGTAGAAGCGGGCCTGGGTCTGTTGTCCGATCCTCCAGCCGGCGGTAAAGGCAAAATCCGGAGTTAGCTTGTAGCCGAGATCCACGCCGGCATTGATGTCGTCGCGATTGACCCAATTGGCATAGCCCTTGTAGGCGCCAACCGGCTCGTGTTCGTCGATCAGGAGGTTATAATAGGTGGCGTTGTCAACGGCGCGCACGAACCAATCCGGAGCGTCAAAGCGCAGGGAAGAAGTGTTGCGTTCCTGAATCTGGTTGCGCCGTTCGCGCACGACGCCGTAGCCGAGATTGTTGTAGGTTCCGAAAAACTGATCCTCCTTGCTGCCGTCGACATAGAGGAACGGGTTGTCGATTGAGAGGGTCCAGGGTCCGCTCTTGCCCTTGAGGGTGAGGGTGACCGTGTTCCTGAGATTGTCTTCGCGAGCTGCCGCCGTGTAGGCCGTATAATCCGCGGCGTAGCCCAGCGTCAGGACCGTGAGGAAGCCGCTGTTCTGGGCTCCCGAGGGGGCGAGCAGATCGAAGGTCAGGTTGGCACTGATTATCGTGAACGAGGAGGAGACGTTCGCGATGTCGGGATGCCCGGCCAAGTTCGTGGACACGCCGAAGATGTTCGTGTCGTATCCTTCCTTAACCGTGGCCGAAGCCACCGTCAGCCAGTTTGGCTTGGTGAGGCCGAAGATGTCAGGTGCCGCTGCAGCGGGCGCCGACGGAGCCGGTACCGACGAAGCCGCGACCGCCGTTTGAGCATAAACCGACGCGGCAGCGGCCATCAGGAACATGGTCATGGCGGTTGCGATTTGCACGCGACGGTGCAGCGATCGCTCCTGTCGCAGCAGCAGTGGGATTTCTTGGTTTGCTGGTTTTCTCATGGGAGATTCGGTCGGCCGCCGATCGGTCGGGCAGGATGAGATCCACTTCAGCGGGTTCCAGGGGACGGGCGACCGACCTCCCGGGCGATGCCTAGGTCAAAGAGCGCACCGAGCGCATACTCGCTTCTTCTTGAGAACCTCATTAAGTCTATTGGTTAAATCAATATTCCTTTAGTATGATTTATACTCAAGCTTTTTCTTGTTTTCTTTAATAACTTGATGAAGATGTTCTTTTAATTACTGTCCAATATGTTACATAACAATTTGTTCTCTTCTCCGTGATTATCTGACTCAGATATTCAGAGAGAATCGATGGAGACTATCGGAATCTCCTGCACATCCGGCACATTCATCACGCCGAGCCGCAGCGCACAGCACCTATGCGGTCCCAACTGCCAAGCCGGTGCGGGTCTAGAGCATCTTCGAGTTAGCTAGTCCCGTATTGGGCATGACGAAAGAAGCCCTGGCAGTGCTCGGGATGGAAGCGGGAGAGGCTGCGTGCGACGGCGGGCTGGAGGGTCTCGAGGGTTCGCGCCGCCTCGTGACGCAGGTGGCTCTTTAGTTTGGCGAAGGCCATCTCGATGGGGTTGAGGTCAGGGCTGTAGGGAGGCAAGAAGCGCACGGTCGCTCCGTAGGCCTTGATCAGTCGGGTCACTACCGAGGTTTTGTGGATGCAAAGGTTATCCATGATGACCTCGTCGCCTTCCTGAAGCTGGGGACAGAGCACCTGACGGACGTAGGTGGCAAAGACCTCCATGTTGGCGGACCCCTCGATCAGGAACGGAGCGTCGATGCGGTCGTGGCGCAGGGCGGCGATAAAGGTCGACGTTGCCCAATGTCCATGCGGCACGGCCCCGAAGCAGCGCTGGCCCCGGCGGCTCCAGCCGTACAGGCGGGCCATCTTGGTGTTGAGGGCTGTCTCGTCGATGAAGACCAGGCGCCGGAGATCCCACTGCGGCTGCTCCCGACGCCAGAGCTGGCGCGCGGCCGCTACGTCAGGCCGGTCCTGCTCGGCGGCGTGCGTCGTTTTTTTTAGAGCTCAGTCCGAGGCGCCGCAATTGGTGCCAGAGGGCGTTGACCCCAATCGTTATGCCCAGCTCCGTCTGGCAGCGTTCCTTGAGCTCGACCAGGCTGATATCCGCCTTGCGGCTGATCCAGCGGTCGATCGTGCGGCCGTAGGGCGCCAACTTCGAGCGTCGGTAGCCTCCGATCTGCTTGGGCCGCCAGTGCCCGTGACGCGCATACTGCCCTACCAGCCGCGCCACCGTCCGCCGGCTGACCCGAAAGCGTCCGCTGACTTCCACCGACCCGGCTCCCGCCTGGCGAGCCTCGATGATCCGACGCCGCAAATCCTCGCTCAACGGTCTCATGGGTTTGCCTCCATGGACCGGCACCGTATCACGAAAACCGCTATGTGCCTATCTAAATCGAAAACGCTCTAGGGCGGAGGGGGGCTTCGGAAACTTAACTCGCAGGCGCAAGCGCGCAGGCACCCGCTGTCAGATTACCCGCTTGCGCTGCGGCACGGGCACGTCCTGCATGAGGAGATCGACGGCCCGGGCGCAAGCCCCTCGGCATGCTCGGGCCTTAAGCCTGTCGAAACGGGTCCGGCCCTACAGAATAAATTAGCGAGCGGCGGCGCCGCAATAAAGCTTTCGCGCATCCGCGCGAAAGCTTACGGGAGGTCCGTCGAACCCATCAAATAGCGGTCGCACTCGCGGGCGGCGCCGCGGCCTTCGTTGATGGCCCAGACGACGAGGCTCTGGCCGCGCCGGCAGTCGCCGGCGGCGAAGACGCCCTTGACGCTGGTCGCGTACTTCTCGTGTTCCGCCTTGATGTTGCTGCGGGCGTCGGTCTCGATCTTGAGATCCTTGAGGATCGCCTGCTCGGGTCCGAGGAAGCCCATCGCGAGCAGCACGAGCTGCGCGGGGCGGGTCTGTTCGGTGCCGGGCTGTTCCTTCGGCACAAACTGGCCCTTGTCGTTCTTCTCCCATTTGATCTGGACGGTGACGAGTTCCTTCACGCGCCCCTCGCTGTCCCCGATGAACCGCTTGACCGTGGTGAGATAAATGCGCGGATCGGCCCCGAATCTCGCGGCGGCCTCTTCCTGGCCATAATCCATCTTGTAGATCTTCGGCCACTCGGGCCAGGGATTGTCCGCCGCCCGGTCAAGGGGGGGCTGGGGAAGGATCTCGATCTGGGTGATGCTCCGGCAGCCCTGGCGCAGCGCCGAGCCGACGCAATCGGTGCCGGTGTCGCCGCCGCCGATCACCACCACGTCCTTGTCGCGCGCATGGATTGGATGGGCGTTGGGCTTGCCGGACAGCAATGCCTTGGTGTTGGCGGTGAGGTACTCAATCGCGAAATGCACGCCGGGAAGGTTGCGCCCCTCGACGGGCAGATCGCGCGCCTGGGTCGCGCCGGTGCAGATCACCGTGGCGTGGTATTCCTTCAGGAAGATCTCGGCCTCGACATTGTCGCCGACGTTGGCATTGCAGATGAACTTGACGCCTTCCTGCTCCAGGAACTCGATGCGCCGCTTCAGCACCTCCTGCTTGTCGAGCTTCATGTTCGGGATGCCGTACATGAGCAGGCCGCCCGGTCGGTCCGCCCGCTCAAACACGGTGACGGTGTGGCCGGCGGTGTTGAGCTGGGCGGCGGCAGCCAGGCCGGCGGGGCCGGAGCCGATGACCGCGACCTTCTTGCCGGTGCGAACCTTGGGGGCCTGCGGGTTCACCCAGCCTTCCTCCCACCCCTTTTCGATGATCGAGTACTCGATGTTCTTGATCGTGACCGGCGGTTCGTTGATTCCGAGCACGCAGGAGCCTTCACACGGGGCCGGACACACGCGCCCGGTGAACTCCGGGAAATTGTTGGTCTTGTGCAACCGCTCCAACGCCTCGCGCCACAGATTCCGGTAGATCAGATCGTTCCACTCGGGGATCAGATTGTGGATCGGGCAACCGGCGGCCATGCCGCTGATCAACTTGCCGGTGTGGCAGAAGGGCACGCCGCAATCCATGCAGCGGGCCCCCTGGTTGCGGAGCTTCTTCTGCTCCATGTGCGGGTGGAACTCGTTCCAGTCGCGCACGCGCTCCAGCGGCGGTCGGTCCACGGGCAATTCCCGCAGATATTCGATGAATCCAGTTGGTTTACCCATGGAATGAAGCTGTAAGCGATGAGCTTTAAGCGGTAAGCTGAGTTGGTGGGGGGTGGAAGGGGCGTGTGTCCGGCCTGGCGGTTCAGGGCTTCAAGCTGACAGCTTATCGCTTAACGCTCAATTGCCCCCGATCCGGGAGAGGTCGCGGGCGTTTTCTTCGAAGGCGGCCATGATCGCATCGTCGCCGGAAAGGCCCTGCGCGTGCGCCCGCTCGATGCAGGCGAGCATGCGCTGGTAGTCCTTGGGCAGCACCTTGACGAAACGCGGCACCGCCTGGTCCCAGGCCTCGAGCACCTGCCGGGCGCGCGCGCTTTGCGTGTACGCCAGATGCCGTTCGATCATCGCGCGCACCTCGGCGATCTCCGCGGGATTCTCCAGCTTCCCGATGCCCACCATCTGGCGGTTGACATCGCGCGCGAACGTTCCGTGCTCATCGAGCACGTAGGCGATGCCGCCGGACATGCCCGCGGCGAAGTTGCGCCCGGTCGGGCCGAGCACCACGACCCGGCCCCCGGTCATGTACTCGCACCCGTGGTCGCCCACCGCCTCGACCACGGCGTTGACGCCGGAGTTGCGCACGCAGAAACGTTCCCCGGCCATGCCGCGGATGTAGGCCTCGCCACCAGTGGCCCCGTACAAGGCGACGTTGCCGATGATGATATTTTCTTCGGGCACGAACGTGGAACCTGCGGGCGGGTAGACGATGATCTTGCCGCCGGAGAGCCCCTTGCCGAGGTAGTCGTTGGCGTCGCCCTCCAGACTGAAGGTCATCCCCTTCGGCATGAAAGCCCCGAAGCTCTGGCCCGCCGACCCCTTGAAGTGGATGCGGATGGTGTCCTCGGGCAGGCCGGCCGCGCCCCATTGCCGCGTGACCTCGCTGCCGGTGATGGTGCCGACCACGCGGTGAACGTTGCGGATCGGCAGTTCCGCCACCACCCGCTCGCCGCGCTTGACCGCCGGCTCGCACAGGTTGAGCAACACGGTGAGATCCAGCGAGTCCTCCAGCCCGTGGTCCTGCGGGATCTGGCAGTAGCGCCCCACCTCGGGGCCGACGTCGGGCGCGTAGAGGATGTTGGAGAAGTCCAGCCCCTTCGCCTTCCAATGCTCGATGGCCTTGCGCGGCTCGAGCCGGTCGACGCGGCCGATCATCTCCGCCACGGTGCGGAAACCGAGCTGCGCCATGAGCTCGCGGACCTCCTCGGCGATGAAGCGCATGAAGTTCACGACGTGCTCCGGCTTGCCGGCGTATTTTGCCCGCAGCCGCGGATCCTGGGTGGCGATGCCGGCCGGGCAGGTGTTCAGGTGGCAGGCGCGCATCATGATGCAGCCCGTGGAGACAAGCGGGCGCCGTGGCGAAGCCGAATTCCTCGGCCCCGAGCAGCGCAGCGATGACCACGTCGCGTCCGGTCTTGAGCTGTCCGTCCGTTTCGACGGCGATGCGGCTGCGGAGATTGTTCAGCACGAGGGTCTGGTGGGTCTCGGCGAGGCCGAGCTCCCACGGCAGGCCGGCGTGCTTGATCGACGTCTGCGGCGAGGCGCCGGTGCCGCCGTCGTGGCCGCAGATGAGCACGACGTCGGCATGCGCCTTGGCGACGCCCGCGGCCACCGTGCCCACGCCGACCTCGGCGACCAGCTTGACGCTGATGCGGGCCTGGCGGTTGGCGTTCTTGAGGTCGTGGATCAGCTCGGCGAGATCCTCGATGGAATAGATGTCGTGGTGCGGCGGCGGCGAGATGAGGCCGACGCCGGCCGTGGTGAGGCGGACCTTGGCGATCCACGGGTACACCTTTGCGCCGGGCAGCTGGCCGCCCTCGCCGGGCTTGGCGCCCTGCGCCATCTTGATCTGGAGCTCGCGGGCCTTGACCAGGTATTCGCTGGTGACGCCGAAGCGCCCGGACGCGACCTGCTTGATGGCGGAGTTTTTGCTGTCGCCGTTGGGCAGCGGTTCGTACCGCAAGGGATCCTCGCCGCCCTCGCCCGTGTTGGACTTGCCGCCGATGCGGTTCATCGCGATGGCGAGCGTCTCGTGGGCCTCCTTGCTGATGGAGCCGTAGGACATCGCCCCGGTCTTGAAGCGCTTCATAATCACTTCAACCGGCTCGACCTCCTCAAGCGGAACCGACTCGCCGGCCTTGAATTCCAGCAGACCGCGCAGCGTGCACAGGTTGCGCGACTGTTCGTTGACCAGGCGCGCGTAGTCGCGGAAAACCGCGCTGCTGCCGGTGCGCACCGCCTTCTGCAGCCGGTGGATCGTCTCCGGGTTGAAGAGATGATACTCGCCGTCGTCGCGCCACTTGTACTGTCCGCCCGAGGGCAGGACATGGCCGTTGACCTGGCGCTCCGGATACGCCGCCCGGTGCCGGGCCAGCACTTCCTGCGCGATCACGTCCAGGCCGATGCCGCCCACGCGCGAGGGCGTCCACGTGAAGTAATGGTCGATCACGTCCTGGCGCAGGCCCACCGCCTCGAACACCTGCGCGCCGCGGTAGCTCTGGATGGAGGAGATGCCCATCTTGGACATGACCTTCACCACGCCCTTGGAGGCCGCCTTCACGAAATTCTTGAACGCCGTCTTGGGCTCGAGGTTCGGCAGCAGGTCCTCGCGGATCATGTCGTCGATCGTCTCGAAGGCGACGTACGGGTTGACCGCGCTGCAGCCGTAGCCGATGAGCAGGGCGAAGTGGTGGACCTCGCGGGCCTCGCCGGTTTCCAGAATCAGGCTGGCGCGCGTGCGCAGGCCTTCGCGGATGAGATAATGGTGCAGGCCGGCGATCGCCAGCAGTGCGGGGATCGGGGCGAACTCGCGGGTCACGCCGCGGTCGCTGAGGATGATGACGTTGGCCTCGTCCTCCTCGATCAGGCGGCGGGCCATGACGCAGAGCTCCTCCATCGACTTGGCGAGGCCGCGCTCGCCGCGGGTGACGCGGAAGAGGATGGGCAGCGTGCCCACCTTGAGCCCGGGCAGCTCCATCCGGCGGATCTTGGCGAACTCCTCGTTCGTCAGCACCGGCCACTTGAGCTCGACGCGCCGGCAGGCCGTCGGCTCGGGATGCAGCAGATTGCCCTCTGAGCCGAGGCGGGTCTCGGCCGAGGTGATGATTTCCTCGCGGATGCAGTCGATCGGCGGGTTCGTGACCTGCGCGAAGAGCTGCTTGAAGTAGTCGGGGAGCAGGCGCGGCCGGTTTGAGAGCACGGCGAGCGCCGCGTCGTTGCCCATCGAGCCGACGGCCTCGACCCCGTCGCGCGCCATGGGCGTGAGGATGATCCTTTCGTCCTCGTGCGTGTAACCGAAGGCAATCTGGCGCTGGAGCAGGGTCGCGTGATCGGGCGCCGGCACATTCGGCGCCTCCGGCAGGTCATCGAGATGCATCAGGTGCTCGTTGAGCCACTGGCGGTAGGGGCGTTCGGCCACGATCTTGGCCTTGATCTCGGTATCGTCGATGATGCGGCCCTCCACCGTATCGACCAGGAACATGCGGCCGGGCTGCAGGCGGCCCTTCTGCAGGATGCGCTCGGGCGGAATTTCCAGCACGCCGGCCTCGGAGGCCATGATGACCAAGCCGTCCTTCGTCACGTAATAGCGCGAGGGGCGCAGGCCGTTGCGGTCGAGCACCGCACCAATCTGCCGTCCGTCCGTAAACGCAATCGACGCCGGACCGTCCCACGGTTCCATCAGGCAGGAATGAAACTGGTAGAACGCCCGCCGGTCGTCTTCCATGGTCTCGTGGTACGACCAGGGTTCCGGAATCATCATCATCATCGCGTGGGCCAGCGGCCTCCCGGCGAGCACCAGCAGCTCGAGGGTGTTGTCGAACATGGCCGTGTCGCTGCCGTTCGGATCGATGATCGGGAGGACCTTCGTGATATCCTCGCCAAACGCCTCCGAGACAAAGAGCGCCTGCCGGGCATGCATCCAGTTGATGTTGCCCCGCAGCGTGTTGATCTCGCCGTTATGCGCGAGATAGCGGTAGGGGTGCGCCCGGTTCCAGCTCGGAAACGTGTTCGTGCTGAAGCGGGAATGCACCAGCGCGAGAGCCGTCTCCATCGTCGGCTGCAGCAGATCGGGGAAATAGCCGTCCAGCTGCGTCGTCAGAAGCATGCCCTTGTAGACAAAGGTCTTGTAGGACAGGCTGCAGAGATACCAGAACTCGGCGCCATCCATCGTCGAGGTGCGGATCTCGTTGTGGGCGCGCTTGCGGATGACGTAGAGCTTGCGCTCAAATGCCATGGGATCGGTCAGTTCAGGGCTGCGACCGATGAACACCTGGCGCATGGCGGGCTCGCACGACCGGGCCGTCTCACCGAGCGCGGCATTGCTGGTCGGCACCGTGCGCCAGCCGAGGACGGTCTGGCCCTCCGACTGAATGATCTGCTCGAAGCGTTCCTCCAGGCGGCGACGCTTCGTGATGTTTTTGGGCAGGAACACCAGACCGCTGCCGTATTCGCCCTCCTCGGGCAGTGCGATCCGCGCCTTCTTGCAAACCTCCTTGAAGAAAACATGGGGCATCTGAAGCAGCACTCCCGCGCCGTCGCCGGTGTTGGGCTCGCTGCCGCTCGCCCCGCGATGATCGAGGTTCGTCAGCACCTGGAGCGCCTGTTGCAGAATCTGGTGCGATCGCCGGCCCTTGATATCGACCACGAAGCCCACGCCGCACGCGTCGTGCTCGAACCAGGGGTCGTAGAGACCCTGCTTGGGCGGCAGCCCGGTCCGGGCTGGCCGGGGACCGGGAGTGCTGTCACTTCGGTTGTTCATTTTTCGGATACCGCTGGGCGTTTGCCATGGGGTCAATGGCAAACTGGGTTTTGGGATCAGGGGCTAGGAGGCTGTCGGACTCGAACGGAAGAGCATGCAAGGCATTCATGGGCGCGCAAAAAAGGCCGGTCTCGCGGTGCGAGCCGGCCCTGTGAAAACTGATGCGGTTCTGACTGGGTGGCCCGTTAGAAGAATCGGATGGTCTTGGTGGCCGTTTTCTCATTCTCTCCGTCCGCGCAGCCGACATTGATCGGCTCCTCGGCGCGGGCGTCGTTAGGTTTGACGAGGTCGTTGGCAAGCAGGTAGTTCTCGACTTCCTCGCCTGATACGTCCGCCAGCATGATGCCGTCGATCTCGACGCAGGGGGAAAGGGGCTGCCCTGACTTGCGCACCATCTCGTCGTAGTTCGCGCGGTCGTTGAAAACGTCGATGTCCTCGAACTCGAGGTCGTATTTGCGCATGATGGCCCGGACGCCGCGCGACCAGCCACAGTGGGGTTTCAGGTATGCCCGAATGTTCATGCGTAGACAATGCCGAATGGCAAAGGCGGCGCAACTTATAGGTGCGATTTTTGTGCAATCAAGCGAAAGGTTCCGCTTTTTTTACCCGCGGCGGGCGGGGGCGGGTCAATCGTTTGGGCGCGACCACCAACGGACCTGCCGGTCGCGGGCATCCGTCTTCGCCTGCAGCGGCGGCGGCCAGGCGGTTCGCGCCATTCTGCGCCCGCCAGCCGGCTGCCGGCACGTTGCCCAGCCGGAACGAAAGACCCCGGCCGCGGGAGGAGAACGGCGGAATTTTCCTAGCCCCGCCCCGCCCTTTCGGCTAGACCCCCGCCGATGAAAGTTCTCGTGACCGGCGCCGCCGGGTTCATCGGCTTCCACGTTTGCCACCGGCTGGCCGCATCGCAGAAATGCGAGGTGCTCGGGGTGGACAACCTGAACAGCTACGCCTCCCTCGAGCTGAAACGGGCGCGGCTGGCCGAGCTGGAACAGGAGGACGGCTTCCGCTTCGTGCAGGCCGACTTTGCCGATGCGCCGGCGTTCGCCGGTCTCCAGGAGAACTTCCGGCCCGACTATGTGGTGCACCTCGGCGCGCAGACCGGCGTGCGTTACAGCCTCGAGAACCCCGCCGCCTACGTGCACAGCAACCTCGTTGGTTTTGCCAGCGTGCTGGAGGCCGCCCGACGCCGTCCGCCGAAGCACCTGGTGTTTGCCTCGAGCAGTTCCGTCTATGGCGCGGACGCCCGCGTGCCGTTTCGCGAGGACGATGACGGCGGACGGCCGCTCTCGTTCTACGCCGCCACGAAGAAAGCCGGTGAAGCGATGGCCTCCAGCTACGCCCACACGCACGGGCTGAATCTCACCGGGCTGCGGTTCTTCACCGTCTACGGACCGTGGAGTCGGCCCGACATGACGCCCATGCTCTTCGCCCGCGCGATCCGCGACGGCACTTCGCTCCGCCTCTTCAATTACGGCCGCTACCAGCGTGATTTCACCTACGTGGACGACGTGGTCGATGGCGTGCTCAAGGTGCTGCTCCATCCGTTCGCAGGCGCGTCCGGGGAGCCGACCGCCCCACCCTGCCGGATCTTCAACGTCGGGCACCAGCAGCCAGTGGAGATGAAACGCTTTGTGCAAATCCTCGAATCGCTGCTCGGCCGGCCGGCCAACGTGGAGCTTTTGCCGCCCCTCTCCACGGAGATGCCCGCGACCTGCGCCGATCTGGCGCGCATCCACGCCGCGGTCGGGTACGAGCCGAAAGTGACCCTCGAGGAAGGCCTGCGGCGGTTCGTCGACTGGTTCCAGCGCTACGACCGGCCGGCGTAGCCAGAGTCATGCTAGACAAATTCCAACCTCACTCGTGGGGAACGATGCCATCAGGTGATCGATGTAGGAAGCCTGCTGGCAGGCGATTCTCCCTCCTGGATCGCGAGCAAGCTCGCTTCCTACAATTCGCCTAGCTGTGGCTGAGGCGGCGCGACTCAGCCGGGAGGTTTCTTTTCGTTTGCGCCGCCGGTGGGTTTGCGGAACAACATTCGCGTCGTTCGCGCCTGGTCTCCTTCGCCGCTTCCGCCGCGTTTGCGTCCCCAACGTTCTTCAAGTTAGCTCATTCCCATGTCCAAAGCTCCACCTGCCAAGTCCCCCGCCGATCTCAAGCCTGGCGCCACCGCCGCCGAGCGCACCGCCGATCCCGCCCGGGCCAGGAATATCGAGCTCGCCGTTTCGGCGATCACCAAGCAGTTCGGCGAAGGCTCGATCATGCGCCTGGGCAGCGCCACGCGCATGGTGGTCGATACCATCTCGACCGGCTCGCTGGCCGTCGATCTGGCCCTGGGCGTGGGCGGATTGCCGCGGGGGCGCATCATCGAGATCTTCGGGCCGGAATCGTCCGGCAAGACCACGTTCTGCCTCAGCGTGATCGCCGAGGCCCAGCGCCGCGGCGGGCTCGCGGCTTTCATCGACGTCGAGCATGCGCTCGATCCGAAATACGCCCGCACCGTCGGCGTGAAGCTCGACGACCTGCTGGTTTCCCAGCCGGACAGCGGGGAGGACGCGCTCAACATCACGGAGGCGCTGATCCGGTCGAATTCGATCGACGTCATCGTCATCGACTCGGTCGCCGCGCTCGTTTCGCGCGCCGAGCTCGACGGGCAGATGGGCGACGCCACCGTCGGCTCGCAGGCCCGCCTCATGAGCCAGGCCATGCGGCGCCTGACCTCGGTCGTCAGCCGGACCAAGTGCGTCTGCATCTTCACCAATCAGATCCGGGAAAAGATCGGGGTGATGTTCGGCAACCCGGAGACAACCCCCGGCGGCCGCGCGTTGAAATTTTTCTCCTCGCTCCGGCTGGACATCCGCCGCAAGGACCAGCTCAAGACGCCCGACGGCAAGGTCGTGGGCAACCGCACCAAGATCAAGGTCGTGAAGAACAAGGTCGCGCCGCCGTTCACCGAGTGCGAATTCGACATCATGTACGACGAGGGCATCTCCCAGAACGGCTCGCTGCTCGACCTGGGGGTCGAATACAAGATTCTGGAGAAAAAAGGCGCCTGGATCGCCTACAACGGGGAGCTCGTCGGCCAGGGCCGGGAAGCGGCGAAGGACGCCCTTGCCCAGAACCCGGAACTCGCGGCCAAGATCAAGAACGACATCCTCGCCCGCGTCAGCGTCACGCCGGGCACCACCGTGGCCGGCGCCGTGCCCACCGAGTAACGCTTTCGTTTTGCCTTCGGCGGCGGCGGCGTTTGCGTGGGCGGCATGGCGTATTCCGCCGATACCATTGCCGCCCTGGCCACGCCCGTGGGCACGTCTGCGCTCGCGCTCGTGCGCGCGAGCGGCCCGCGCTGCCCGGCCCTGGTCGCGGAGATCTTCGGCACGGCGCCCCTCCCCCGCCTGGCCGTCCATGCCGACTATCGCAGCCGGGCCGGCGCCCTCGTGGATGAGGTCGTCTACACCTTCTTCGCCGCGCCCCACTCCTATACGGGCGAGGATCTCCTGGAGGTCAGCGCCCATGGCAGCCCGTTCATCGCCCAGATCCTCCTCGAGGACCTCTGCGGGCGCGGGTGCCGGCCGGCCGAACCCGGCGAATTCACCAAGCGCGCGTTTCTCAACGGGCGGATGGACCTGAGCCAGGCCGAGGCGGTTGCGGACCTGATCGGGGCGCGCAGCGAGCGGGCGCTGGCCGCCGCCAACCAGCAGCTCCGCGGCGCCCTGGGCCGCCGGCTGCAGGAGCTGATCGACCGGCTCCTCGACCTGGTCGCCCGCGTGGAGGCCTTCATCGATTTTCCCGACGAGGATCTGCCCCCGGAGGACCGCGCCGGGCTCGCCGCCGGGCTCGCCGACCTCCGGGCCGGCGTCGACCGGCTCCTCGCGACCGACCGTTACGGTCACGTGCTCCGCGACGGCTTGAAAACCGTGATCCTCGGCGAACCCAACGCCGGGAAGAGCAGCCTGCTCAACCGCCTCCTCGGGCGCGAGCGCGCCCTGGTGAGCGCGGAGCCCGGCACCACCCGGGACTACCTGGAGGAGCCGGTCGCGCTCGGCCCCCACTGTATCAGACTTATTGATACAGCTGGCCTGAACCCCTCCCCCACCCCGCTGGAACGGCGCGGCATGGCGCAATCCATCGCGCGCGCCGCCGAGGCGGACCTCCGGCTGCTCGTGCTCGACGCCACCCGCCCGGCGCCGCCCCTCCTCCCGGAAGTCGCGGCGCAGCTGACGCCGGCGGCCGCCCTGGTGGTCGTCAACAAAATCGATCTGCCGTCCGCCGCGGCCGGCCCCAACCCTCCCCCCGGGCTGCCCGTGGTCCGGGTGTCCGCGTTGACCGGCGCCGGCTTTGACGAGCTGGTGGCCGCGATTGTCCGCCATGCCGAATCGTTCCGCCGGGAACACGGCGACGACCTGGTGGCGATCAACGCGCGCCACGCCACCGCCCTGCGCGAAGCGACGGAATACCTCCGCGCCGCCAGCGATAAGCTCGCGGGAAAAGAGCCGGCCGAGCTGCTCGCCAGCGACCTGCGCGGTGCGTTGCACGCGTTCGGGGAGATCGCCGGCCGGATCGACAACGAACGGGTCTTGGATCGCATTTTCGCTCATTTCTGTATTGGTAAGTGATCACCCAATCGGCCTGGTTTCCCGCAACCGGACAATCATAGTTAAATATTAAGCTATTGTTATACAATACTTTACAGTTTGATGTCATCGTCTGCGGCGCCGGTCATGCAGGCGTCGAAGCCGCACTGGCCTCTGCGCGGATGGGTGCCTCTACCCTGCTTCTGACAGGAAACATCGATACCGTGGCCCAGATGAGCTGCAACCCGGCTATCGGCGGTCAGGCGAAGGGCCAGATCGTGAGGGAGATCGACGCACTGGGCGGCGAAATGGCGATCAACACGGATGTCACTGGGATCCAGTTCCGCCTGTTGAACGAATCGAAGGGACCCGCAGTGCAGTCACCGCGGGCACAATGTGACAAGAAGGCTTATCAATTCCGGCTCAAGCACATCCTGGAGTTGCAGAAGAACCTTCAGCTCTTTCAAGCGACCGTCACCGGGTTGATCGTCAACGATGGCAAAGTCATCGGCTGCCGCACCAATCTCGATGTGGAGTTCTCCGGCCGGACACTGGTGGTGACCACCGGAACGTTCCTCCGTGGTTTGATGCATATCGGGCAGAACAAGAACGAAGGTGGTCGCCTTGGCGATTTCAGCGCCAGGACCCTTTCCGCGAGTTTGCTCGACGCCGGCATCGAGCTGAGCCGGTTAAAGACCGGCACGCCGCCGCGATTGCTTGGGCGGAGCATCGATTTTCCAAAGATGCAGGAACAGAAAGGTGACAGTGTCCCCACGCTTTTTGCCTTTTATGACACCAGGGGCCCTGAGGATTTGTTCCACGTGGAACAATCGGGCGAACGCCGCCTTGGGTGGCCACCAGGCAGCGAACAGGTGTCGTGTTGGGTCACATATACCTCCGAGTCCACCAGGGATATCGTCCGGAGCAATCTGCACCGATCAGCGATGTATAGCGGGGAGATCAAAGGGGTGGGGCCCCGTTATTGCCCGAGCATCGAGGACAAATTCGTTCGCTTCGCGGACAAGCCGCGCCACATCCTTTTTCTGGAACCGGAAGGGCGGAACACGAACGAATACTACGTCAACGGTCTGTCGACGAGTCTGCCTTTTGATGTCCAGCTAGAGATGGTGCATAGCATTCCAGGCTTGGAGAAGGCGATTGTATTGCGACCAGCCTATGCGGTCGAATATGACTTTGCGCCACCAACGCAGCTTTTTGCTTCGTTGGAGTCGAAGAAATTGGAGAACCTTTTCCTGGCGGGCCAAATCAATGGAACGTCCGGCTATGAGGAGGCAGCAGGTCAAGGATTGGTCGCTGGCATCAATGCCGTCCAGAAGGTGAGGGGAGAGGCCCCGCTCGTCATTGGGCGCGATGAAGGCTATATCGGAGTCATGATCGACGATCTGGTCACAAAGGGGACTGCCGAGCCCTATCGCATGTTCACCAGCCGGGCGGAATACCGCCTGCTCTTCAACCACGGCAGTGCTGAGCTGAGGATGCTGGCGCATTCAAAAAGTCTCAAACTGCTTACAGATAGTCGTTTACAAAATATCACCCTAAAGAAACAGCAAATCGAGGCCTGGGCGTTGAAACTGGAATCGACGGGTGACAGACATCCTGGTTGGGGTGACCGTTTGAGGCGAGGGGCTGCGCCCACCGCACTGCCCGGCGAATTCCTCGCCGAACCAAAAACGATCCAGGACGAGGTTCTCTATCGGATCATGTACCGCGGCTATCTCGAACGCGAGCTGCGGCAGATCGAGAAGCTGCGCGATGTGGAACGGGTTCAGATCCCGGCCGGAGTCGATTATCTGCTCGTTCCCGGACTCCGCCGGGAGAGCGCCCTGAAACTCGGCCAGATCCAGCCCTCCACGCTCGGCCAGGCCAGCCGGATCAGCGGGGTGAACCCCGCGGATATCAGCATTCTCCTGGTTCTGATCCAAGCCGGGCGGATCCCCGCCCGGGCCACGCCTGCCGCGCCGCGAACGTCAATCGCTCCGCCCGACGCCTGACATCAAACCGTTTCGGCTGTAACAATCAGGTTACGTCCTGAAATTCACTAGCAAACCAGCAGCAGCCGCCTATTCTGGAAGCCATGCCCGAACAGAAGGCAAAGAAGATTCTGATCGTTGATGACGAGCCGGATGTCGCCGATCTCGTCTCCTATCATCTCAAGGCCAAGGGATACCAGGTGGTAACCGAGAACAATCCCACCGTCAGCATCGCCACCGCTCGTTCGCTTTTGCCGGACCTCGTGATTCTCGACATCATGATGCCCGACTTGAATGGAATGCAGGTCTGTCGAATCCTTCGGGCAGATCCGCGGCTCGCCCACGTGCCGATCATCTTCCTGACGGCCAAAGCGGAAGAAAGCGACCGGATCGCCGGCTTCGAAACGGGATGTGATGACTATATTTGTAAACCATTTAGCACCAAAGAATTAGTGCTTCGAGTCCAATCCATTTTCCGCCGTGCCTCCAATGTGGCGGCGCCGGACGTCAAACGCCTTCAGGTTGGCCAGGTCCTCGTCGACATCGAGCGACACGAAGTATCGGTCCAGGGGCGGCCGATCGAGCTCACGGCGACTGAATTCAAATTGCTCCGGTTGCTGATGGAGCGGCGGGGGAGGGTGCAAACCCGCGAGCATCTGCTGATCAACGTCTGGAATTACGAAACCGAAATCGAGACTCGCACGGTGGACACGCATATCCGCCGCCTGCGCGAAAAACTCGGCGCGGAAGCGGACTGGATCGAAACCATCCGTGGGGTCGGCTACCGGATGGCGGATCGCAAGGCCGAAGCATGCCCACTCTGATCATCGCGGTCCTGGCACTCTGCCTCGTCCTCGCCCTGGGGAGACTTCATCAGAACCGGCAGGTGCTTCGCCAGCTCGATCAAGCCATCCGGGAACGAAAGCCGCTCCACCGCGACCTGGATTCGGCCGCCGAAACCGCCGATCGCTGGAGTCGGTTGCGCTCGGCGACCAACGAGCTCATCGCCGAGGCCCGGCAGCTCCGCCAGACCAGCTCGAGCCAGGTCAGCCAGCTCGAGGCCACCTTGGGCAGCCTGCAGGAAGGCGTCCTCCTCGTCGACGCCGAGAACCGCATCCTGCTCGCCAACCATGCCCTCCAGGCAATTTTCCCCCGCGCGAAAGACATCCTGCACCAGCGGCTCGAGCTCGTGCTGCACAGTGTGGCGTTTCTCCGTTATGTGGACGCCGTGCGCGCCGGCCAGGCCACCCCCCAGCACGAGCTTGAGTTCGTCGAAAGCGACCGATCGATCTGGGTGGAGGTGACCGGCACGCTGGTCGCGCCGCTCGATGGCAACGCCGGTTCCTGGGCGCTTTTTGTCCTTCACGATATTTCCCAACAAAAGAAACTGGAGGCCATCCGGAAGGATTTTGTCGCCAACGTCTCCCACGAGCTGCGCACGCCGCTCAGCATCATCAAAGGCTACGTCGAAACGTTGGTGGACGGGCACCGGGAAATGCCGCTTGAAGATCGGGACCGTTTTCTTCACACGATCCAGCGGCACGCCGAGCGGCTTCATTCGCTGCTCGAGGATCTGCTGGCGCTTTCCCGTTTGGAGTCGGTCAATCCCGGACTGCACCGGGAATCCACCGGGCTGGCCGATCTCCTGACCAGCCTGGTCCAGGACATCCGCGGACGGGCCACCGCGCAGGAGCATCAGATATCGCTGACGATCGATCCCGCGATCGGCCTCCTGCTTATCGATCCGCTCAAGATCACCCAGGTTTGCGAGAACCTCCTGGATAACGCGCTGAAATACACCCCGCGAGGGTCGCGGATCGAGGTGCAGGCGCGCCTCAGGGGGGGCGAGGCCGAGGTCTGTGTCCATGACAACGGGCCGGGCATACCCGCCGGGGACTTGCCCCACCTTTTCGAGCGTTTCTATCGGGTCGACAAAGGACGCTCCCGCGAGAAGGGCGGCACCGGCCTCGGCCTGAGCATCGTCAAACACATCGTCCAGCTCCACGGCGGTCGGGTCTGGGTCGAGAGCCAGCCGGGCCAGGGCGCGACTTTCTTCTTTACCCTGCCGCAGTCGGCCGGGACGGCCGATCAACCGAAGAGCGAAGAGACAAAACTCAAGAGCTGAGCGAGGAAATCCCGCCGGCTCAGCCGCAGTCGCAGCCAAAGGCGGATGGCTTGGCGCCGGCTGAAACAAGGAATCGCGAACTGGCAGCGGCGTGTCGCCCGTCTCGACGCAGCGCCCGCTTTCAGCCTTGAGTCTTTTTGGGGTTCGCCTTCCGGGTTTCAGCTTTTCAGCGTTCAGTCTTTCAGCCTTTCCCATCCATGCCCCGCGATATATTTGAGGCTGTCCAGGCCGAACGCCGCGCCGAGTTGCGCTCGGCGCTCGCCACCATCCTGCCGGCCGACGCGAAGCAACTGATCCTCGAGATCGGCTGCGGCAACGGACATTTCCTGACCGCGTACGCTTCTGCGCATCCGGAAAAGCTGTGCATTGGGATCGATCTCCGCCTGGAACGCACGGACAAGGCCCTCCGCAAACGCGATCGCGCCGGTCTCTTGAACCTGCATTTCCTCCGGTGCGAGGCCCGCAATCTCCTCCGGGAACTGCCCGCCGGTGTGACGCTTACGGATATCTACATGCTTTTCCCCGACCCCTGGCCGAAAAAGCGCCATCACAAGAACCGCCTGCTCCAGACGGGTTTCCTGGACGAACTTGGCGTCCGGGCAGGGCAGGGGAGCCGCCTCTTTTTCCGCACCGACTACCGGCCGTATTTCGACGAGGCGCGGGAGATCATCGCCGCTCACCCGCAATGGCGCCTGCTCCCCGACGATTCGCTCCCCTTCGAGCACGTCACGATTTTTCAATCGCGCGCCTCCGTTTACTACTCGCTGGGTGCCGCCTTCCGGCCTGCCGGATGCTGACTGCCCGTAACTTTGGCTATCCAGCCGCAACACGGCGGCTTATGCATGCGCCGGATCGATCTACCTTCAGTTTCAGGGGTTGACGCCGATTAAAGCGTTTGCCTTACACATAGCCTTTTGAATCCTTTGCGCAGCGGTCTGAATACGATGGTTTCAGTCAGAAAACTGGTTCTCCTCGGCTTCCTCCTGGCGTCCGGCGGGGTAGCCTTTGCTGCCGAAGGTGGCGTCTCCCAAAAGGCGCAGCCGCTGTTTGATCTCGGCCCCCTTCCGGTAACCAACGCCATGGCGACGATTCAGGTTTTCCGCGACGGTGCGCCCCGTGACGGTCAGGCAATCCCCGTGGAGCAGGCCGGCGTCGAGAAGAATCTTCATGAGCGGCGGAAGGCCGCCGATGCGCGACAAGTGGGCCATGCCGTATTTGCCGGAGGGCTTCAAATCGGCCAGAACGGGGACTTTGCGGCCGATTCGCGTAAAATCGTCCAGAGCGAGTTTGACGCCGGCCGCGTGGGCCATGGCCAGGAGGTGCAGGACGGCGTTCGTCGAACCGCCGAGGGCGATGACCACGGTGATCGCGTTTTCGAACGCTTTGCGGGTCATGATGTCGCGCGGGCGGATCCCGGCCTTGACGAGCGCCAGCGCGGCTTCGCCCGCCCGGCGGCAATCGGCTTTCTTTTCCTCGCTGACGGCGATCTGGGCCAGCTATTGGCAGCCACATGCCCAGAGCCTCGATGGCCGAAGCCATCGTGTTGGCGGTGTACATGCCGCCGCATGAACCCGGCCCGGGAATCGAACAGGCTTCGATCTCGCGCAGGCCGGCGTCATCGAGTTTGCCGGCGGCATGTTTGCCCACGGCCTCGAAGACCGAAACGATATCGCACTGGCTTTGGTGCCCGGATGGATGCCCGGCAGGATCGTGCCGCCGTAGACGAAGACGCCGGGCCGGTTGAGTCGGGCAAGCGCCATGACCGAACCG
>CAVRNM010000182.1:0-38543 GCA_963722225.1 uncultured Verrucomicrobiae bacterium
GCATGTGCCGGTCAAGCAGCACGAGCTCATACGCTTCTCCCCCGGCGGCGCGGCGAAGTTCGCGCACGGCGGCGTCCGCGGAGTCGACCGTCTCGTGCCGGACTTTCCAGCGCTCCAGCGCGTGATGGAGAAACTTCCGGTTGGTCTCATTGTCGTCGACCACCAGGATGCGGCGCCGTTCCAGGGAAACTCCCGTTTCGGCCGGGGAGGGCGCGGAATCTGCCGGGCCGAATTCGGCGACGAACCAGAACGTCGACCCCTTGCCCGGGCTGCTCACGATGCCGATCTCGCCGCGCATCAGGTCCACCAGGCGCCGGCAGATGGCGAGGCCGAGGCCGGTGCCGCCGAATTTCCTGGTGGTGGAGCTGTCGGCCTGCACGAACCGCTGGAAGAGGTGGCGCTGCACTTCCGGGGCGATGCCGATGCCGGTGTCCGCCACCTCGAAGCGCAGGCGGACGCCGGGAGGGCTGGATTCCAGGGCGACGACCCGGATGATGACGTCGCCGTGTTCCGTGAATTTGACGGCATTGCCGAGCAGATTGAGCAGGATTTGCCGCAGCCGCACGGGATCGCCATTCACCCGGGCGGGCGCTGCTGGATCGAAGTCCAGCACCAGCTCCAGGCCCTTCTTGCGGGCGGCCTCGGATTGAAGGTCCAGGGTGCGCTCGAGCTGCTCTTGCAGGTCGAAATCGATGGACTCAAGGGTCAGCTTGCCAGCCTCGATCTTGGAGAAGTCGAGCACGTCATTCAGGATGGTGAGCAGGCTTTCGCCGCTGTTGATCAGCGTCTGGGCGAAGTCGCGCTGTTCCGGGGAGAGCGGGGTTTCCAGCAACAGGTGGCCCATGCCGATGACACCGTTCATCGGGGTGCGAATCTCGTGGCTCATGGTGGCCAGGAAGGCGCTTTTGGCGCGATCGGCGGTTTCGGCGGACTCCTTGGCGGCCTGCAGTTCGACGTTGATGGCGCCGAGTTCGGCTGTGCGTTTTGCCACCCGCTCTTCGAGCTCGGTGTTCAGCTGGCGGTAGCGTTCCTCGCTCGCGGCGAGCGCGGTCGTCTTCTCCAGGTTCTCCTCGATCTGACGGCCCAGTTGCGCGTTGCTGGCGTGAAGTTCGCCCGTGCGTTCCGCCACCACTCGCTCCAGGCGGGCCATCTCGCGGCGTTCCAGGTACGACAGCAGCCAGGCGACCAGCAGGATCAGGCTCACTGCCGCAGCGACATAAAGCACCCACGCCAGCCTGGTTCGAAACCAGGGCGGTTGCACCGTAAAGGCCAGCCGGGCCTCCGTGCCCGGCGTCCCTCCGGCCACTGGTCGCGCCCGGAAAACGTAGTTGCCTTCCTTCAGATGGTTGAAGGACGCGGATCCCACGGTGCCCGCCGAGACCCACTGGTCGGTGGCGCCTTCGAGCATGACTTCGAAGCTGACGGGCGCGCCGAACGGACTGGCTGGAGCGGAGAGATGCACCACGAGCGAGTTGTCGGCATAGGCGAGCGGTGCCAGCGACGCGCCCGGGGCATACAGGCGGCGGTTGCTGGTGGTTAATTGCACCGAGGTGAGCTCGGCGCGGAGCGGCAGGGGCGGGGAGTCTGGCAGGCGGGGATCATATCGGACGAGATGTTCGCGCGATTGCATCCAGACCACACCGTTGGCTTCTGCGGTGAATTCAGTCGGCTCGAAACCCAATGGAACGGTTTCAGCGGCGGGGCTTCTTCCCGGCTGGCGGTCATCGATCACGTGGACATTGCCCATCGAAGCGAACCAAAGGCGGCCGGACGCGTCGCGGACCGGCCGGCCGGTGCAGGCCGCAAGGGCCGGGATCTGGCGGATCAATTCGCGGTCATCGGAAAACCGCTGGGTCTGACTGTCGAAACGCTGCAGGTGGCCCGACGTGGCGCAGCGAATGATCCCGTCGAAGGCGAAGACGTTTGCCCAGTCGTCGATCAGTCCGTCTTCCGTGCCAAAGATCCGGATCTTGGGGTGCCCATGGGCGAAGTCGATGCGCCCGACGCGGGCCACACCCAGTTCGAGCCAGACGGATCCCGCGGAGTCTTCCACCGCATTGTAGACATCGCCGAGGTCTTTCGCGGGAATGCGCTCGGCGGCAAATTCTCCCGCGACCCGGCGGAGCCATCCAATCTCGTTGCGTGCGACATAGAAGAAGCCGCCGTCGGGCCGGATCGGGCCGACGCCGAGCCGCGCATTGGTCATCCCGGTGGCCACCAGCTGCCAGCCGGCTTCCTGGCGGATGAAGATGCTGGTGTCGTTGGCGGCATAGAGCTCTCCTCCGACTTCGGCGATCGACCACAGAAAGCGCCCCGGCGGGGTGTCGGTCTTGAAGCTCTCCAGCCGGCCGTCCCCATCATAGGAGCCCCGCATCAACCGACCATCGCTCAGCATCCATAGCCGGCCCTGATGCCGCACCGGTTTGGTGTAGTTCATCGCGCTGGCGAGCACGGGTTCGAAATGCGAAATCGGCGACGGGAACTGCACGTTCGCCACGGCATTGTCGAGCAGCGCCCAGAGCACCCCGGTCGATGAGTAATGCAACTGCCGCACCCGCGCCAGCCGGTGGTCGAGCATGCGGTCGAGCACTTGAACGATGCGGCCAGCGCGATCGAAAAAGACGATACCTTTCGTGTCGACTCCGGCAGCGTAGTAGTCTGCCCCGATCTGGCACAGGTCGGTGATGCGGCTCCCGGGGCCGAGCATCCCCGGCAGCGGGAGGTCCCGCAAGGCCTGGCCGTCGAAGGTCTGAAGGCCGTCGCCGATGGTCCCGACCAGAAGCTGGTCAGGCTTGAGGCCCACACTGCAGGTGATGGTGTCGCTGACAACGGCGTTGGGGGAAGAAATGCGCGTGGGGGCGCCGTCAATCTTTATCCGATAAAGGGAACCGGTGGAACCGCTGCTGGTGAACGTTTCGCCGCCCAGAGTGAGAACTTGGTCCACCGCGTCCGCCGGAGCGGCGGCAGTCCGGACCACCTGACCGGGGCGCCAGGCAATGATGGTGCCGCTTCCGCCGTACCACAGCCAGGTGTCGCGAGACTGGACTACGTGGATGAGCGGGCTGGCCAGCGGCAGCTTGAGGACGGGCACGAGCCGCCAGTGCCCATCCTCGCCGAAGTTGATTCGGGCGATGGCGCCGGGAATGCCGGCGTAGATCTGGCCGTCGGCATCCACGGCCACATCCGAGTAAATGTACTCGTTCTGATTTGGGGCTTGGGAGAACGTCTCCCAACGGAAGCCGTCACCCAGGGCGAGTTCATGCTGCGCCACGACGAGAATCCGCCCGTCCGGCATGAAATGGAGGTCGGTGGGCGGTGTGCTGAAACTGAGCGCCTCCCGGCCGAACACGGAGAACGAGGGCGCGCCGGACTCGATCAGCCCCGGCAACGGGGCCGGCATGGTGGTGCTTTCGGCGCAAGCGTAGGACGCAGAAAAGACCGCTGCCAACAACGCCAGAACGCACAACGTGCATTCCTGCCGTGGGCGAACCTCCGGCCGGTGGAACGACTCTGATTGTAACATGTTCAGATAATGTAGCTACATCGGTTGTTTTGACCCGGCCTTGAGGGTGCGACCGACTGGCCGGGGGAGCCAGAGCAGGGGTCACAAGCCCCCGGCATCGCAGCCGGGTGAAGGGCAAGGCGTTAGCTGGGACGAAGCCCGGATTCTCTTTTGAGCCAAGTCCACCCGCCCGTTCGACCGGCTCAGAGCCCCGGGCGAGGTCGAGGCAGCGCCCCGCTCTCCGACTTAATCCCCGCGCGCTGCGACGAAACGAACCGACAGGCTCGTATTAATGATAACCCGTTGGTGCGGGCTGTATTCTGGAGACGCGACGCCTTGAGTAAGGCAAGCTAGGTCACCAGCACGATCTTCCCGTACGCGGGGCCTTCGATGATTTCGTGGTGGGCGCGGGCGGCTTCGGCGAGCGGCAGTTCCCGGCCGATGATCGGGCGCAATGTTCCGTGGCGAAGCCCGGCACCGATCGCGGCGTGGGCCTGGGCATACTGCTCGGGCGTTCCGCCGGTCATGCCGAGGATCGAGCCCTGGGCCCGCATCAGCAGCCGGGGATTGATCTGCACGTCGCCCCGGCTGCCCACGATGACAATGCATCCCTCCTGGCTGAGGACCGTGAGATCCTTGCCGAGATTCACGTTGGCCAGCATCTCAATGACGAGGTCCACGCCGCGGTCCCCGGTGACCTTCATCAGTTGCTCCAAATAGTCGGGAGCCTTGTGATCAAACACGTAAGCCGCGCCCTGCTCCCGGACCAGCTGGCGGCCACGTTCCGTGCTGCCCGTGCCGATGACGGTCAATCCCGCCGCCGCGGCGAATTGCACCGTCGCGAGGCCCACCGCACCCGACGCGCCGTGCACCAGCACGGCCTGGCCGGCCTGGGCATGGGCGCGGAGAAAAAGGGCGCGGTAGGCCGTGGCATAGGGGATGTGCAGGCCCGCTCCCTGGGCGAAGGAGATGTTCTCCGGCAGCGGATGGACCTGCTCGGCGCTACACAGCGCGAGCTGCGCATAGGCTCCGCTGATTGTCCCTGCGGTGTACACGCGATCGCCGGCTTTGAAACGCGTCACATGTTCGCCGGCCGCCGCGATGACCCCGGCGGCGTCCCCTCCGGGTGTGTACGGAAGGGGCGGTTTGAGCGCGTAGGTTCCCGCCCGGATATACGTTTCCACCGGGTTCACGCCGGCGGCATGGACGCGGACCACGACCTGACCCGGACCGGGTCGCGGATCGTGGACTTCCTCCAGCCTCATCGTCTCAGGCGGACCGAACTCGTGCAAGCGGATTGCTTTCATGAAGGATGATGGTGTCGATTCTGTTGGTGGGTTGGAACTGGCGAGCCGGCTTGCCGTGCGGACCGCGCAACCCCGGATCATGGATTACCGCTGTTCCTGCCAGAGCTCGGCCAGATGAAGCAAGGTTTCAGCCGACTTTTTCATGTCTTGCAGGCTCACCCATTCGCGCGGGCTGTGCACCTCGCGCATGCCGCAGAAAAGGTTTGGACAGAGCAGACCGCGGGCGGTGAGGTTCGAACCGTCGGTGCCGCCGCGGATCGCAGTGGAGGTCGGGGTGAGCCCCGCGCGCCGGACGGCCTCCTGGGCCAGCTCCACCGGTCGCATGTCCTTTTCCAGCCAGTAGCGCATATTCCGGTATTGTTCGGAGAACGTGAGGGAGAACACGGCGCGCGGTTCGACGATGCGCAGCCCGGCGACCACCTTTTCGACCGCCGCCCGCTTGGCCGCGAGCCCGGCGAGCTCAAAATCGCGCAGGATCAGGCGCACGGTGCAACGGTCGGCGTTGCCCCCCACCTCGACGGGATGAATGAAGCCCTCGCGTCCGGCGGTGCGTTCGGCGAGACTTCCGCCGGCAGGGCCGAGAGAAAGCCGCCCGCCAGGCGGAGCGCGTTGACCATGATTCCCTTCGCCCAGCCGGGATGGATGGAGACGCCGCGGATCTCCAGCACGGCGGCATCGGCGGAAAACGTCTCGAAGTCGATTTCGCCGAGATCCTCGCCATCGAGCGTGTAGCCGACGTCTGTGGCCAGGTCGTCGAGCTTCAATTTCGTCATCCCGCGCGCGATCTCCTCGTCCGGATTGAAGCACACCCGGATGATCCCGTGCGGGATCTCGGGATGAAGCAGGAGATGGCGGGCGGCGCTCATGACCACCGCGACGCCTGACTTGTCATCGGCGCCGAGCAGCGTGCCGCCGCTGGCGGTGATGACGTCGTGCCCGATCTTCTCGCGCAGATGCGCCGTGGTTTCGACCGTGAGCTGCTGGGCCGGTTCGTCCGGCAGTGCGATCGGCCTGCCATCGTACTTGCGGTGGACCAGGGGCTTCGCGCCGCCGGGCAGCTCGGTCGCGGTGTCGACGTGGGCGAACCAGGCGACCCGGGGCGCCCCGGCGTTTGGCGACGTGGCGGGGACGGTGGCCAGCACGTAGCCCTCGGGGGTCAGGCGCACGTCGGTCGCCCCGATTCCTGTCAACTCGGTTTGGAGCAGCCGGAGGAGTTCCCATTGTCCCGCCGTGCTGGGGCACGTGTCGGAATGCGGGTCGCTCCGCGTGTCCAGCCGGACGTAGCGGCAAAAGCGTTCGAGCAGATCTTCGGCGTCGATGGAATAGCTCATGCCGGCCATTATCGTCCGGCTTTTTCAGGACGGCAAAAAGGAAATCTGCGTGTGGCCGTCGGGCCGCGTCCCCACCGCTCCGTTCGCGCGTTGGTTCTTCTGGCCGCACCCTGTGCCACATCCTTGGTCCGATCGGACCATCATTGCGGCACGCCGTGCGGTGCCTTCTATGGGGCTCTTGGTCAGAATTGCACCCGGCCTCGGCTGCAGGCTTTGTTTTTGTCACTGGAATCCCTTGCCGGATTTGTGGTCCGGTCGGACCACAAATGTGGCAGGGCGCGCTCCGTCTCTCGAGGGCCTCCTTAGGCGAATTAACCAATGCCCGGCAGTCTCATTTTTTCGTGGGAACCTTGTGATCCCCACGTGTGAAATGCCAAATTGATGGTACGACCGTATCACAGAAATGGCAACGGTTTAGCCCACCTGACAAACGACCCTGACCATCACCTCGGCGGCTGCGATGCTCCTTTCAATTGCGTCCAAATGGGCTATCCTGACCTATTGAATGAACGTCCTCCTGCTTTATCCTGAGTTTCCCGACACTTTCTGGAGTTTCAAGCATGCCCTGAAATTCATCCGCAAGAAAGCGGCCTTTCCGCCGCTCGGCCTGCTGACGGTGGCCGCGATGCTCCCGCCCGACTGGGAGAAACGCCTGGTGGATGTCAATGTCCGGAAGCTGGCCGACCGCGATCTTGCCTGGGCGGACGTCGTCTTCCTCAGCGCCATGATCGCCCAACGCGATTCCGCGCAGGCGCTCATCGCCCGCTGCCGGGCCGCCGGCAAGCGGATCGTGGCCGGCGGGCCGCTCTTTACCAGCGAACATGCCCGGTTTCCGGACGTGGATCATTTTGTCCTGAATGAGGCGGAGCTCACGTTGCCTCCGTTTCTGCGCGATTTTGCGGCCGGCGCGGCGCAGGCGCTCTACACCACGGCGGAGTTTCCCGATGTGCATACCGCGCCGGTGCCCCTCTGGCACCTGGCCGACCTCCGCCAGTACTCCTCGATGAGCGTGCAATACTCGCGGGGCTGCCCGTTCGACTGTGAGTTTTGCGACGTCACCACCAAGTTCGGCCACTTTCCCCGCACGAAAGCGCCGGCCCAGGTGATCGCCGAACTCGACGCGCTGTGCGCCCACGGCTGGACCGGTCAGGTGTTCTTCGTGGATGACAATTTCATCGGCAACAAACGCGCGCTGCGGACGGAGTTGCTGCCCCGGTTGATCGAGTGGCAGAAAGCGCACGGCCGCCGCCTGACGTTCTACACCGAGGCGTCCATCAATCTGGCCGACGATGACGCCCTGCTGCGCCAGATGGTCGAGGCCGGTTTCGATACCGTGTTCATCGGCATCGAGACGCCCGACGCCGCCGGCCTCGCCGAGTGCAACAAGCGCCAGAATCAGCAGCGCGACCTGGTGGCGGACGTGAAGCGCATCCAGCGCGCGGGCCTGCAGGTGCAGGGCGGCTTCATCGTGGGTTTTGACAGTGACAACGCGACGATCTTCCGGCGTCAGCTCGAGTTCATCCAGAAGAGCGGCATTGTCACCGCGATGGTCGGCCTGCTCAATGCCCTGCCCGACACGAAGCTGTATGCCCGCCTGAAAAGCGAGGGCCGGCTCGTTGGCCAATCCAGCGGAAACAACGTCGACGGTACGACCAATTTTGTGCCGCGGATGAACATTGACGAACTGCGGGCGGGCTACCGCCGGCTGATGGAGAATATTTATGCGCCGCGACCGTATTACCGGAGGGTCCGCACCTTCCTGCGCGAGTTCAAGCAGCCGAAGTTTTCGATCACCATGAATCCGCGCCTCTGGATGGCCCTCGCCCGCTCGATGGTGCGCCTGGGCATTTTCGGCCGCGAGCGCATCGAATACTGGCGCCTGCTGGCGTGGACGTGCCTGCGTCGTCCGGCGTCGTTCCAGGTCGCGGTGACGCTGGCGATCTACGGCCACCACTTCCGCAAGTGTTGCGCCGCGCTCGCCGTCTGATCAGAGGTATTTCGCCAGGAGCGGGGCGAGCTCCCTTTTCGCCGCGGCCGGCCAGAGTTTACGGCTGGTCAGAATGGCGGTCTTCAACGCGGAGTGGCAGGGCCACGTCGGCTCGCGCGGGATTCTCGGAATCGTCTGCAGGATCATCTGCTGGGCGGTGGCGGCGTTGCGGTGGAGGTAGTCAACGACCATCTCAATCGTCACGTGCGCCTCGTCCGTCTTCCAGCTGTCATAGTCGGTGATCATCGCCGCCGTGGCGTAGGCGATCTCGGCTTCGCGGGCGCACCTGGCCTCGCCGAGATTGGTCATGCCGATGACGTCGTAGCCCGCCCGGTGATTGGTCAGTGATTCGGCCCGGGTGCTGAAGGCCGGGCCTTCCATGCACACATAGGCGCCGCGATCGTGCACGCGCTTCGTCACGGCCCGGGCGCCCGCCAGCAGCAACTGCCGCAGTTCCTCGCAAATCGGTTCGGCAAAGGCGACATGACCCACCAGGCCGCGACCGAAGAAAGTGTGCGCGGCCGACTGCTTCGTCCGGTCGACGAACTGGTCGATCACCACGATGTCGCACGGCCGGTAGCGCGCCTGCAGGGAACCCACGGCGCTCGCGCTGATGATCCACGCCACCCCCAGCTTCTTCAGCGCCCAGATGTTGGCCCGATGGTTCAGCTCGCTCGGCAGAATGCGGTGCCCGCGTCCGTGGCGCGGCAGAAAGACCACCTCCCGGCCGGCCAGCGTGCCGGTCAACAGCGCGTCCGACGGCGGCCCGAACGGCGTCCGGACGCGCACCCATCTCTGGTTGGAGAATCCCTCGAGCTGGTAGAGGCCCGTGCCTCCGATGATGCCGATGCGATGCGGTTTCATGGGATTGGCTGCGCCGCGCTCATTTCGCTCCCGGGGCCTTGGTCCAGGCGTCTTTCAGCGTGATCGTGCGATTGAAAACCAGATGGTCCGGCCGGCTGTCGGCATCCAGCGTGAAGTAGCCGAGGCGCTCGAACTGATAGCGTTCCTCGATCCGGGCGGTCCGGAGGGGCGGCTCGAGCTTTGCCGCCACGGTCTCGAGCGAGCGCGGGTTGATGAACTCCTTGAAGTCGGCGCCCGCGCCCGGCTCGGGCACGGTAAAGAGGCGGTCGTAGAGGCGCACCTCGGCGTCAATGGCCTGGGTCGCGCTGACCCAGTGGATCGTGCCCTTGATCTTCCGGCCGGCGTTGGGTCCGCCGGTGCGGGAAGCGAGGTCGGCCGTGCAGCGGAGCTCGACGAGATTGCCCGCGGCGTCCTTGACCACCTCGTCGCACTTGATGATGCAGGCGTACTTGAGCCGCACCTCGCCGCCCGGGCGCAGTCGGAAATACTTCGGCGGCGGGTTCTCCAGGAAATCGTCGGCCTCGATGAACACCTCGCGGGTCAGCGCCAGCGGGCGGGTGCCGGCCGTGTCCCGCGCGGGGTGATTGATCGCCGTGCAGGGGACGGCGTCGCCGGCCGGGAGGTTCGTCAGCACGACTTTCACCGGGCGGAGGACGGCGAGGCGGCGCAACGCCGTTTGGTTCAGTTCCTCCCGGATCGAGTGTTCGAGCACGGCGACGTCGGTCAGGCTGTCGAATTTCGTCACGCCGATGTTGTAGGCGAAGTCGCGCAGCGCGCTCGCCGGCACGCCGCGGCGGCGCAGGCCGCAGATGGTGGGCAGGCGCGGATCGTCCCAGCCGTTCACCATCTTCTCCTGCACGAGCTGGAGCAGCTTGCGCTTGCTCATGACGGTGTAGCCGACATTCAGGCGCGCGAATTCGTACTGGTGCGGCAGCGGCCGGGGCAGGTCGAGGGAAGTCAGGATCCAGTCGTAGAGCGGACGGTGCACCTCGAATTCGAGGGTGCAGATGCTGTGGGTGACGCCCTCGATGTAATCGCTCAGGCAGTGCGCAAAGTCGTACATCGGGTAGATGCACCACGCGGCCCCCGTATGGTGGTGCTCGGCGTGGCGGATGCGGTAGATTACGGGATCGCGCAGCCAGATGTTGGGCGCGGTCATGTCGATCCTGGCGCGGAGCGTGCGGGCGCCGTTGGGGAACTCGCCGGCTTTCATGCGTTGAAACA
Source organism: uncultured Verrucomicrobiae bacterium (assembly GCA_963722225.1). Classification (GTDB taxonomy): domain Bacteria; phylum Verrucomicrobiota; class Verrucomicrobiia; order Opitutales; family Opitutaceae; genus Fen-1467. Next base: position 10,216 of record CAVRNM010000182.1, read on the forward strand.
AATCCAGATTCTCGGCGACCGGGCGGCCGCGGAATGGACTGTCCCGGCCGGGCTCGTCGGGCGAGCCGCGGTAGCGTTCGGTCTCCTCGGGGCTGAGGTCGCAGACGTACGCCTGTCCCTTCCGGATGAGCGTCAGCGCGTATTCGTAGATTTGGTCGAAGTAGTCGCTCGCGTAGAAGGGCTCGACCGCGGGGGCGGCGGGCGGAGCGCCACCGGGCGCGGCGGCGGCCGCGGCGAGGAAGAAATCGGGCCTGCCGCCAACGGGCCGCATTTCCGGCGTCTGGCCCTTGAGCTTGAATCCGAGGCAATGGTCGGCCCAGCCCTCGATCAGCCATCGGACATCGGCGATGATGGACTCCACGTATTCGACATCCTCCTTGGTGGGATTCGTGTCGTCCATGCGCAGGTTGCACTGGCCGTGGTTCTCCCGCGCAATGCCGAAGTTGAGGCAGATCGACTTGGCGTGGCCGATGTGCAGATAGCCGTTGGGCTCCGGCGGAAATCGGGTGACGATTCGCGGATAGCGACGCTCGGCCACATGAGCCGCCACAATGTCGCGAATAAAGTCGGTTGGTGCCGGAGCGCTAGGTTCTGGTTTCTCAGCAGTCATGACAGAACCCGCGAATGTGCGGAATGCCCGGGCGCGACGCAACGCCACAATTGACGCCAGGACGCCAGAACGGCGGGCGGGCAGCCCGGCCCGCGCGGAAGGGGCGGCTGGCCCAGGGCAAGAAAATGTTCGAATGCCTTCCCCAAATCGCATCAGATCAGGACATGATGAAGGTCAGCGCAATCATCCTGGTTCTGGCGACGGCCGTGAACGCCGCGCGGGCGGCGGACGCGAGCTTCTGGCAGCAGCTGACCCCCGAGGAGCGCCGGGCGGCGGGTGTGGATCAGCTGACGCCGGAGCAGCAGGCGGTGCTGGACCAGCTGGCCGGACGTTTTGTCCGCGAGGGGGCAACGCAGGTCCGCGAAGAGGCGAAGGCGGAAGTGCGCGACCAGGTGAAGAAAGAGGTTCGCGAGGAGGTGAAGCGCGAACTGAAGACCGAACAGAAGGTCCACGAGGAGGCAAAGCTGGGCCTGCCGGCGGAATACAAGGACGCGACCATCCGCAGCCGCATCGTCGGCAAGTTCAATGGGTGGTCGGGCGCCACGGTGTTCCTACTCGATAACGGGCAGACCTGGGTGCAGACGGACAGCAGCGACAACCTCTGGATTCCGACGGTGGAGAATCCTGCGGTCGAGATTCGCTCGTCGAAGATCGGCGGCTGGAAGCTCTACCTCGTCGAGAACGGATTTTGGCTGCGCGTCCGGCGGGTGAAGTAGGCGGCAGCGGCCAACGGCGACCCCACGGGGCGCATCTTCCGATTGTCGGTGATTCCGAACGTAACGCAGCCATCCCTGGCTGCACAGGTTGCAGGCTGGAAGCCCGCGCGACGAAACGCGACCGCTCGTTCGTCACCGATGGCGCAGGCTTGCTGCCTGCGTTACGTTCAATCGGGAGATGCGCCCGATCCTGCGCGGGAGCGGTTTCTTGGATTGCGTCCGGACCAGGCCCGAGGCAGCCTCGGCTTGTGGCATTCGCTCCCGGTTCAATCTGGAGTCTTTCCACCGGACGCACTCGGCCACCCGAGCGTTGCCTGCCGTATGGGCCGATCTGCCCATCGCCCGCCTCCCTGGTGAAATTCAGCGGCATCCTGGCTCTGCTTTTTGCTGGTTGGATGCCCCAGGCTGCCGGCCAGCACTATTTTGCCGTGAAGGATGGGGAGAAAATGTCGGTGGTCGTGGCGGCGCAGGGTGTCTTTCCCCTGGTGAGGCATGGCGACAAACTCGAGGCGGTTCTCCATTCGCCGAAATACGCGCTGGTCAAAGGCGGTGAGTATCTGCCGGTGTTCGTGGCGGTGAGGCACCCGGAAGTAAGAACAATCAGCCTGGAAGGCCGGGAAGTAAGAGCATTCAGCCCGGGAGGTCGTAATGAATTCCAAATGCACTGCGAGCTGGAAACGCCCTATTCGCTGAAGCAGGTTTTTGCCGTGATCAAACTGCAGGTGGAGGGCGAATCCGGCCTCTTCCTTTTTGAAGCGGGCAATCTCGAACCTGGGGCCCCGAAACCGTTCAAGGTGGACGTTCCGATCGCGATTGCGACCGACTTCGGCGGGCTCTACGAACTCTGTCTATTCTCCAACGGGCGGGAGATCTTTCATTCCTTGCTGCCCCCGGGAGTGATGGAATCGGCGCTCGATCGCATGGTGCGGGAGCGGATCAAGGGCGTCAAAGATTCGCCGGTCAGGCCGTTTGTGGGCCCGACGCCGGAATATCCCAGGACGCTTTTACGCAAGAAGGTCGACGGCAATGCAACGGTCTCGTTCATGATCGATACGCGCGGAGCCGTGAACGATCCGGCGATCGTGAGGGCCAACCTGTCGGAATTCGGCGAATCGGCCCTGGACGCGATCCGCCATTGGCGCTTCCTCCCCGAGGTGAAGGATGGCCGGCCGGTCGCGAGCCGGGCCGAGATGCCGTTCGAGTTCACCTCGCCGAAGAACGAATAAGCCACGCCGGCCTTGACCACGGTGCGGGTTTGCGGTTTTCCGGAGGCGTCGGCATGGGCCATCTATGCGGGGCGGTAGCTCAATGGATAGAGCATCGGTCTTCGAAACCGAGGGTTGCGGGTTCGACCCCCGCCCGCCCCGCCAGTTTATATCCAACATATTACAGCAATGTTGCGGGCAGAAATTGGTCGGCTTTCCGGACATCGGTGCCAGTATGGTGCCCGAAAAAGCTTGAAATGGTGTACACGGCGGTGCATCAGGCAACCATGCCCCGCATCGCACACCCCACCATAAAACGCTGCACTTGGAAAGCCGGTCGTTGGCTCGTTGACGGCCTGCGCGATGATCAGGGGAAACGATTCCGGCGAATCTTTGAGACGAAAGAAGACGCCTCGACATGGCTTGCCGACCATCGCGAGAAAACGCTGGTAGAGGGACGCGCTGGACTGTCCTTCTCCGCCGCACAACGGGCGGACGCCCGGCACGCCATTGAGCAATTAGCGCCCTTTCCAGGCGTGTCTCTGACCGATGCTGCCCGGATTGCCGTTGACTACCTGAAACGGACCGAACGCACGGTGCCCGTTGCGGAATTGGTCGAGTTGTTTATTGCGGGTAAAGTGGCGGACGGCCGGTCGCCGGTTCACTTGGCAGACCTCCGCTTCCGGCTCGGCGCCTTTCGGGACGCATTTGGCGACAAGCCTGCGGCGGCTGTGGGCACTCAGGATCTTGACGATTGGCTGCACGGCCTGCCCGTTGGCCCGCAAAGCCGGTTGAACTATCGCCGAGCGCTACATGCTCTTTTCAACTTCGCCATGGCCCGACAATTCGCCCGGGAGAATCCGGCGAAGGGGACGGGAAGGCCCAAAGTGTTTTCTCGGGAGCCGGGCGTTCTGACGCCGGCGCAATTCGAGCGGCTTCTCAATGCCGCCGACGAACGCCTTCGCCCTGCTCTCGCAATCGGCGGCTTTGCCGGCCTGCGGCCTGCGGAGATTCGCCGGCTGACATGGGAGGCCGTCAACCTTGAAGAGCGGCATGTTTCGGTTTCCGCGATGACCAGCAAGACGGCGAGCCGGCGGCTCGTGCCGATTTGCGACAACCTGCTTGCGTGGCTGCTGACCGCGCCCAAGCGCGTCGGTCCGGTGTGTTCGGTTTCGTTCGCCATCGAGCGGGATTTGACAGTTGCGGCTCGCGAAGCGGCAGGGATCAAGAAATGGCCTGCGGACGCTTTGCGCCATAGCTGGGTCACGTATCGATTTGCACTTACCGGGGACGCCGCGCGCACGGCAGCCGAGGCTGGACACGATCAGGCGGTGTTGCATCGCCATTACCGCGCGCTCGCTACGAAAACACAGGCTGAAGCGTATTTCGCCATCCGACCGCCGAAAGATTCGGGGAAGATCGTAGCGTTCGCATGAGGAGGCATCAATGAGCAAAAACAACCAGATGGACGAAGGAGAATCCTTGGAGGTTCTCCTCAAACGCGTTGTCGAAGCGTGTCAGGAGTTCAACGATGCAGTATTCTATCATCATGGATTCGGTGAGGCGGCCGATCAATTTTTGGGCAAACTCTATTGCGAAAAGGTGGGCTTTGGCGGGTTGCAGGATATCAAAGAACTGCTGGCGGAGATCGTTCCACCAATTGAGCAAGAGGACCGCGAACGTCTTGCCAAGGCTCCGATCAAATCCCGAGACGTGGGAGACAAGATAACCGAAGACGCGGTCTACTTTGTGCTCAATGCAGCGATTGGGGTCTTCCAACTACTCATATCACGAAAGCCCGAGGGAGATAGCCTGCTGGCGCGTGAAGGGCTTCGTGTGCACCTCAACGAGATTATGCGGCTTCCGCCAGAGCCGAAGGACGATCCAACTGAATGGGGAAGGGTCCTAACCGAAGTGATTTGGCACCGGCAGGAAGAGCCAATTTTACACGTGAACAAGGCCGACTTGGAGGCGGGCGGGAGCATCTATGGTCTCATTATCGCCGATGCGGAGACCGCGTGCCAAAGGCGGAAGGGAAAGCGCGACGCGACTTTTCAAAGACGATGCGGTTTGGATCACCGTGCGTTTCTCTCGCTTGATGATGCCGGCCGACTCAAGCTACTCGAAGACCGGAGCAAAACGCCCGAAGAACGGGACAAAGCAGCAGTGCGCGCTGCTCAACTCCTGACGGATGCTAAGAGCATTGAGGCAATAAGCGTTTCCCCCGGAGAATTGAAGGAAGCATTGCGTGACCGGCTTGTGGAACGGTTGAAACGCGCGCTCCGATAGGTCAGGGGTCCGTCTTCCCCGTACCGCCCCGTCCGTATACGGGGAAGAATGAGGTTTGCTGTGCCATGCATAATGGCGCAATGGAAACGCATTCGAAGAATGATCCGCCAGAAAGGCTCGTGACTGATCGCGAATTCGCGGAACAAGCGTCAATCTCGCGCCGCTTTGTCCATACGCTGCGCGCGCGGGGACAACTTCGCGCCGTCAAACTCGGGGGCGCTCTGCGCTTCCCGCTGTACGAAAACCTCGCCCGCCTGCTCGGCGATCTCAATGAACAACGGCACGGACAGTAGTCCTCTCGCGCTGGCGAAAGATCGTGTCACGATTCACGAGCTGGGAGCGCGCTATTTCCCTTCCTGGCAGCCGGGCAAATCGTGCGTCGCACCATTCCGGCAAGACCGGCATCCGTCGTTTTCGGTTTTCGCCGATGGGCGCTATTGGAAGGATTTCGCGACAGGCGAGCATGGCGACGCCGTGGACTTCATCGCGAAGGCTCGTGGACTCACGAAGCCGGACGCTGCCCGAGAATTGATCGCCCTGGCTGGCAGAGGCGCATCGTCCATTCCTCAGCGCTGGATCGCCCCGCCACGGCCAAAGGAACCGCCGCAATGGCCAACGCGCAAACCTACGCTGCCGGTGGATCTGGCCGCGCCGACTGCAGACGAACTCGACACCCTGGCCAAGCTTCGCTGCTTGCCAGGTGCCTACGGGCTCGTGGCCGCCGCTGCCGCCGGGCATCTGTTCATCGCGACGTTAAACGGTGTGCGGGTTTGGATTATCACAGACTCCACCCGACGCAGCGCGCAGGCCCGACGGATGGACGGCGAGCCGTGGCGCGAACTGGAAAGCGCGAAAGCGTGGACCCTGCGAGGTTCCGCCGCTTCATGGCCGATAGGCTGCGCTGACTTCGGCGGCCGTCCGCGCGTTCTCGTGGCCGAAGGCGGACCGGATTTTCTCTGTCTTTGGCATTTGATTGCCACGACTGGCGCGACCGATTGCGCCCCTGTTGCCATGCTCGGAGCCGGGCAGATGATCCACCCGGACGCTTCCCGGTTCTTCCGCGGGAAGGACGTGACGATCTATCCTCACATCGACCCCGCCGGGCAACGGGGCCGGGATTCCTGGGCGCGGCAACTTTATGCTGCCGGCGCGGAAAAGGTTCGTGCCTTTGACCTTGCCCCCCGGCTGAACGGTCGCGGTAAGGACATCAATGACCTTCTCACGCAGGCCCCGGACGGTTTCTGCCCGACGTGCTGGAATCGCCGCATCGTTGCACCAATTGGTGGACCGACCTGCCCGTGCGCGCCTTACACTTGGCCGGTTTTCACGGCCGACCAACTCGCGAACGACTTCAGCCGATGAAAACGCTGCCGACAGACCTGCTTGACCAGGCGAACGCGGAATTGCTGCCGGAACCGACGTTGGATGAAATCGCTGCGCTCCGCTCTTCAGGCGAATCTGCGAACGAATCGGACAACAGGCCGTTCCAGCCCTTCACGATCTGGCCGCCCGCGCAGTTTCTCGCTTGGCAACTGCCGACGGACGCCTGCCTGCTCGGCGATGGACTCATCGAACGGGGCGAGTTCACTTCATTTGTCGGCATCGGAGGGCTTGGGAAAAGCCGGCTGTCTCTGCAACTGGCCATCGCGCAGATTCTTGGCCGTGAGTGGTGCGGACTTCTGACGCACGGCGAGCCTGCCACCTGGCTTTTTATTTCCCCGGAGAACGGGATTTCCAGATGGAAGGCGGATCTGACCGGAATGCTTCGTGATCTTTCCGAGGCCGAACGGGCAACGGTTGAAAAACATCTGAGGCTGTTCGCTATGACTCCAGAAGAAGACGGCGACGTTTGCCTTGCCGATCCACTTGCCCGTGGACGCGTGGCCGCGACGCTCGCCGCAGAGAAGCCTGACGTTGTCGTTTTTGACCCACTGGCGGACATGATCGAAGGGGACGAATCGAAGACAGTCGACATGGTCGCCACCCTTCGCCGCTTGCGATTTATCGTTCGTGCGAATGCTCCGACCGCGGCCGTTTTAGTCGTTCACCATTCCCGCACCGGAGCGGCCAACGTGGCGCAGGCCGGGAGTAACTTCGACGCCGGCAACTTTGCCCGGGGCGCCAAGGCACTCTTTTCCCGCGTCCGTTGTGAACTGCAACTGGCGCCAGCGGATAAGGATGATCCCAGTCGAACGGCGTGCTCACAGTGTTTGAGCGGTCATGAACGCACCAGGGCCGCCGGGAGTAACAGGCACGCGAATCCCTTTATTCCGAAGATGCGGGAGCCAGCGCGCGGTCGAACAACGCCTGGGCGTCTGCGGCGGCGCCTTCCTCCAGCCGCAGCACCGCCAGGTTGCTGTAGTAGTGGGCAAAGGCGCGGGCGTCGGACACCACCCTCGTCGTTGCCACGGGGCCTCGGCATTCGGCAGCGCCCAGGGGGTCGAGCTGGAATTGGGCCATCCCCGTCCACACGCGGACATTGAGGTGCCGGATCTCGGTGACGAGATGGCCGGCCCGGTCCCAACGGGGGTACGTGTCAACCTCGCAAAACCTGGCCGTGAGGCCGTTCGCCCGAGCGACCGCCACGGCCAGCAGGGCAAACGAGAGACAGTTGCCCCGCCGCCGCCGAAAGGTCTCGCGGGCGGAGCAGTTGGCATCCCTCAGGTAGGAAAGGTGCAACCCTGGTTCTCCCAGAATGGCGGTGACGATCTGGTGGAGGCGGGTTGACTGGCTGGCGGCGGCGTCAATGCGGGCGGAAAAGAAACGCAGCATCTCGTCGTCGACTGCCAGCAATTCCCGGTCGTCGGCGGGAAACGCGCCGGGCGGGGCTGGAACGGCTGACGGCGGTTCCGCGGATGTCTCAGGGCCCACCGGCGCGCCGATCGCCGGCCCGGCCGCGCCCAAGGCTCCCGCGGGGCAATCCTGAGCGTTGGCGGACTGGAGCGCGCCGGAATCGCGGACGCCAACGGCCGTGACCCCGTCTTTAGGCTTCATCCAATCAACTTCCCCGGCGCCCGCCGGGGCATCGGCAGGCACGCCCGTGGCGCACGCCAGGAGAAGCAACGACCCTGCTCTCAGGAGCCTTTTCATACGATCTCGCTTTCTCGGCTTACCGTGTCGATCGCCGGAGCGAATGTACCTCGGCCCATCGCCCGGGTCAAACCATCAGATCATCCTGGAACCCTTCAGCTGGCTGCCTTCCCAAAAACCCTGCGGAGACGCCCGGGACCTCAAGTTTAAAGCGGGAATCGACGGAAAATGGAATTGCCCGTGCGCAGATCAATCGGGTCGAATCGGGCTTCGGGCCGGTTTTGATCCGCGCAGGCGGCCCCGCCGGCGGAGTCGCCTCAGGCGTTCAGCCGGAAATCAATCTGGCGCTTGAAGCGGTCGACCCGCTCGGTGACGACGGTGATCCTCTGGGCGAGTTCCAGGCGCCGCTTCGAGCGCCGGCCGACCAGGGCGGTGCCCGCGTTGTTCAGCTGATAAAGATCCTCGCGCAGCGTCGAAATGTGGATCAGCCCAAAGGTCATGGCGTCGGGCAGCTCTACAAACAGCCCGTGGTTTCGCACATCGGTGATGACGGCGGCGAACACGGTCTTCTTTTTCTTCGCCGCCTCCCGCTCAAAGAACTCGAGCAGCTTCACCTTCTGCGACTCGCGCTCGGCTTCCGTACTGTTCTGCTCGGTGAGGCTGAGGTGTTGCGCCAGGCTTTCCATGCGGGCGACGTTGTAGCCGAACTGGAAGCCGCGCGGCGCGGCCTGGCCCAGGTGCTTGACGAGGTAGTGGTCGAAGACGCGGTGGACGACGAGATCGGCGTAGCGCCGGATGGGCGATGTGAAATGCGTGTAGTCTTGTTTGGCCAGCCCGTAATGCCCGTCGGGCGAGGCGCGGTAGACTGCCTTCCGCAGGCTGCGCAGAAGTTGGGTCCGCAGGGTGTAACCTTGCGGGTGCGACTTGAGGATATTGAGCAGCCGGGAAATCTCGCTGCGTTGGGTGAGGTCGCCAACCGCGACCCCGAACGTCGCCAGTTCTTTGCGGTATTCCTGCAGCTTCTCCTCGTCCGGGTCGTCATGCACGCGGTAGAGCGAGGGCAGGCGATGCTGGCGCGTGACGTGGGCGACCGCTTCGTTGGCAGCCAGCATGAACTCCTCGATCAACTGGTGGCTCTCGTCCTGCTCAATGCGCTCCAGACGGTCGGCGTAACCCTGTTCATCGACGAAGATCTTCACCTCGGGCATGTCGAGGTCGAGGCTGCCGGCGCGCATCCGCTCGCGGCGGAGCCGGAGGGCGATTTCCCAGAGCTGGCGGATCCAGCGCTGCAGGTCGGCCAGCTCGTCGCGCCGCAAATCGGACAGCGCCCGGCCGGTCGAGCCCGTCTGGTGCGCGGGCGGCAACGGCAGCCGGCGAATCCGGTCGAGACTGTCTTCCTTGAGCAGGGCATAGGCCTGGTGGTAGGTCAGGCGCTTGCGGCTGCGGATGACGGTATTGGCGAAGGCGGTGTCGTGCAGGCGGCCCTTGTGAAAGGTGAGGAGGACGGCCTTGGTCAGCCGGTCTTCGCCCTCCACGAGACTGCACAGACCGTTGGAAAGCTCCTGCGGCAGCATCGGAACGACGGTGCCGACAAGATAGGTGGAATTGCCGCGCCGCTGCGCCTCGGTGTCGAGCGCCGTGCCGGCTTTCACGTAACTGCTGACATCGGCGATGTGGATGCCGACGCGCAGGTCGCCATTCGGCAGATTTTCCACGGAGAGCGCGTCGTCAAAATCCTTGGCGTCGTCGGGATCGATGGTGAAGGTGGGCACGGCGCGGTAGTCGAGCCGCCCGAACAGCTCGGCGATGCCGACACGGGCGGGAAGGGCGGTGGCCTCGCGGCGAACGTCAGCCGGAAACTCGGTCGCAAGGCGGTATTTGTGAAAGATCGCCGCCAGTTCGGCGCTGGGCTCGTGGGTGCGGCCGAGGCGGGCGACGATCGTCCCCTCCGGATTGACGTGCCGCTGCTTCCATTCGTCGAGCTTCACCACGACCTTGTCGCCGACGGCGGGCACCGGACGCACCCCTGACTTCGCCGGATCCGGCACATAGATGTCATGGATGAAACGCGGATCGTCCGGGGCGACGTAGTAAAAAAGTTTCGTGCGCTGCAGGTTGCCGGTGAGGGTCTCGTGCGCGCGCTCGAGGATGCGGATGACGCGGCCGGTCGGCTCGCCGCCGTGGCGGCCGCCCCGCGGACGGCTAAGTTCGTCGCTCAGCCGCACCACCACGCGGTCGCCGTGGATGGCCACATCGGTATTCTCGGCCGGGATCTGTACCGCTTCCTTTTCGGGTTCGCTCGGACCCCGCTCCCGGACGACGTAGGCCGAGCCGCCCTGGCGGAACAGAATCCGCCCGGTAACGAGGTCGGCGTCACGCGGCAGACACAGCTTGTCCTCCTTGATCTGGACGATTTCGCCGGCCCCGAGCAATTGGCGGACCTCGAAGGTCAGGGAGTCGCGCTCTTTCCGAGCCAGGCCGAGCGTCCTGGCGATTTCCGGCTCGGCCAGCGGCACGTAATCGGGCGAACGGAAAAGGGCCAGCAGACGGTTGCGAAGCTTCATGCCGAAAGGTTATTGCCGCTTCCGGTTTATCGCAAACGATTAATCAAACGAATGATGCAGAGGCGGTGACCCCGAACCGGCCGCCGCTTTCGACTGGCCTGCGGTGCGGGCTTCCATTAGGACACGAGCATGAAGATCATTCATGCCTCCAGCGAAGTGTATCCGTACCTGAAGACGGGTGGGCTGGCTGATGCCGTCGGCTCGCTCGCGTCCACGCTGGCTGACAAGGGTCATGATGTGGCGGTCTTCGTGCCGGCCTATCGGGCCGCCTTGGAGCATAAAGACGTGGCTCGCGCCGAACAACGGCTCGGGTTGAGGGTGGAGATGGGCGACCGGATCTGCGCGGGCAACGTCCGCGTGCTCCCGGTCAAGAAGGGCCTCACGGTGTATTTCATCGGACGCGAGGAGTTTTTCGACCGCCGGTTCCCCTACGGCAATGGCGAGCGCGATTACGAGGATAACGACGCCCGTTTCATCTTTTTCTGCAAGGCCGTCGTGGAGGTCATGCGGATCGCCGAAATCCGGGCGGATGTGGTGCACAGTCACGACTGGCAGGCCGCGCTGCTGCCGCTGCTGGTGCGCTACGAGGAACGGCGCAGCGGCATCTCCCTCGCGATGAAGACCGTGTTCACCATTCACAACATCGCGTTCCAGGGGGTCTTTCCCATGCGCTCGTTTGCGCTCACCAATCTCCCGGACGAGCTCCTCGGCATCGATGGTTTTGAGTATTATGGCCAGATCAACCTGATGAAGGGCGGGATCCTGTTTGCGGACCGGGTCACCACCGTCAGCCCACGCTATGCGCAGGAGATCCAGACCCCCGAGTTTGGCTGCGGACTGGAGGGCGTGGTGGCGACGCGGGCCGATGACTTGGCGGGATTGGTCAACGGCATCGACCCGAAGGTGTGGAATCCGGCCCGGGACCGGCTGTTGCCGGCGAGATATGCCGCGCACGACCTCACAGGCAAACCCATCTGCCGCGCCGCGCTGCTCAAGAAGATGGAATTGGACGAGGGGTTCAAGGGGCCGGTTTTTGGCATGATCTGCCGGCTGACAGAGCAGAAAGGCGTGGACCTGCTGCTGGCCGCGAAAGATTTCTTCGTCGAACACGATTGCCGGTTGATCGTGCTCGGCACCGGGGAAAGGCGGTTCGAGACCGCCCTCCGCGACCTGGCGCAGGCGCACCCGAAGCAGATCGCGCTGAACCTGAAGCACGACGAGGAAACCAGTCACCTGATTGAGGCGGGCGTGGATTTCTTTCTCATGCCATCGCGTTTCGAGCCGTGCGGCCTCAATCAAATGTACAGCCAGGCCTACGGCACCGTGCCGGTGGTCAGCCGGGTGGGCGGTTTCATCGACACGGTGGTTGACGTCGATGAGCATCCCGGGGAAGGCACCGGAATCATGTTCGCGCCGGCGGCCGGGGAATTCGTGCAGGCGTTGTACCGGGCGCTGCAACTCTACAGCCAGCCGGAACGCCTGGGCGAAACCATCCGTCGCGCCATGAGCCGTGACTTCAGCTGGGAAAAGGCCGCCACCGGCTACGAGCAGCTCTACGAGAATACGATCTAGGAGGCTGTCGGACCTCCGTCCGGCCGGCGCCGGTCGAATGGGCGAGTGGTTCCGCTTGGAAAAATCCGCCAGGGAGCCATCGTGTGACCATGAGATTTGCCGTGACCGGAACCTCTGGTTTCATTGGCAGCGCCTTGGTGCGGCGACTGGGGGCGGCCGGGCACGAAGTGATTTGCCTGGTGCGGCGGCCGGCGGAACGGCCGGATGAGGTGGAATGGCATCCCTCGTCGATTGACGTGGAACAGCGCCAGCGGCTCGAAAACCTGGACGGGATCGTGAATCTCGCCGGCTCAAATCTCGCTGGCGGCCGGTGGACGGCGGAGCGCAAAGAGGATATCCGGCGCAGCCGCATTGAAGGCACGCGCGCTTTGGTGGCCGTCATGACGCACCTCAACCACCGGCCGCAGGCGCTTGTGAACGCCTCGGCCGTCGGCTACTATGGCGAGCGGAAAGAGGAAGAACTAACGGAGGCAAGCGGTCCGGGCGGGGGATTTCTCGCCGAGGTCTGCCACGCCTGGGAGGAGGAGGCGAAGATTGCCGGCAGTGTTGGGATCCGCAGCGTCATGTTGCGCTTTGGATTGGTGCTGGGGCGCGGCGGGGGAGTGCTCGGCCGGCTGCTGCCGGTGTACCACGCGGGATTGGGCGGCCGGCTGGGCGATGGCCGGCAATGGGTCAGCTGGATCACGCTGGAAGACGTGCTGGGCGCGATTCTGCATGCGCTGCGCGAGACGAGCCTGACCGGGCCGGTGAACGCGGTCGCGCCCACTCCAGTGCGGAATGCGGAGTTTTGCGAGGCACTGGCCCGTGTCCTGGGCCGTCGGGCGTTTGCGTCCGCGCCGGCATTTGTGCTGCGGGCGGTGTTTGCGGATATGGCGGACGAAGTGTTGCTGGCGAGCACGCGGGTGCGGCCGCAGCGCCTCCTGGGAAGCGGATTCCATTTTGCGCATCCGGAACTGGCCGGAGCGTTGCGTGCGGTGCTGGGGGCAAAATGAGGCAGCCCGGCTGGGGGGATTCACCCACGGATCCTGGGGACTTGCCGCAGCGGATCCGGGATCCTGGGGCGGGAGCGGCGGGAGAACCTCAGGTGTGCCCTAGGGGAACCAGGGCCAACCGTTTAAGGGGGAGGCCGACTACCTGAAAACCGCGCCGGCGCCTAAGCTGGGCGCGTGAAAATCAAAGCCGCAGTCCGCCTGATCCTCCCGGTGAGCGCGATAATACTCGCGACGATGGCGACGACGGTGGGGGCGAAGGAGCGGAGCGATGCGGGGATGACCTACGACGGCGCGGTCTCTGATGCGCTCGCCATCACGGCGCACCAGCCGGAATTGAGCGTGGTGCGCGTCGCGGGCCAGTCGATGCTGCCCTATTTCGGTGATGATGCAGTGGTCGTGGTAAAGAAGATCGACGCCGCACGACTGCGGGTCGGAATGATTGCTGTTTATGTGAACCGTTTTGGTGAGAAGGTCGCGCACCGGATCATCGCTTCCGTGGCCGGCGGCTGGCAGGTCAAAGGTTTTAACAATGCCGAAGCCGACAGCACGGTGGTGAACGCCGGCAATCTGCTCGGTATCGTCTACGCGACCTTCAATTCCTCAGGAAGAGCTCCGGTCGCGGTGGCGGCGTCGAATCTTCCCTCGATCGAAACCGTTTACGCCGCCCCGGCGCGGTGAGTCGTTCCGGGCCGGCGCAGGGAGCCGGATCGCCGGCCCGGCCACAATTTCGGACGGGCGTTCCGCCGCGCGACCGGGCAGGATTCCGCCGGCCCGGGATCCTAACCGGCGCGCAACTCCGGGCTTCCCTAGCCGGAAGACGCTGGTAGGGTTTTGCGTCATTGATGCAAAGAACGCTGATTATCTTCAAACCCGACTGCATGAACCAGCGGCACGTCGGCAACGTCATCGACCGCTTTGAGCAGGCGGGTTTCACGATCATTGCCTGCAAGCTGATGCAGCTCCCGCCGGCGCTCTTGCGCGAACATTACGCGCACGTCGCGGATCGTCCGTTCTACCCGATTCTGGAGACGTTCATGAGTTCGCGGCCGGTAATCGTGATGGGCCTGGAGGGCGACAACATCGTCCAGCGGGTGCGCGATCTGCTCGGGCCGACCGATTCGCGCCAGGCCGCGAAGGGGACTATCCGCGGCGATTTCGGAACCGACGTGACGGTGAATGTGGTCCATGCCTCGGACAGCGAGGCCAACGGCCGGATCGAACTGGCCCGTTTCTTTAAGCCGGAGGAATTGTTCCCGGCGCCGCGGTGAGGAGACGCGGGCGGAACGGGGCCGGATTCGCGGCGGTCCGGAACGCCTTCGAGGCGGGAGAACGCCGATGGATCCATCGACCGGCTCCTCGACGCGAGCGGCGGCGGTGAGGTCCAGGGAGGAGGGTCCCTCCGGGCGCCTATTCCCCGGTCTATTCCGGCAGCTCGATGCTCCGATGCGACCGCGCTGACGCGCGGGCGGCGTCCAGGATTTCGGTCACAACGAGGTTGGTTTCCAGCGAGGAGAGAGGGTGCTCGGGGATCTCGCCCCTGACCACGGCGGCCAAATAGGCGATGGGCTCGCGGTAGCCGGCCTCGAGCGGGGCGGGTTCAAGATCGTGGACTTTGCCGTCGGCATTCTGCAACTGGAGCGTGTTGCGATCCGCGACTTTGACCGCGCCGGTGACGCCGTAGATATCCATGTCCTTCCGTCCGGTCGGCCAGTTCCACGATGCCTGGATGATTCCCTGGGCGCGGGGGTAGGTCAGGATGATCGTGGCGTCGTCATCTACCAGCGGATACACTTCCGGTTTGAGTTGCTGCGTCACCGCCGTGACGCGGATCGGGCGCTGCCCCTGCATCAGCCAGGTGATCAGATCGGCCCCGTAGCAGCCAAAGTCCATGATGGCGCCTCCGCCGTTGAGCACGGGATCGGTCAGCCAGCTCAGGAAAGAGTCCGGGCAGCCGATTTCTCTGGGGCCCTGGTGGCCATCGCGAACGACGATCTTGCGGAGTTCGCCGACGGCCCCTTGCCGCCGGACGAGGGCGTAGGCGAGCTCGTGGGAGGGATACCAGGTGGTCTCGTAGTTCACGAGAACGTGGATGGAGGAGCGCCGGGCCGCCTGCTGCATGGCGCGAGCGTGCTCCATGGATACGGCGAGCGGCTTTTCCATCATCACATGCACCCCGTGCCGGGCGCAGGCTTCCACCACCCGGGCGTGCTCGAAGGTCGAGGTGAACACCATCACCGCCTCGGGCTTTCCCTCCTTGAGCATCTTCTCGAGATCTGGGAACAGCAACGGGGCGGGGATGCGAAAGCGCGTGGCATACTGGGCGGCGAGGGCCGGCTTGGGCTCGACGACGCCCACCAGTTGCACATCGCCTCGCTTCAGTATTTCAGCAAGATAGCCGTCCACATGGCCGTGGTCCAGGCCCACGATGGCCAGCCGGAAGGGCCGGGCCGGAACGGCGGCGGGCCCGCCGACGGCGGTGAGCAGAATCAGGCTCAGAACGAGGAGGGGGTATTTCATCGGGTGGGTTGAACTCGGTTAACCTGGCGCTCGGTCGGCGGCGATGGGCGCCGTGGGAAGGCTGCAGCCAGGCTCGGAAACCCAGCGCGAATCACGCCGAACGCGATCCGGCAAGCTTGACGATAGCCGCCGGCAGATCAATAAATTCAACGCGACGGGGTTTTCTGCCCGCAAGGGACCCGGCCCCGTCTGATACCCCAACCAAGCGGACCCTATGGACAAGGTGCCTCCAATCAGGCCCATGACGCGCCGGGATTTTCTGCGCGCGTCCTCGGCGACCCTGCTGGCCGCTCCTTTGCTGCAGTTGCCGTCTTCTTTTCTTGGGTCGTCCCACCGCTTCTTCACCGACTCCGAGGCGGCGACGGTCAATGCCCTGTGCGAGCGGATCATCCCGGCCGACGAGGACCCGGGGGCGGCCTGGGCGGGGGTGGTCGAATTCATCGATCGCAAGCTGGTTGGCTATCATCGCCGGTATCAATCGCTCTACCGGATCGGCATCAAGGGCGTGGGCGAGTCCAGCCTCACCCTGTTCAACCAGGAATTCATCGGCCTGGCCAATGCGCAGCAGGATGAACTGCTCCGCCAGCTCGAATCAAATCGGGCGCCTGGCGCCGCCTGGCGGCAGGTGTCGGCCAGCGATTTCTTCAGCCGGCTGGTCGACCACACGCTGGAGGGCTTCTACGGCGGACCGCGCCATGGTGGAAACCGCGATGCGGTGAGCTGGCGCATGTTGGGCCTGCCCACGCCGCCCGTGCGCAGCCGCCGGCCGCTCAGCGCCGGCTGGAACAGTGCCCCCGCGCCGCACCGGCCATGAGCCTCAAGCACGTCAATGCCGTGGTCATTGGCTCGGGCGCCGGCGGCGGCGTGGCGGCCAAGGAACTGGCGGAAGCGGGCCTGGATGTGGTGGTGCTGGAACGCGGCCGCTGGGTGACGCCCGAGGAGGAGCGCAAGGACGATCTGAGAAACCAGCGGACCACCGCCTTGGGGGTCCCGTACGGGCCGGACGAGGAAAAAGAGCCGCGGGTGTTTGTTGACGCCCAGGGGCGCGCCGAGGTCGTCTGGCCGGCGGACGGGTCCTACAGCAACAATGCGGCCTGCGTCGGAGGGGGAACGCTGAGCTACGGCGCGATGGCCTGGCGCTACATGGCCCAGGATTTCCGGATGAAGTCCCTCTACGGCGCCCCGGAAGGAAGCACGCTGGAGGACTGGCCCATCACCTACGACGACCTGGAGCCGTTTTACGAGAAGGCCGAATGGGAAATCGGTGTTTCCGGTGACCAGAGTGGCGATCCCTTCAAGGCTCCGCGCCGCCGGCCGCTGCCAATGCCGCCCCTGCCTGATTGCAGGGAAACGCAACTGCTGAAGCCCGCCGCGGAGCGACTGGGCTGGCATCCATTCTACATTCCGATGCTCCGCAACACGATCCCGTACAATGGGCGGCCGGGATGCATGCGGTGCCGCTGGTGCTGCGGCTTCGCCTGCGAATGCAACGCCAAATGCGGCACGCAAAACACGGTGATCCCCACGGCGCTCGCGACCGGGCATTGTGAGGTGCGAACGCGGAGCATCGTCGCGGCCATTCTTCTGGACTCGAAGGGCCGGGCCCGGGCGGTCGAGTACTTCGACGAGGACAATCGCCGGCAGATCCAGACGGCGGACCTGGTGGTGGTCTCCGGCGGGGCCATCGAGTCCGCCCGCCTGCTGCTGAATTCAAAGAGCGGGCTTTTTCCCCAGGGATTGGGCAACCGGTTCGACTGGGTGGGCCGCAACCTCCAGGGCCACGCCTACAGCGGCGCGCTCGGCCACTTCGACCACGACCTCTATGATGACATGGGGCCGGGCGCGCAGATCGCCATTTGCGATTTCAATCATGGAAACAAGGGCCTGGTCGGCGGGGCGATGCTGGCGAACGAATTCCAACGGCTGCCCTACCAGTTCGCCGGCATGGGACCGCCCGGCCTGCCGCGGTGGGGCAAGGGCCACAAGGATTTCATGCGAACCTGGTTCCGGCGGAGCATTATCGTCATGGGCCCCTCGCAGGAAATGCCGGTGTTCGATTCGCGCGTGCAGGTGGATTCCCGGGTCCGCGATCACTGGGGCATTCCCGTCGCCCGGCTTTCCGGCCTGGATCATCCGCACAACATCGAACTCTGCAGACACGCCTCTGACAAGGCCGAGCTCTGGCTGAAGGAAGCGGGCGCGATCCAGACGGTGCGGCGCCAGAAGGACCAGCGGTCGCTGAGTGGCGGGCAGCACCAGGCCGGAACCTGCCGCATGGGCCGCGATCCCAAGACCTCGGTGGTCGACCAGCATTGCAAGCTCCACGACGTGGACAATGTGTTCGTGATCGATGCGAGCGTCCACGTGAACAACGGCGGTTTCAACCCGGTGCTCACCATCATGGCGATCGCCTACTACGCCTCGGATTACATTAAGCGCGCCTGGCGGGGCGGAGGGCTGCGCTGATCCCCGCCATGCATCCCGGGCAAAAACGTCGATGGATTTGGCTGGCGCTGGCGGCGCCGGTCGCCCTGCTGCTCCTGGCCGTGCCGGCGGGAAGCATCTACTACGCCGCCGCGGGCGGCGAGGCTTGCATTCGCTGCCACGAACTCGAGCCCGCCTATCACCAATGGGCGGCGTCCACGCACCGTTCCGTGCAATGCAAGGAATGCCACGGGAGCATTTTCTCGACGGATGTCGGTTTTCATCTGAACAACGTGCGCCAGCTCTGGCGGCATGTTAGCGGACAGGTGCCCGAGCGCCTGCTGGTCCAGCAGCGCGACATCAGCCGCGGCATGAACGAGCGCTGCGGCCGGTGCCATCAGCAGGAATTCGCGGCCTGGGTCGCCGGACCGCACCACGCGACCTACGAACGGATCTTTCTGAATTCCGACCACAACGCCAACCGGCTCCTGAACGACCAATGCCTGCTGTGCCACGGAATGTACTTTGAACGGAGCATCCGGGAGCTGGTCCAGCCGCTCGACCGCCAGGGCCCCTGGCATCTGGCGACCGCGTCCATTCAGCCCCACGAGGCGTCGATCCCCTGCCTCGCCTGCCATGAGATGCACCGGCCGGGAACGCCGCTGGGCCTGCGTCCGGCAACCTCCGTGACGACCCCCCCCGCGGCGCCACCGGCGGCGGCGGCGTTTTATGACCGGCGCGAGCAGATGCATTTCCGCACGGAGCTGCTGCCGTTGCCGGCCATGCTTGACGGCAGCCGGCCGGTGACCGTGTCGCCCGACGCGCGCCAGGGAATCTGCTACCAGTGCCATGCCCCGGATTACACTTTCCAGACGGGTTCCGGGGACGACCGCACCTGCATCGGGGTGCACGAGGGCCTGAGTTGCGCGGCCTGCCACAGCGGGCATGATCTGAATGCCCGCGCCTCCTGTGGGCAATGCCATCCCCGTTTGTCCAACTGCGGACTCGACGTGGAGCGGATGGACACGACGTTCAAATCCGCCGCGAGCCGTCACAATATCCATTTCGTGAAATGCGCCGACTGCCATACTGCAGGCGTCCCGGCGCGGACCAAGCCCTCGGCGGTTAAGCCCTGAATCGCCCCGACATCCCGGTTTTTCGCCCCGCCGGCGGTTGCCAAAGCGGGCGTGGTTCCATTACCGGTCGCGGCCGGGATTCGCCGCCTGGGTTAGAATCCATCCGACACGGACGGGCGGTCACCGGGAAATCAAGGACCGGGAGGAGGTCGGGCCGGGAAACGTGGTGCGGAAATCCGACGCTTGTCCTTCTTCTTTTTCGCAGGGTCGATCTTCCAGAGAGCACGACAGTAGAACCGTCCGCCGTAGGTCAGTGCATTGGGGCAGTGGCCGGATTCTTCAGGGGCGCATTCGGCAAACACCTCCCTCTCATTCTCCAGCCGCAGCCGGCACCTCCTTCCCAGCGGACAGGCAAAAGCGCCCACACCGAGGATTGAGACCGGAATGATTGCGTTGCCGCTCACCGCTTGAATAACGACTTTGCCGGCGAGATAGCGAGCACTGTTAATCGTGGGTCCCGTCGAACTCGCTGTTCGCCATGGCGGGGTTTTTGCAAGCCACAAGGATTGATTTGATTCCGACGGGATGAATAGAGTGGCGGAATGCAGGGTCGAACTTTGCTGTCATCCGGACATCTGAAATCGTTGGGCATGGTGGCATTGATTTATGGGCTGGCGCTGGCGTGCTATTGGCCCGCGTTGCATGGTGGTCTGGTATGGGATGACGCGGCCATGTGACCCGGCCGGACCTGCGTTCCTGGGCCGGTTTGGGCCGGATCTGGTTCGATCTGCGGGCGACCCAGCAATACTATCCGGTCCTGCATAGCGCGTTTTGGATCGAGCACCGGCTGTGGGGAGATGCGACGCTTGGGTACCACCTGATGAACGTGCTGCTGCACGCCGCGGCCTGCTGTCTTCTGGCGGTGGCCTTGCAGCGGTTGTTGGAAGATCAACTGGCGCAGCAGGCCTGCGCCACTCTAGGGGGAATCGATGGGAACGCCACCGGTAGGGGCGCAGGCTCGCTGCGCCCTCCCATGGCGGGTCCTTATGTTGGCGCCGGATGGCTGGCCGCCCTGATTTTTGCGGTCCACCCGGTATGCGTCGAATCGGTGGCGTGGATCTCGGAACAGAAAAACACCCTGGCGCTGGTGTTTTACCTGTTGGCGGCCCTGGCGTACCTGGATTTCGCGGCCCGGCGGCGGTGGTGGTCTTATGGGCTGGCCTTGGCGCTCTTCCTGCTGGCGCTGGCCACTAAGAGCGTGACGGCGACTCTGCCCGCTGCCCTTTTGGTGGTGCTTTGGTGGAGGAACGGGCGGCTGTCCTGGCGGCGCGATGTCGGTCCGCTGGTTCCCTGGTTTCTGGTGGCGCTGGCCGCGGGATTGGTCACGGCCTGGATCGAGCGCACGGTCATCGGCGCCGCCGGCGGCAAATTCGATCTTTCGGCGGGCCAACGCATCCTGCTCGGCGGGCGGGTGATTTGGTTTTATCTGGGCAAGCTCGTCTGGCCGGCCGATCTGATGTTCATCTATCCGCATTGGAACGTGCCCGCCGCGGCGGCGGGATGGTGCGGCTGGCTGGGTGGCGCGCTCGCGGTCACCGTGCTGTTTTGGCTGGTGCGCCGGCGGACGCGCGGACCGCTGGCGGGCTGGCTTTTCTTCGCGGGCTCGCTCTTTCCGGCGCTGGGTTTTTTCAATGTCTACCCGTTTATCTTCTCCTACGTTGCCGACCATTTTCAATACCTGGCGAGCCTCGGCATCATTGCGACGGTCGCTGTCGGCATTGCCGTGGTTCTGGCCGGGGCCACGCCGTGGATTCGCGCGGGCGGCCGGTTGCTGTGCGCCCTGCTGGTGATTACGCTGGCCATCCTGGCCAGCCGGGAAAGCCGCATTTACCGCGACGCCGAAACCCTTTACCGCGAGACACTGGCGCGCAACCCGGCTTGCTGGATGGCGCACACCAACCTGGGACTGGCACTATCGAGCATTCCTGGTCGAATGCCTGAAGCCATCTCGCACTACGAGGCGGCGCTGCGGATCGATCCCGATCTGGCGGAAACACATGTCGACCTGGGATTGGCACTCTCGGGCATCCCCGGACGATTGCCTGACGCCATCTCCCATTATGAGACGGCGTTGCGAATCAACCCCGATCTGGCGGTGGGTCACAACAACTTGGGATTGGCCCTGGCGAGTATTCCGGGGCGACTGCCCGAAGCCATCGCCCACTATGAGGCGGCGGTGCGAATCCGTCCCGATCTGGCAGTGGCGCACAACAACCTGGGCGTGGCATTGTCGAGCAGCCCTGGTCGAACGCCGGAAGCGGTCTCCCACTTTGAAACAGCGTTACGAATCAATCCTGATCTGGTCGGGGCGCATTTCAACCTGGGATTGGCCCTGGCGAGCATTCCGGGGCGATTGCCTGACGCCATTTCCCACTATGAAGCGGCGTTGCGGATCAACCCCGACTACGCCGAGGCGCACGACAACCTGGGATTGGCCCTGGCAAGCATTCCGGGTCGGTTGCCTGAGGCCATCTCCCATTTTGAGGCGGCGGTGCGAGTCAATCCCGATTACGCACGGGCGCATTTCAACCTGGCCCAGGCACTGTCGAGTATTCCGGGGCGGACGCCTGACGTAATCTCCCACTATGAGGCAGCATTGCGGATCGATCCCGGCCTGGCCATGGCGCACAATGATCTGGCCTTTGCGCTGGCGCGGCTGCCGGGCCGCCTGCCGGAGGCACTCGCGCATTATGAGCAGGCGCTGCGGCTTCAGCCCGACCTGGTCGCAGCTCACGTCAATCTGGCTCACGAGCTGGCGAAGCTGCCGGGCCGCCTGCCGGAGGCGCTCGCGCATTACGAGCAGGCGTTGCGGCTTCAGCCCGACCTCGCAGAGGCCCACGTTTATCTGGCTTTCGAACTGGCGAAGCTGCCGGGCCGCCTGCCGGAGGCGCGGGCTCATTTCGAAGAGGCCTTGCGGCTCAAGCCGGACTATCTGGAGGCGCACAATGGCCTGGGGATCGTGCTGGCCCGCCAAGATCAGCCGGAGGAAGCCAGAAAACAATGGGAGCGGGTGCTGGAGCTGAATCCAAATTATGAAGACGCACGCCGGAACCTGATCCTGCTAGAAAAGCTCCAGGGGCAGTGAGCCGGATCCCGGGCAGAAGGCGTTAGTCACGATCAAGGAGACGCCCTCACGCTCTCCGATGAGGCCTGGCGACTGCGCTAGCCGAAGGTCGCACTGGGTTTTGACTTCGTCGCCTCCATCCGCAACTTGATGCAAGAGATTCCGTCACTCGATGGGTAGAGATAACATTGCATCAAGGGGGAAGCAGCGATGAGTTCACCGTACAAGCCGGTTGGCTACAACAGCGTCTCGCCCTATCTGGTCGTTGCCGGAGCGGACGCAACGATCGACTTTTTGACCCGGGTCTTTGGGGCCACTAAACTGCGAAGAATTGCCGACGGGGCCGGGAAGGTAATGCATGCTGAAGTCCGCGTGGACGATTCAGTGATCATGCTGGTCGATCCGGTTCCTCCCGGCTGGCCATCGATCGCATCCCATGTGCACGTCTACGTCCCCGACGTGGACGCGACCTATCGAAAGGCGCTTGAAGCGGGAGCGGTCTCAGTCCAGGCGCCGGTCAAGAAGCAGGATGAAAATAAGCGGGCCGGGGTCAAAGACCCGGGAGGCACGACATGGTGGATCGCCACGAAGGTCGAATAGGCCACCTCACGGGAGAAGCGCATCCATGCCGTTGACTCCGGGATTCTGAATCGACGGCGCGGTTGGTCCAGGATTGGCTGCGAATTGCTCCATAAGGCTCTTCCTCAGTTCCTGTCCAACGCGGAGTATGACCTGGCAGACTTTCTCCTGCACGAGGGGATCCCCCGACAAGACAAAGCAGCCGCGCCGCTCCCCTTCGAGCCACGTTTCATCGTGGATAATCTTTTGGATCACAGGGAGTTCGCTCGAGATAATCGGGTCAGGATGGGTCATGGCGCAATGTCGGACGACAATCTCATTATCGTCCCGATCATAGGTGACTGTAGCAAACGGGTTGGTCGCGCAATCCGTTTGCGCACCATCACCTGATTCTCGCCACCCAAGCCCGACGCACGAGTGCGAGCAGGCTGAGCATGCCATAGAACCAGGCGCTGGGGGCGCCACCGCCTCCTCCACCGCTGCTGGATGATCCTCCGGTAGTTACGGGTATTTCGGGTATGACCTGCAATTCGGCCGTGGAGCTGGTCACATCGCCCGAACTGTTTGTAACGATGCAGGCATAGTTGCCGGCATTGTAGGTCTGCACGCTGGGGATGGTATAGATTCTATTCCCCGAGACGTTTATGCTGACCGTCAAGCCATCGCTGTTGGTGGTGGTCTGAATCCAACTGTAGGACAATAACGGCCCGCCAGTGGCTCCGACGGACAGCGTGACGGATTGTCCGGGCGTGACGGTCGCCGAAGACAGTGGTTGCTGCGTAATCACCGGAGGTGCCGGGACGAAGGCGACTCGGATCGTGTCGTTGCTCGTATCTGCGACGGAGACATTGCCTAAACCGTCCACATAAACTCCGGTTGGAAAATTAAAGCGCGCCGCCGTGCCCACGCCGTCGGCGCTCCCGCTGGATCCGGCCAGACCGGCCAGAGTGCTGACCGTTCCCGCCGGCGCAATCTCGCGCAGGGTATGATTGTCCGTATCCGCGATGTAGAGATTGCCGGCCGTGTCGACCGTAATACCCGAGGGATAGTGGAACTGAGCCTGGCTGACCGCACCATCGATGCTGCCGGCGATTCCAGATTGTCCAGCCACGGTCGTAACGACGCCGGTCGCAGTGACGATCTTGCGGATTGCATTGTTGTTGGTGTCGGCGACGAAGAGATCGCCCGAACCATCCAAGGCCAATCCCTGCGGGCCGTGGAATTTTGCGGAGGAGCCGGTGCCGTCAACAAAGCCGCTTGCCCCAGCAGTGCCCGCGATCGTGGTGACCGCGCCGGCAGAGGTGACCTTGCGGATGGTGTGGTTCAGGGTGTCCGCGACATACAGGTTTCCTTGCGAGTCCGCGACAATGCCGGAGGGGCCGTTGAAACTGGCACTCGAACCGGAGCCGTCGGCACTTCCGGTGTGTCCGGCCTGGCCTGCGAGAGTGGAGACAACACCAGCGGCAGTCACCATCCGGATTTCATTGTTGTCGGTATCAGCCACATAGACAATGCCCACGCCGTCCACCGCCACGCCCGCGGGATGATTGAATGTCGCGGCCGTGGCGGATCCGTCGCTGCTGCCGCTGACTCCGGCCTGACCCGCGATGGTTGTCACGACACCGACAGGGTTAAAGTTGGGTATGCCCGGTAAGTTCTCGGGCAGCGCCTGCAGCGTGACCTTTCGCAAGGTGTTGTTGCCCGTGTCGGCAATGTAAAGGTCGCCGGCTGCGTCAACGGCCACGTCAGAGGGATTGGCGAACATCCCGGCGCTGCCCGTGCCGTCAGTCGAGCCGGCGCTGCCGGCGACGCCGGCGAGCGTATAGACGCCGTAAGGTGTCGCTAGGTTTTGGGCCTGAGTCCCGACCACCGAAGACAATCCCGCAAGCAGCAGGGCGGCGAACCGGAGGAAGGTGGTCCGCCCGAAAGCGCGGCGGCTGAGGCATTGCAGAGAGCGGACGAGCGCATCGGAACGGCGGGCAGCAGACCGCGATGTTTCTAATTCTACGAAAGGCCGATGAAATATCAGGAGCCCGGAGATCGAACGGGGGAATGTTTTCATGGGGGGTACGTGGCGAAATCCTCTCATTTCCAATTGCATGAAACAGGCCAATCTCAATAAAAGAATCAAAAAATGCTGAACATCAATTAGTTAGCTAATTAATGACCCGCATCGCCGCGGCTTGGGCCATTCGTGAGTTGGTGGATTACAACCAAAGATATCTGACAGCGGATGAGGATTCGGTTGCAGGTAACCAAGCCGGGCGGGCGTTGCACAAAGACCCGGGTCAGCAGCCATCCGACAACTGCATCCCTATAACTTTCGCTCGATCGCGCGCAAAGCGGGCCACAGCGGCGAACCCTCGCGCCCCGGCGTCCACCCCAGCGGCTGTCAAAACTGCGTGCTGCTACCAAGGTGAAGGCCGTCGCATCCATCCCCATGAAATCGATGCCGACGGCTGCCCCGGATGAAAAGGTGTGGCTTGAAGATTGATTTGCCTCCATTCCCTTGAGGCGCAGCCGGGATTGTCTGCTAGGTTTTATGAACGTCTCCGAGGTCATCTCATCAAGGGAGCAGAATTTCGCGGTGGTCGGGTTGCGCACGGCCACGGCGGCGCTGGCAATCGTTCCTGAGTTGGGCGGCAGGGTCATCAGCGTGCGCAGCCGGCGCACGGGCCGCGAGTGGTGCTGGCATCAGCCGCGGTCCGACTGGTTGTGGGCCAATCAGGCCTATGACGATTTCGGCACAAGTCCGCAGGCCGGAGTCGACGAGTGCGTGCCCTCGGTCGCGCGTTGCGAATGGCGGGGGCGCTCCATCCCCGACCACGGGGAGGTCTGGTTCCAAAGCTGGAAGCTCGATCTCGGCGAACTTGCCGGCGGGCGGCTTCACTCGGCGTTGCGGCTGCCGATCTCGCCCTTTGTCTTCACCCGCACAATCCAGGCCGAGGCCAGTGACCGGTTCGTTTTCGAGTATACGCTCACCAACACCAGTGACTCGACCGAGGCTTTTGTTTGGTCGCTCCACCCCCTGCTCAACATTTGCCCGGGCGACCGGCTGGAATTACCGGCCGGCGTGCGCAGCCTGCGCCTCAACGGCGGGCTGGGCGTGCCGATTGCCTTCGGCGACACGTGGGCCTATCCGGAGCCGTTCCCCGGCGTGCGGCTGGACCGCCTGGAGGTGCCGGGTGCGCCGCCAGGCTGCGTGAAGGGATTTGCCGGCCCGTTGCAGGAAGGCCGGGCCGCCTTGGTCAACGACGCTACTGGAGACCGTCTTGAGCTGCGGTGGGATGCGCGAATCATTCCGCATTGCGGTCTCTGGCTCAACCGTGGCCATGCCGGGTTTCATCATGTGGCGCTTGAACCGACCAACGGTGCGCCCGACTCGCTGGCGGATGCTGTGGAAACGTGGAGACAGCACGGCTCGGTGGGCGCCGGTGGCACCGTGAGGTGGACGGTTTCATGGCAGATCTCTTGAGGCGGCGCCAGAGGGCGGATGCGCAATTCCACCTCAATCCGCGCGATTTGCCCGGACCGTGCGAAGATGAGCGCACTGACGGTGGAATCGAGATGCATGCCGGCGCATTCCTGCTCGCCCTTCCCGACCACCCACACCCGCACGCGCTCGACGCCTGCGGTCCGACGATAGATGATCGGCACGCCGCAGAAAGTGAAGGCCAACGCACCGGCCGGCAGTGCGAGTTCTGCCTCCTTTCCAGCGGCGTCCACATAGTGAAACACTCCGGCAGCCGTCGTGAATTCAGTCGTCCTTAGCAGCTTCGGAACAAACGTAATCGTCCCGCCGGCAATCCGCACGCCGAGTTCGCCGAGTCGGGTAATCAGTTCCTCCTTCACCTGCCCCGTCATGCCGGGTTGTTGTGCGCCAGAGTGGCCGGGCGTATGCGAATACGGATCAGTGGGGAAGGCTCCGTGCTCGGCAGGCCCTTTGTTGAAACCGAGCCCGGAGCGGACGTCATAGTAGATCCGCGCCAGTTGAGCGTCCTCGGGTTTCGCGGAATTGAGTGCCGCGGGCAGGTTTTCCTGCACCGCAAGCAGGAGCTTGGCGACCATGTGCCAGTAGATGCAGCCCAAACCCTCATAGCCGAACATCGATCCGCTGCGCCCCGTGAAAGCACGATGGTTGAAAACCTGCTCGTAGAGTGCTTTTACCGCGGGGCCATGGACCCGCACGGACTCGGTCCAGCGTGGTTCAGCCGCGAGGACCTGCAGCCGTTCCTCCAGCTTTGCGTCGTTGACAAGATCGGGGTGAAACCGGTGATGTCCATCCCCATCGCCCAGCACGAGCCGCGCATCCCCGGCGGCGGACAGATCCTGGAGCAACGGGCAGCCGGCGATGCCCGTTGCGGGAATGACATTGCGTTCCAGAAAGCCGGGAAATTGGCGGTCCGGATAAAGCAGATAGCTCTGCTGGTCGGCGCGGTACAACGGGCTGCCCCGGAGGGCAGTCATGAGCCCGACGACCTCGGTGTGGGAGAGCAGGCCGGCGCTCAACACAGCCACTTGGCCCTCGAGCATTGGGGCGAGGCGATGCAGTTTCAACGCTGGAGGCTGCTCGGTGAATTCGAGCAGATTATAGGCGTGATACAATCCGTCGGGCCGAAGGTTCAGGCGGATGGTGTGGTCGATGAACGCCAGAGCCAGTTCAACCAAGTGAACCAAATCAGCCGGCTGAGCGGCCTGCGGGAGACCAAGCCCGTCGCGATAGACGCGAGCCCGATAGTTGGAACCCGCACCCTCGAGAAGATCGAGCAAAGCCCGCCGGTCCTCGTCCGGAATTGCCGGCTGGGCAAGAAGGTGACGATGGGCTTCCAGTGCGGCGAGCACCTGCCGCATGAGCGCAACCACCGCGGCCGAAACCTGCACCGGCTCATCGCGGAGCGCCGGCAGCAAAGACCCCAAACAGAAGGCGAGGAGCCGACGGAGATAACACAAGGTGACCATCGACACGCCGTAACCGACGAGCGCATTGTTGGCATCGTTCCATTCGGGCCGCTGGGTGTTCATCCAGATGCCGCCGCCGGGCACGTAATTCGTGAGACGCGTCAGGATGAGCACGAGCAGCTTCTCCGTGAAGTTAACGTGCAGCACCGCGCCGCCGGTTCCGCGCACGAGGCGCGCGTCCGTCCCAAACTGCCGTGCCAGTTCTTCGATGGCGGTGTGGCGCGGGGCGTCGAAGTCGATGGTTGCGTGCGGATCCCGCCGCATCGCGCCGTAATCCGTGATATGGTAAGGAACGTTGGCGTAACTGAAGAGATCCTGGCGCAACCACGCCTCCAAACGGCCCGGATGAAAACGCCTCGACCATTCAAGCAGCCGGAGCAGGTAGACGACCTGATGGTCGCCCCAATATCCGATCGAGGCCCACGGGTTCTCATGATCGGGTATTTCCCACTCGATGCCAGCATGCGACACCCGATATGGGTTGTAGCCATCAAGGGTGGACGCATTGACAAACTTCGCGATGATGCTCTCGAGGAATTCCGGGAAGCTAAGGCAGAGAGCCTCCCAATTCTGGAAGATGTCCCGCCAGTTGCCCTCGTGGTTCAGCACCGGGGTTCCCTGCTCGGAACGCACCCGGATGCTGAAACGGTTCCACGGCCGGAGCAATGCGT
>CAVRNM010000183.1:0-32071 GCA_963722225.1 uncultured Verrucomicrobiae bacterium
CCGAGGACGCGCTGGCGCTGGCGGCGACCCAGAGCGCCGGTTTCTCGCTCAGCCGCCACGAGCAGGATGTCGCCGCCTTCCTCCGCGAGACGGCCGGTCCGCTCGACCGCGGTACCCGGCGGCTCGCCTTCGCGCTCCCCGAGGGGCCCGTCATGATCGCCTTCGACCGGGGCGGCAGCGCCACGTCGTCGAGAACGTGGTCGGCAATGCGCTCAAGTACTCGACGGGGCGGGCGAAGTGCGGGTCGTCCCCGAAGCGAGCGAGGTGCGGATCGAGGTCGCCGACGAAGGGATCGGCATCCCAGCCGGCGAGCGCGAACGCGTCTTCGCGCGCTTCGGACGGGGGACAAACGCTCGCTCGCGAGGCATTTCAGGCTCTGGCGTTGGTCTCTACATCGCCAAGAAGATCGTCGAAGTCCACGGCGGACGGCTGACGGTCGAGTCGGTCGAAAACGAGGGCAGCACGTTCAGCATCGTCGTCCGCGAGGCCACGAGCTTCCCTCAGGAGCGCTGTGCGTCGAATAGGGGTCGTCGGTACAGGATGCGTCGGATTGGTCGCCGCCGCATGCTTCGCGGACCTCGAGCACCGGGTGCTTCAAGGGGCGGAACTTCGCGCGAAAAAGAATGGTATGAACGACGTATGGCCTTTCTGAAAACCCTCTTCGACGCAAACGAACGGGAGCTCGCGCGCTTGCGGCGGACGGTTGCGGCCGTCAACGCGCTCGAGCCGGAGATCTCGGCGCTCTCGAACGAGAAGCTGCAAGCCAAGACTCCCGAGTTCCGGGCGCGCCTCGAGCAGGGCGAGCCGCTCGACGACATGCTGCCCGAGGTCTTCACCGCGGTTTGCCGCGAGGCCTCCAAGCGCGTTTTGAACATGCGCCACTTCGACGTCCAGATCATGGGCGGTCAGGTCCTGCACGAGGGCAAGGTCGCCGAGATGAAGACGGGCGAGGGCAAGACCCTGGTCGGAGACGCTGGCGGTCTACCGCGAACGCGCTGCTCAGCCACCGAGGCCTGCACGTCGTGACCGTCAACGACTACCTCACCAAACGCAACGCCGAGTGGATGGGGCCGCTACCGCCCTTCCTCGGCCTCAGCCTCCAGCATGATGCAGCCGACCCTCGACCAAGCACGGCCTGGTCTATGCCCTACGCCCCCGACATCACCTACGTCACCAACAACGAGGTCGGCTTCGACTACCTGCGCGACAACATGGCGTGGCGGCTCGAAGAGATGGTTCAGCGCGAGCCCTTTACGCGATCGTCGACGAAGTCGACTCGATCCTCATCGACGAGGCGCGCACGCCGCTCATCATCAGCGGCCGGGGCGACGACGCGACCGACCTCTACCCCAAGTTCGCCCAGATCGTGCAGCGGCTCGTCAAAGGCGAAGATTACACCGTCGACGAGAAAGCGCACGCGGCCCCGATCACCGAGAAGGGCGTCGCCAAGGTCGAGCGGATGCTCGGCGTGCAGAACCTTTACGACCAGCGCAACATCGAGCTGGCGCACCAGCTCAACGCAGCGCTCAAGGCGTGGAGCCTGTTCCACCTCGACCAGCAGTACATCGTCAAGGACGGCGAGGTGATCATCGTCGACGAGTTCACCGGCCGCCTCATGTACGGCCGGCGCTATTCGGACGGCATCCACCAGGCGATCGAGGCGAAGGAAGGGCTCACGGTCCGCAGCGAGGACCAAACGCTCGCCACGATCACCTTCCAGAATTACTTCCGCCTCTACGAAAAGCTCGCCGGCATGACGGGCACGGCCAAGACCGAGGAGCGCGAGTTCCGCGACATCTACGGGCTCGACGTGGTCGTGATTCCGACCAATCAGCCCGTCCGGCGCGACGACCTGGCCGACATCGTTTACAAGACCGAACAGGCGAAATTCAACGCGGTCGTCGACGAGATCATCGGCGAACACGAGCACGGCCGGCCGGTGCTGGTCGGCACGCGCTCGATCGAGAAGAGCGAGCGGCTCGCCACGCTGCTGCGCCGGCGCGGCGTCGAGTGCAACGTGCTCAACGCGAAATATCACGAGCAGGAAGCGCAGATCATCAAGGACGCCGGGCTGCTCAACGCGGTCACGATCGCGACGAACATGGCCGGCCGCGGGGTCGACATCAAGCTCGGCGAGGGCATCGCCGAGCGCGGCGGCCTGCACATCATCGGCACGGAGCGGCACGAGTCGCGGCGGATCGACAACCAGCTGCGCGGCCGCGCGGGCCGCCAGGGCGACCCGGGGAGCACGCGCTTCTACGTCTCGCTCGAGGACGAGCTGATCCGGCTCTTCGGCGCCGAGCGCCTCAACAGCATCATGAACGCCGTCGGCTTCAGCGACGAGACGCCGATCGAAGCGAAGATGATCTCCAGTTCGATCGGCCGCGCGCAATCGAAGATCGAGAACCACAACTACGAGATCCGCAAGTCGGTCCTCGAGTACGACGACGTCATGAACAAGCAGCGCGAGGTGATCTATGCCGAGCGGCGCCGCGTGCTGCGCGGCGAGAGCCTGCGCGACTTCATGCTCGACACGCTGGCCGGCAAGGCCGAACAAGCCGTCGACAACAACGCGCCGGACAACGTGCATCCCTCCGAGTGGGACCTCGAAGAGATCCTCAACGAGATGGAGCTCGTCTGCCCGATACGCCAGCGCGTCAGCGTCGAGGAACTCGAGAAGCTCGACCGCGACGGCATGAAGGCCAAGCTCACCGAGGCCGCCACCGCGGCCTACGAGGCGAGGGAAGCCGAGTTCGGCCCCGAGCTCTTGCGCGTGATCGAGTCGCAATATATCATGCTGCCGATCATCGACCGCTTGTGGGTCGATCATCTCTACATCATGAACGCGCTCAAGACCGGAATCGGGCTGCGCGGCTACGGCCAAAAGGACCCGCGCGTCGAATACGAGCGAGAGGCGTACGAGATCTTCGAAGATCTCAAGAGCAACATCGCCGACGAGGCGATCAAGCAGGTCTTCCGCGTGGTCGTCGAGCGGGAGGGCGAGCCGGCCGAGGAAGCCGGCGCGCAGAGCGCGCAGGCCGGCGCGCCGAGCGCCGCGCAGAACGGCGCGGCCTCCGAACCGGTCGCGCAGGACGCGTTCGCGCCGGTCGCGGTCGAGCCGATCCCGGCGCCGCAGCCGGCCCGGCTCGATCCGGCGTACGCGCAGCAGCTGCTCGGGCCGGCGCCGAGCGCCCAGAAGCGCGAGGTTCACACGAACCGCGAAGACGAGGCGCCGAAGCGGCCGGTCAAGGCCGCCGACAAGAAAGTCGGCCGCAACGACCTTTGCCCGTGCGGCTCCGGCAAAAAGTACAAACGCTGCCACGGCGTGGTCGCGTAGCGGCCCACCCAGGAACGAAGGAAACCCCATGAGCGACTCTCAGGCTACCGCGCTCGCGCGGCTCGAAGACCGTACCGCTTCCCTCCGGGTGCGTCTTTGACTACGACCGCAAACTCCGCGCGATAGCGGAACTCGACCAGCGCTCGCGCGCCGAAGACTTCTGGAGCGACCCGGAGTCGGCGCAGCGCACGATGAAGCAGCTCGCCGACCTTCGCGAGGAGACGGCCGAGATCGCCGGCGTCGCGCGGCAGCTCCAGGACGCGCGCGAGACGATGGAGGTTCTCGGCGGCGAGGAGGGGGCCGACGAAGAGGTCGACCGGCTGATCGAGAGCGCCGCGGAGCGCATCGAGCGGCTGGAGATGGCGGCCAACTTCGACCGCGAGTACGACGGCCACGGCGCGATCCTCACGATCCACGCCGGCGCCGGCGGGATCGACGCGGCCGATTGGACGCAGATGCTGGCGCGGATGTACCTGCGCTGGGCCGAAGCGAAAGAGTTGTCGATCATGCTCGCCCCGATGTCACTCCTGGCACAATCGAACCCGGTGACCCCGGCAATTAATCAGCTTGGCCTGGATCTCCTGCGCGCCCAGGCGTCTGCCGGTGATCACGGAAACCTGTTGCTTTCCCCCTACTCCATCGAGGTCGCGCTTGCGATGGCGTATACCGGCGCGGATGGACGCACTCGCGATGAGATGCAGCGCGTGCTGCATCTGCCGGGTGACGATGCGGCGGTGTTCGATGGTTTTTCAGGGCTCGCCAAGGAACTGGCCGCCCTGCAGGCCTTTTCCGTTCGTCGGGCCGAAGAAGCGCGCAAATACGGGGGATCCCAGGATCCGATCGAGATCCATGTCGCCAACCGGCTTTTCACCCAAAGCGGCTTCGCTTTCCGGCCAGTTTTCACAGCCGCCTTGCGCGACCGGTTCAGCGCCCCTCTTGAAGAACTCGATTTCATCCACGCCGCGGAACCGGCCCGCGTTACGATCAACGATTGGGTTGCCCAGGAGACCCGTGACAAGATTCGCGACCTCGTTCCCAGCGGCGCGATCAGCGAGGCAACGCGCGCGGTCCTCGCCAATGCCCTTTACCTGCGGGCTCCCTGGGAGGAGGCATTCAGGCCGGATGCCACCAAGAACGAGCCTTTCTGGGTCGGCGGCAAAATGTCCGAGGACGTACCGACCATGCTTCAGCAGAGGCACTATGGATATGAGCAGCGAAACGGCTACGCGGCGCTCGTCCTGCCCTATGTGGGGCACCTGCTGCAGTTCGTGATTCTGCTGCCGGACAAACGCGACGGGCTCGCCGATCTGGAGCGGGCCGTCACCCCGGACCTCCTTGCCAGGTGCACCGAACTGCCGCATCGCGACGTCATCCTCCACCTGCCCAAGTTCAAACTCGAGCCGCCAGGCCTTTGGCTGGGCGAGACGCTCCGCGGACTCGGCATGATGACTGGGTTCGACCGGCCGCGCGGCAGCGCAGATTTCGACCGAATGGCGCCGCGGAAACCGGACGACTACCTCTGCATCTCGGAAGTAATCCATAAAACCTGGCTGTCGCTCGACGAAAAGGGCACCGAGGCTGCCGCAGCAACGGCCGTCATCATGGCGGTCGGCGCTGCCATGAGGGCCGAACTACCACCGCCGCCGATCGAGGTTCGCGTCGATCGTCCGTTCCTGTTCGCCATTCAGGACGTTTCCTCCGGCACCTGCATCTTCCTCGGCCGCCTCACCGACCCGCGGTAACGAGAACCATTGGGAGGAACGACTAGTGGACTTCCCCACGAGCATCCCGGCGCATCATTGTGGGGCGGGGTCGCCGAACCCCGCCTGTCCCCGCAAGACGGCGGCATCCCGAAATCCTGCCCAATCTTCGATCATCTAGCGAGGTTTCAGGAAAGGTGTAGCCGCGAGCGTCAGCGAGTGGACCAATCATCCGCTCGCCCATTCGACAAGCTCAGGGCCCGGAGCGAGGTCGAGGGGCTGGCGCTCGAAGCTACATTAGCGTTCTCGGCCACATTTCAATTTAAAACTGCTTTTGCCGTAGCAACGATGTAGCTCCTTTTCCGGTGAAAACACCCCCAACCCTCTCCCCCAAAGCCGCCTTTCCCAATGAGAAGCGGCCACCCGCGGAATCCGACCTGCCCGGCGTTCTGGGCCGCGCTTTCAGCCCGCTAGCCAAAGTCCTCGAATCTCTCCGCGCCGCTCATCCGGACGTTACGCCGGAATGGAAATACTCGTCCCGCTCCGGCTGGCATTTGATCTTCAACCGGAAAAAGCGCCGGATCTTCTACCTGATCCCCGCCCGAGGGGACTTCCGGCTTTCCCTGATTCTCGGCGACAAGGCCATTGCCGCGCTCCAGGCGGGACCGTGCGCCAAGCAGATGCCCGCCTTGCTGAAAGAGGCCCAGCGCTACCCGGAGGGCACGGCATTCTCGTTCAACGGACAGACGCTAGAGGCCGGTTTGGCGGTCGCGCTGCTGGAGGCCAAGATCTCCCACTGATCAAGGTGGCGCGCGTTGTCCCCAACGCGCATCGACCGCTTCGCGGCAAGCGGCGCCCTACCGTCCATGAACTGCGGATCGCGTGCGCGGAGGCGACCTGACCAACATCGGGCCCACGAGATCCGCTTAACCGTTGATTGGGTCGCAGTGGAGGCGGCCCGTCCGGTCGGCCCCGCAGTTTCCAGCGCGCTGGAAACTGTTTTCCTATTGACGTTCTGAAGGAGAGGGTTCACGCGTCTTTATTCAGAACATCTGAAGGACGACTATGGCCAGGGAAAAATCCGAATTGCTCCAGGGCACGCTCGACATGCTGATCCTGAAGGCGCTCCAGCTAGAACCGATGCACGGCTTCGGGCTGTCGGTCCGCCTCCGCCAGATGTCGCAGGAACTCTTCAAGGTGGAAATGGGATCGCTTTATCCCGCGCTCTGCCGGCTGGAAGCCCGCGGCTGGGTCAAGGCCGAATGGGGCGTCTCGGACCATAACCGCCGGGCGCGCTACTACAGATTAACTCCCGCCGGCCGGAAGCAGCTCCAGGCCGAAACCACCCAGTGGGAACTCCTCTCAAGCACGATCAACGCAATGCTGAAGGCAACGTGATACCGCATCGATGCAGATTGTAGGAAGCGAGCTTGCTCGCGATTCCTAAGCTGCGCGGACAGCGCCAAATTCCAAACGCCAAGGTCCAAACACGTCGCGCCTGGTCTCCGCCGACCTCAGCTTCAGTTCTTCCATCTGAAATCGTAACTCGGCAATCGCAAATACCCCATGATCCGGCTCCGCGAGATCTTCTTCCGCCTGCAGCCGTACTTCCGCCGCCGGAAGATTGAGGCTGAGCTGTCCGAGGAGATTCGGACCCACGTCGAGCTGCAGACCGAGGCGAACATCGCCGCCGGCATGTCGCCCGAGGAAGCGCGCTACGCGGCCCGACGGGAGTTCGGCGGGGTGGACCAGGCCAAGGAAGCCTGGCGCGACGAGCGCGGCCTGCGCTGGCTGGAGGACTTCCTGCGCGATCTGCGCTACGCCGCCCGCTCGCTGCGCAAAAGCCCCGGCTTCTCCCTCGCCGTCGTGGCCACGCTGGCGATCGGCATCGGCGTGACAACCGCGTTTGTCACCTTGGCACTCCGGGTGTTGTGGCCGAAGCTGCCGTATCCGCATCCGGAACAGTTGGTCATGCTGGATGAAATCCGCCAGGGTAATGGTGTAATCGTCGGTTTTATCACCCCGCGCCTGGCGTTCTACCGCGAACATTCGGTTTCGTTTGCGGGACTGGCGACGGAGCGTTCCCATACCGTGAATCTGGTGGTAAATGGCGAGACGTTCGGGATTTTCGCCGAAGAAGTCACGGCCGATTTCTTCAACGTTTTTGGTCTGCAACCGGAGCTTGGCCGGGTTTTTCTGCCGGCCGAGTTCGCGAACAGCTCCGGGGACCTCGTGGTGCTGACTCACCGGGTGTGGCGTGAGAGGTTCAACTCCGATCCGGGGATCCTCGGACGGGATCTCGAGATCGGCGAACGGATGCGCCGCGTCATTGGAGTGATGCCGGAGGGCCTTCGGCTGCCGGCGGGTTTCGGTGGCGACGTTATCGTACCGATGGACTTGAAGCCGGAATGGCCGCCGCTACAACCGATTCCCTGGGGCCAACTTTTTGTGAGCGGGGCCTTCGGGCGCCTAAAACCCGGCGTGACGCGAGCCCAGGCGCAGGCGGAACTCGAGGTTCTGGCGACGGCGAATTCGGAATGGATGCATTATGCCCCGGGCCAGACGACAAGGATCTCCTCGCTGACCAGCGATCGGTTCCCATCGGCCAAGAGCCAGATATTCGGAGTCTTCCTCGGCGCAGTCTTCCTGCTTTATGCCATCGCTGTGAGTAACGTTGCCAATCTCATCCTCGTGCGTTCGTTGCTCCGGCGACGGGAGATCGCGGTGCGGATGGCGCTGGGTGGAAGCCGCGGGCGGATAGTCCGTTTGATTTTGATGGAGACGCTTGTGCCGACGGCCGCTGGCGGCGCAGGGGGCGTTATCGTGGCGCACTGGTGCTGGTCGCTTTCGACCCAATTGCTGCCGTGGGAGGCACGAAGGTGGGTTGACTTCGCTTTCACCGGAATCGATGGTCCGACTCTCGGTCGGGCGGCGGTCATGGGCATTGTGGCCTGCGTACTGGTGACGATCGTCCCGGCCTGGCGGGTCACCCGGGCGAACGTAAACGAAACATTGAAGGAGGGCGCAGGTTCGCTCGGCGACAGCCGGCGGCTCGGCCGGCTCCGAAATGGATTTGTTGTCGTTCAGGCGGCGCTCGCCGTGGTCCTTCTCCTCGGCGCCGGCTTGATGATGCAAACGTTCGCACGCCTTGAGAAAGTTGGCGTTGGTTTTGAGCCGACAGACAAGCTCCTTATCGAGGGACATCTGCCGAAGGGGATTTCGGCTGAGGCATGCTGGGACGATACGGCCCGGTTTTCCGAACAATTAGCCCGGCTTCCTGGCGTCAGACGGGTGGCGATGGCCGGTGGAGACCCGATCATCGGTCGAGGACGAGCTGGCGTCACGATCGATGGCCAGCTCGAACGAGCAGCGATTCAATGTGTCTATGTTCCGATCTCGGCCGACTATTTCTCGACCATTGGCATTCCAATGCGGGCAGGGCGTGGATTCGTCGGTTGGAAGGCGGGCGATCCTCCGGTGGTGGTGATCAACGAAACCCTGGCCCGACAGTGTTTCGGTACCGACGATCCCATCGGGAAAAGACTGGTGGACGATGAAAAGAAGACGATGGAGATCGTTGGCGTGGTCGGCGACGTCCGCGATTGGGAGCCGCAAGCAGATCCCCCTTCACTGTGCTATTTGCCGGTTCGGCAAGTGCCCGATTCTGCGCGTAACCTCGGCATTGTTCTCCAACTGTCCGGCACGCCGGGACCGAAGTTCGAAGAAGCCGTGCGCCGCACCGCGTTTGCGATCGATCCGCGCATCGTCGTCATACACCTCACCAACCTGGAGGACGAAGTGAATAGGCGGGTCATGCTCGAACGAAGCGCAGTGGCCCTGCTGAAGGCGGTGTCGGCGCTAGCACTGATCCTCGCTGCCGTTGGGCTGTTCGCCGTGATGGCCTACGCGGTGGCGCAACGGCACCGGGAGTTTGGCCTGCGGATGGCGCTCGGAGCGACGCCGGAGAGCCTGCAGCGGCTTGTCCTCGGCCGCGGGCTGCGGTTGGCGACCCTTGGAGTTCTGCTCGGGCTCGGCGCCGCGTGGGGACTCACGCGCTTCCTGCAAAGCCTGCTCTTCGAAACCAGTCCGCGCGATCCCTTGATCTACGGCGCCGTGGCGGTCGGGCTGCTCGGCGTTGCCGCGCTCGCCTGCTGGCTGCCGGCCCGCCGCGCCGCGAAGGTCGACCCGATGGAGGCGCTGCGCGCAGAGTAACCGTTGGCCGCGGTCTTCTTTTTTAAAGGGACTTCTTTTTGCAATGAACCATTTGGCGTCAGGCGATCAGCGTTGGTCTGAATGCCTCCCCAACGCCCACGCACTCAATCGCATTCCACGTCCGACGCGACGCGCCTCCGCGCCAAACCCCGGCAGTCCGGATCCATGGTCCGATCGTACCATGGATCTGGCAATGGTTCAATCGTCGCGTCCATGGGTTTTGCCTCACACCCAGCGAGAATTGCCTCCGCTCGTCCGTTTCAACTGCGAAACCAGCCTGCCGAGTTGGTGGTCCGATCGGACCATCAACTCGGCACGCGAAAACGGAATGATTTAGTTTCCATCGTGGCAAGATGTCCGAACTACCCCCAGTGTGCCGCGTACCAGTCAAGCCGATTACGCATTCGAGTCCGACACTCGCGTCTCCTAGGCTCCCGATTTGGCACCCTCCGCAATCATGCGAGTGAACTCGTGAAACGCTTGGCGCCGTTCCGCCCAGGCCGCTTGTCCGGGATAATCCGACGGTTGCAGTTCGAACGGCAGAAACGGATCACGACCCGCGATGCGCTGCCAGGCCCGGTGTTCCTTTTCGAGCCATCGAAACCACCCGGTCGAAAGGCCGGTGCTTGGATCCGGACGCAACCGAAGAATGCCCCGATAGTCTGCGTAGTCTCTCGCGAGACCGCTAAAATCCCAGGCGCTGTTCACCAGCGCCCCAGGACTTTCTCCGCCAACCGATCGAGCAGCGAAATACGTGAGACTTTCCGGAACCAGACCTGTTTCTCCCAGCTCCTGTCGAAAAGCGTCAACTGGGTGGGGACTGATCCACACGCTGTTCTGCAGCCAGCCGAAGCGGCATTCGCGGAGACGGCGCCGTAATTGTGTTCGCAGAGCACGCGATGATTCCGGTATATCGAATACTACTAGCCGCCACACGCCATCCCAACACCGCTTCCACTCCGCCTCGGGATCAACCCCACCGAGCAACCGGCAGCGCGCTTGCTCGGTTAACCGGAGAATCCGTCGATCCATCCGAGGGTCAGCGGAGACTTTGATCGTCTCCGCGGCTTCGAGCCGGGCCAGCTTTCGCTGAACGAGGCTGATTTTCCGAGTTGACCGGGAAAGAACCCAACGAGCAGTCGTTTCCGCCATTTCGCTGCCGAAACCGAGCAGACTAAGGGTCAGGTGGAGTGATCCAGCCATACCGAAACGGTGGATCAACGTGGCTGATAATGAAAAGCCGAATCTTTGGTCCGATCGGACCATCAAAACGGCACGCGGAGTCGGACGGCGGCTAGGGCCGTGCCGGCATGCCACACTCGTTTTGTTGCTTTCTGCGTCTCCTCGGACCGAATTGACCATGGCACTGTGGCGATCGTCGGCACTGTCCGGTCTCTGTTTTTATGAGGATGATTCTGTTTCCACCCGCGCTGGTCTTTCCGCCCATGACCGGCGGCCGGATTGACCTCGGGAGGCCGGTGTCGGTGTTGCAGGCGCGTTTGCATTCGCTCAAGGTCTCCGTGCCATGAACTTTGGATTTCTGCTCTTCCCCGAACTGGAGGAACTCGACCTCGTCGGGCCTTGGGAAATGATCGCGCTCTGGGGCAAGATCCCGCACGGACCGGAGACGCGCCTTTTGGTTGCGCAAACCCGCGAGCCGGTCGTCTGCGCGAAAGGACTGTCGATCGATCCGACGACCGCGTTCAACGATTGCCCCCAACTTGACTGTTTGTTGGTGCCCGGCGGCCAGGGGACGCGCGAGCAGGTCGACAACGACGTCCTCGTCCGCTTCGTGGCCGAGCAAGCCCGGCGTTGCCAAGCGGTTCTTTCGGTTTGCACCGGATCGTTCATCCTGCATCGCGCCGGCCTTCTCGCCGGGCGGCGGGCGACCACGCACTGGTCTTCACTGGCGCGCCTCGCCGAACTCGGAAGCGTTGACGTCGTGCAGGAGCGCGTCGTGCGCGACGGCAACATTTGGACGGCCGCCGGTGTCTCGGCTGGAATTGACCTGGCGCTGGCGTTCATCGAGTCGGTCGCAGGTGAAGCGGTGGCCGGAAAGGTCCAGTTCGGCGCCGAATATTATCCGTCCAGCCGGCGCTACGGCGATCTTCACCAGAGTTCCCAGGCGCCGGCGTATTTGAAGCGAGGCTGAGGGCCGGGGGCGCAACGCCAAGGTGTGAGCTTCAAGCTATAAGCCGACAGCTACAGAAGTTGAGCGGAGCGATGTCACCGAACCGTTTTCTTGCCCTCTGTTATGACGGAGCCGCGAGGGCGGTGCGCGGTCGCCGCCCAAATCCCGAGCGGCGCTGACGGCGCAGCGCCCTCCATGGCGAAGCGCAACAGATTTCCGGATAGCCTCTATCGAGTTGCAGCCGCAAGCATCGCCGAATCCCGTCACGCCAGCACGGCGACCGCTTTGATCTGCGCCCAAACCGCGGCTCCGGGCTCCAGTCTGAGCCGGTCGCGCGAGAGCCTCGTCAGGCGGGCCACGAGGGGCGTGCCCCCGGCGTCGAGGCGCACGAGGACATGCGCGGCGCCGGCGGTTTCCGCCACCGCCACGACCTGGGCCGGCAC
Organism: uncultured Verrucomicrobiae bacterium; assembly: GCA_963722225.1. Classification (GTDB taxonomy): domain Bacteria; phylum Verrucomicrobiota; class Verrucomicrobiia; order Opitutales; family Opitutaceae; genus Fen-1467. Next base: position 11,824 of record CAVRNM010000183.1, read on the forward strand.
CAGGTTGAGAATGCTGGTGTCACGTGGTTTCTCCAGTGCCACGCTCACATCGCGCGCCTTGACCTGAAAGCGCATCCGTCGACCGGCGGGCTCGGCGGCATGGGGCACGTGCGACCAGCCGCCCGGAAAATCAAGCCGCACCAGCCCGTAATCCGGATCGCTGGCACCGACCGTTCCTTCAATGACCATCCCCGCGTCGTCCGCGAACGCCCCGGGCAGGTCGAGCCGGGCGAGCGTCTCCGCGAGCGGACCGCTGGCCGCCACGCGCCCGCCCGCGAGCAGAACCAGATGGTCGGCGAGACGCACCACCTCGTCGATCGCATGGCTGACATAGATCACCGGGATTTCCAATTCGTTATGCAGCCGTTCAAGATAAGGCAGAATCTCGCTCTTGCGGGCGAGGTCGAGCGACGCCAGCGGCTCGTCCAGGAGAAGGAGCCGCGGGCCGGAGAGCAACGCGCGGGCAATGGCCACCCGCTGACGCTCGCCGCCGGACAGCGTGTCGGGGCGCCGGTCGAGCAGCGCCCCAATGTCGAGCAACTCGCTGAGGTGATCAAAATCAACCGGCGGGGCGTCGGCGCGCCGGCGATGCCGGCCGTAGTCCAGATTTCGCCGCACGCTCAAATGCGGAAACAGGCTGGCCTCCTGGAAAACGTATCCCAGCGAGCGGCGGTGAGTGGGCCGGAAGATCCCGCGCGATTCATCCTGCCAGATCTCGCCCGCCACTTCGAGGAAGCCGCCAGGCACCCGTTCCAGCCCCGCGATGGCGCGCAAACACGTGGTTTTCCCCGCCCCGGAGGGACCGAACAGCGCCGTCACGCCGCGGCCCGGCAGGGCCAGGTCGAGATCGAGCTCGAAACCACCGCGGGCGAGGCGAAAACGGAATTGGATGAACGCGGTCAGCCCCGATGCCTGCCCGCCCTGAATGGGAACGTCCGTCATGTTGTCCTCCGGCGGAGGAGCCGCTCGCTTAACCACACCGCAGCGAATGCGAGCACGACCGAGACCGCCAGCAGCTTGAGGGCCTCGGCATCGCGGCCGAGTTGGACCTCGTGGTAAATGCCAAGCGCGAGCGTGATCGTCCGGCCGGGGATCAGGCCGGCGATCATGACCGTGGCGCCGAACTCCCCGAGCGCCCGCGCGAACGCCAGCACGCACCCCGCCAGCAGGCCGCGGGCGGCCAGCGGCCGCGTCACGCTCCAGAAGACATCCCACGGTCCCGCCCCGAGCGTGCACGCCGCCTCTTCGAACCGGGGATTGATCTCCTCAAACGCCACCCGCGCGGTACGCACGAGCAACGGGAACGACATCACCGCCGTCGCCAGCACCACCGCCTTCCAGGTGAACACGATCTCAACGCCGAGTGTCTCCTCGAAAAAACGGCCGAGCAGTCCGTGCCGGCCAAACAACTTGAGCAGAATCAGGCCGGTGGCGACCGGCGGAATCACCAGCGGCAGCGCGACCAGCGTCTCGACCACCGCCTTGCCCGGCCACCTTCGCCGCGCCAGCAACCATCCGAGCGCGACGCCCGGCGGCAAGATCAGCGTCGTGCCGAGCAGGGCGACCGCGAGAGTGAAAAAAGTGACTCGAAGGAGGTCGGACACCGGCGGAGTCGATTCACGAATTACGATTCATGATTCACGATTTGCCTGAACCGGGACATGATGGCGAGCCTCCGATGGGCCGCGCCAATCAGGAATCCCGCGTTGGCAGAAAGCCGTACCGCACAAAGACGGCCTGCGCCGCAGGGCTTGCGAGAAAGTCGACCAGCGCGCGGGCGGCTGCGGGTTGTTTTGTCGTAGTGATCACAGCCGCAGGATAGGTGATCCTGGGACCCTCCGCGAGCGGAACCTCCACGGCGATCCGCACCTTCTTCGAGATCAGCGCATCCGTGCGGTAGACGATGCCGGCATCGGCGTTACCCGACTCCACAACGGCGAGCACAGCGCGGACATTGTCGAGCGGCACGAGTTTGCCGAGGAGCAGCGGCCAGAGTCCCATCTTTTGAAGATACTGCCTGGCATAGGTGCCGGCGGGAACCGTCGCAGGGTCGCCGATCACCACGCGGCGCACACTGGCCCCGGCGAGATCTGGCAGGGACCCGACCCGCGCGCCCTCCGGCGTGGCGACCACCACCACGAGGGTGTTGCCCAGGAGCGTGCGCCGTGTGCCCGGCAGCAACAGGCCCGCCTGATCAAGCCGGTCCATGCGCAACTCGTCGGCGGAAAAGAAGACGTCCGCCGGCGCCCCTTCCTGGATCTGGCGGGCCAGCAGTCCGGAGGCCCCAAAGTTGAAACGCAGGGTGTGGCCGGTGGCGCGGGAGTAGGCCGGCGCAATCTCGCCCAGCGCGTCGGACAGGCTGGCCGCGGCGAACACCGTGAGTTCGGCGGCGCCGGCCGCGATCGCGCCGAACATGAACAGGAGGACGAACAGGAGATGTTTCATTCAGGCCGTCGACCTTGCACCGGTTGAAAACAGACGTCGACATTGCATTGAAATCGCCGGCCTAGCGGTCGCGCAGGACAGGCTGCCGCCCCGGACTATGGGCTCAGTAATCTGCGTCAGACAACGAAAGACGGCGATCGTGCAATAGCCTAACCGGCGCCATGTTAAGAAACTCTCAATCCGGCAAGGCGGTGCCGTAGTTGGTTTTTGGAGTTGCCGGCATCCAGCTTTTGGAGAATGGTAGCTTTCTCATGGCCAGCGTTGAGCGCGATACGCGTTCCGCGGGCCGCTCAACAAACCACAGGCGGCTCCCGACAACGGTGAGCGCCGTTTCACAACAAATAACACAACATGTCAGATCCAGATCCGTCCGGCGCCGCCATCGCGGCCACCGAGACTGCGAGTGCGCCAACCGCGCCGCCCACGACCCCCACACTGCCCGGTCCGTTCAGCAATAACCGAGGTTCCGGCCTGGCCCGCGGCAAGCGTGCGACCAACCCTGCTCCCCAGGCGGTCTCCGCCGCCCCTGCAGCCGAGTACAAACCCACCGCGGTGTCCATCCTCACCGCTCCGACCGAATACAAGAATCCGTTCGCTCCACCGGCACCCGTTGCGCCGGCGGCGGAAACTGTCGCCCCCGCCAGCGCGCCGGCGCCAGCGCCGGTTCCGATTCCTGCGCCCACTGCTCCCGCGGCTCTAGCCCCGGAAGCGGCTGCCGTACCGGCAGTCCCGGAGTCCCGTCCACCAACGGTCGAATCAACGCCCACCGAACCTGCCGTAGCCGAGCAGAAGGCCGAGTTGAAGATTCTTCCGCCGGAAGCACCGCGACATGTTGAACAGAACTGGGAAAGCGAATCGTTCCGCAATGTGGCGAGCCAGCCCAGCGGCGAGCCAGGCCAACCGGCAGAACCTCCGTATGGCGGACAGCGTCCACGGCGCGAGGATCGGCGGGGCGACCGGCCTTACTTCCGCTCCGAGCGGGAACGCCGCGACGACCGCCCGGTCGAATCGCGCGAGCCTCGCGCCGACTCCACGCCGCCAGCGCGAAACTTCGACAATGGGCGGCCGCAGGGCGAACCCACGCCCGCCCCGGCGCCAGCGGAATCGAAGAAATCCGGCGGCTTGTTTGGTTGGGTGAAGAAACTCTTTGGCGGCTCGCCGGCCGAAGCGCCCAGACTTGAAGCCCAGCCTGAAACCCCCGGGCCAGGCGACTTTAACCCCAACGGGCCCTACCGGCGTCGCCGACGTCGCGGCGGCCGCAACCATCATTTCCAAGGGGATCAGCGTGGCCCGCGCGAAGGCCAGTCAGGCAGCCAACCTTCGGGAGACCAACGCGGCTATCGCGGCGAGCAGCGGGGCTTTGGCGGCGAGCAACGCCACCACGGCAACCGCCGGCACCGCCACCACGGCGGTGGAGGCTTCCGCGGCAACGGCGGCTACCGCGGCGATGGCCGCCCCGAGGGCGGGCCTCCTCCCTCCGGCAGTTAAGCCTTGCCAACCGTTCCGCTTCGAAACGCATTGAGGGCGTCCATCCACCGATGGGCGCCTTTTTTCTGTCCGGGCCCGGGAGGAGCCGGCTTCCAGCCGATCAAACTTTCTCGCCGGCAGGCAGAATGGCGTGTAAACAGTCTTCCACTTTCGCGTCATTGCTGATCCATGGCCGACCTCATCATCAACGGCGGCAAGCCGCTATCCGGAACCATTGTTCCATCCGGGAACAAGAACTCCGCCCTGCCGATTTTTTGCGCCACGTTGCTCGCCGGCGAACCAGTGCGCCTGTTGAACGTGCCGGATATCACCGACCTGGAGAAGCTGGTCGAGTTCTTCGTCGCGCAAGGATCGCGGATCACCTGGGACCGGGCGAAGGGTGAAATGCGGATTGACCACTCCCGGTTCGACACGGGCCGGCTCAAAACGGAGATGCCGGCCGGCATGCGTTCGACGGTGTTGCTTTTCGCTCCGCTCCTTTGGCGGATGAAGCAGATCGTGATTCCGGCCACCGCCAAGGGGTGCTCGCTCGGCGTCCGCGAGCTCGACCCCCACCTGGAGATCCTCCAGGCGTTCGGCGCCACGGGCACCCGGGACGGGGCATTGACGCTGACGCTCGCCGACTGCTACCGCGCCACCCGGTACTGGCAGGATTACATGTCCGTGACGGCCACGGAGAATTTCGTCATGGCCGCGGTGCTCGCGGACGGAGAGTCGACGCTAATCAACGCCGCCAGCGAGCCGCACGTCCAGGACCTTTGCACGGTGCTCAACGCCATGGGCGCCCGGATCGAGGGAATCGGCACGAGCATGCTGCGCGTCACCGGCGTCGAGGCGTTGCACGGCGGCACGTTCACGATCAACAGCGACTACCATGAGATCGTCACCTTCCTCGCGCTGGGCGCCATCACGGGCGGCGAGGTGCGGGTCGAGCGCTCGCTGCCGGCCCACTTCGACCTGATCGCGCGCTCTTTTGCGAAGCTGGGCGTGGCCATCAGCCATGACGGCCCCGCGGCCCTGGTGCGGGCCGGTCAAAATCTGGCGGTTGAATCCACCCGCACGGCCAACCTGCTGCCCAAGATCGAAGCCGCGCCGTGGCCGTATTTTCCGGTGGATCTTCTCCCCTGCATGATCGCGCTGTCGGTCCGGGCGCCCGGCGAGATCCAATTTTGGAACAAAGTTTACGAGGGCGGATTCACCTGGCTGCCGGAACTGGCGAAATTTGGAGCCCACCTTGTCGTCTGCGATCCCCATCGCGTGATAGTCTTTGGGGCGCGACCACTGCGTCCCGCCGTGGTCGAAGCGCCTTACATCATTCGCGCCGCCGTGGCTCTTTACATGGTCGCCGCGAGCATTCCCGGCCGCAGCGTTGTGCGGAACGCCGAGATCATCAAACGCGCGCATCCACGCTTCGTGGAGAATCTCCAAACCCTCGGCGCCGACGTGGCGTGGACCGGCTGAGGCCCGCGGCCCGGAAGTCCGACGCCGCTTGACCCAGCCCTTCACCCAGACCTTATCCTTGCTGCCATGGCCGAAGCCAAAAACAAAAACCCGCTGTCGAGCACACCCGCGGCAGGTGTGAGTTTCCTGCACTCCACCCTGACTGCGCCGGCGACGGGGACGGACGTGGCCCTGCGGCCGCTCGCGTTCAGCGATTTTGCCGGACAATCCAAGACGGTCGAGCGACTCAAGGTCATGGTCGGCGCCGCCAAGCGCCGCGGCGAGGCGCTCAACCACATCCTGCTCAGCGGCCCGCCCGGCCTCGGCAAGACCACGCTGGCCTTCATCCTCGGAGCCGAAATGGGCCGCAACGTCCGCGTCACCTCCGGCCCGGTGATCGAGAAGGCGGGCGACCTGGCCGGCCTGTTGACCAACCTGGAGGAGGGCGACCTTCTGTTCATCGACGAGATCCACCGCCTCCCGAAGACGGTTGAGGAATATCTCTATTCGGCGATGGAGGATTACCGCCTCGACATCATGATCGACCAGGGCCCGAACGCGCGCAGCGTGCGGCTGAGCCTGCCCAAGTTCACGCTCGTCGGCGCCACCACCCGCGCGGGCCTGCTCACCGCGCCGTTGCGCAGCCGCTTCACCCTCCAGACGCGCCTCGATTATTACGATACCGCGACGCTGCTCGGCATCGTCCGCCGGTCCTGCCACCTGCTCAAGGTGGAGCTCGACGACGACGGCGCCCGCGAAATCGCCACGCGGGCCCGGGGCACGCCCCGCATCGCGAACAATCTCATCTACTTCATCCGCGACTACGCGCAGGAAAAGGCCCAGGGCCGGATCACGCGGCCAGTCGCCGCGGCCGCGCTGGAACTGCTCGAGATTGATGTGCGCGGCCTCGATGAAATGGACAAACGCATCCTGCGGGTGATGGCGGAGCATTATGCCGGCGGGCCTGTCGGCATGAATACGATCGCCGTCGCCGTCGGCGAGGAGGCGGACACGCTCGAAGAGGTGCACGAGCCATTCCTCATCATGGAGGGCTACCTGCAGCGCACGCCGCAGGGTCGCGTGCTGACGTCCAAAGGCTACCAGGCCATCGGCCTCAGGCATCTGGGCAAACCCCAGGGCGAACTGCTGTAGCCCAGTCGCCAATCAGCGCCGCGCGGGCCTTCCCAAAGAGGCACGGCGGGGTTCGGCGACCCCGCCCCACATCCGAACACGCAGGTTCGGCTATGCCTGGCTCGGCTGCGGAAGCGCGCCGGGATTGGGTGCCGTGGTCGCCGGAGGCATGGCGACGGGTTCCATCCAGACTGGTATGCGCCAGGTTTGCTTGATGGCCTGCCATCCCAAAACTCCTGCGCCGAGCGACGTGTTGATGGTCCCCATGAATAGGAGCCAGAGCTCCCGGGTACCCATGCCCGCGGCAGAATTGGAGCTCAAAAAGCCGGGCGCCAGCGTCGGGAGCCACAGCATGCTCAGACCCACTAGGCAGAACCCTATTGCGTTTGGCCACTTCATGTTCGGGAAAGGACTTAAGAACCCAGGTTGCCGGTTTTGCCCTCACCCAATGCGCAAACCGTGCCAGTTGGAGCCCTTTTTGTCCTAAGATCCTTATCAACAATCGATTTGCCTGTTCTCGCGCAGGCGGAATGAAGCGAAGCGACCGCAATCCGCCCGACCACCGATCTTTCCATCACGCAATCTGCAACGAAAAGATTTCCCAAGATCGCAGCATAGTGCCGTCACGCCAGCGCTCCCATAGGACAGCGCTCGCGCCGTTGCCGCCGGCCTCGGTGAGACCGGTCCCGTCTTCGCCGAGGCTTCGGGGGAAAGCCGGAATCGGCGACCCCGGCTACATAAAATGCTCAGCAAACGAGCTGTCCAAAATCCAGGAAGTCCGCCGCATACCCGCCCTTCACGCCCTTGCAGATCACGCTGACCGCGTCGTGGGAATGCAGCGATTCGAGATGGGCGCAGGCGGCCTGAAAATCCCGGATCCGCGGGTCGCCGTTCAGCTCGCGATAAAGCAGACGCGCGGCGTCCTCGACAAACTTGATATAGGCTCCGTTCAGCTCAGCGAACGCCTGCTCATCCTCGCGCTTCACCATCACCTGGGTCTCCGTCTGGAGCGCCTTGAGGCAATGGGCGTGCAAATCCTCGAGGGAGAGTTTCCGGCCGGGCGCAACCTCCACGCTGACCCGCGCCTTGCTGCGCTGGGAGTGCGGGATCGAGTAAACCCCCCGCCGGTCGCGCGCATGTTCCGCCAGCTCGGCCGAACACGGACAGGCGGACGAGTAGACAAAATCGAAATGGATGAAACGCCGGTAGCGCCCCGTGTGCGTCAACCCGGCCTCGTAGGCGACCTCGTAATACTGCCAGCCTTCCAGCCCGCTGCGCAGGCTGCGCTGCGGGATGGGATAGGAAAATGCGACCTTCAGCCGGGCCTCCTTGCTTTTGATCCGCCGCAGATAGGAGGCCAGAATCCGCCCGAGCCACTCCAGCGTGAACACGCCATCCTTGTGCTCGTAGAATGACCGCACGATCCGGCTCATGTTGATGCCCTTGAGCTCGGCCTCGAGTGAAACGGTTCCCGTCACCCGCGCCTCCACGGTCAGAACCCCGCTGCGCTTCGTGCGCACCTTGATCGGGAGGCGAAAATTCGCCACCCCCACCTGTTGAATACCCACCTTCGCCCCATCGATGGCCTCGCTGGCCGCCATCATGTCGGGCAATTCCGCGCGATACGAGGGACTGGCCTTGAAACGAGTGTCGTAGCGGCGGGGAATCCGGGGTCCGCGGGAGGCTTCGGTATGATGGAGGTAAAGTTTGGATTTGGTCTTCATGCTCGCGTTCAGCCGATGGACGGCCGCAATCGATCCTAGGGCGGCGATGCGGGATCCGCAATCGTTCCCGGATCAGCGACGACTCGCCGCACGGGAGCCGGACTTACTATTCATAAAGCCGCGCTGGTCAACCGCGGAGCAGCAGTTCCGCTTTCGGGTTGTCTCCGCTCATCCCTGGCATTGTTCTGGGCCCGGACCAAACTCCGGCGGTGGTTGTCTCCCGCCGAACCCCCGCCATGAAAGTCCGAAAAGCCCTCATCACTGCGGCCAATCCCCGGCAACGCTCCCTGCCCCTCCAGATGCTGATCGACCAGCAGGGCGAATCGAAATCCGCCCTGCAGATCATTCTCGAGGAAGCCGCCGCCGCTGGCATCGAGGAGTTTTGCGTGGTGGTCTGCCCGGGCGACGAGTCCGCCTACGCCGCCGCGAGCGGCACCCTGCGCGATCGCGTGCGCTTCGTGGTTCAACGCGATCCGGGCGGTTACGGTCACGCCGTGCTCTGCGGGCGCGACTTTATCAGCGGGGAGGCGTTTCTGCACCTCGTCGGCGATCATCTGCACGTCGCGAATGGTCCGACGAGCTGCGCCCGGCAGCTGGTCGGCGTCGCGGAGTTCGAGGACGCGCCCGTCTCCGCCGTCCAGCCAACGCATGAGAGCCTCCTGACGGCTTACGGCACCGTGGGCGGGCGACTCGTCGGAGGTGAACGTCCCCTCTACCAGATCGAGACCGTGCTGGAAAAGCCCACGCCCACGGTGGCGGAACAGCAGTTGCTGGTTCCCGGGCTGCGGGCCGGCTACTATCTCTGTTTTTTCGGGATGCATGTGCTGCCCCCGGAGGTGTTTGACCTGTTGACGGAACAGGGCGCCGCCGCCGGCGGCCGCCCCGTCGGGCTGTCCCCGGCTTTGCACGCGCTGGCCGCGCGCCGCCGCTACCTGGCCTTCAACGTCGCCGGTCGGCGCTATGACATCGGGGCGCCGTACGGCCTGCTGTTCGCCCAGCTCGCGCTGACCCTCGCCGGCCGCGACCGCGACCGGATGCTCACGCAACTCGTGGAACTGCTCGCGACCCGCTAGCAGCCGGTCGGACGTTGAGCCCATCCGGCTGCAAAATGCAAATTCCCATGAGCCTTCGCGTCACCGACATCATCGAGGCCGAGGCGCCGGAAACCCGGGACCTCGCCATCGCCCGCTGGTGCGACGGCCGTCCGACGGCCGAGCTTTTGCGCGCCTGCGGCGAACTCGAACTCTACCGCCGGCGGCAAACCAACCTGTACCGCCGCGTCCGCGCCCTGTTTTTCCTGGCGGCCATCCATCGCTACCACCTCCCGGCGCGACCCGATTTCCCGCGCACCGGCCGGGTGCCCTATGCCGGCTTCAGCCGGGTGCTCGAGCGGCGTTTCGAGGAGGCCATCACCGGGTTTCTGCGCGCCCAGGAGGCACAGGGCGCCAACGAAACCCTTTCCAGCGCCCTGGCCGCCGCCTACCACGCGCTCGGTTTCCAAACCCTCGCCGATCAGGTGCGGCACACCGTCCGGGCGACGCGGGGCAACGCGTGGATTTTCCGCCTCGGCCATCCGCTGGACCAGCCGCTGCGCGTGCGGCCCGAGCTGGTGCGCGCGGGCGGCGGCGACACGCCTCACCCGGTCCTGCGCGAACGCACTCCCGTGCGGATGGACCTGACCCACTGCGGCTGGAGCGACATCTTTTTCCTCGGCATGGATTTCCCCGAGGGCGCCCGGGTGCTCAATGTTTCCATCGATTTGGGCTTGCATGGCCGCGATGCCGCGCCGCGCCCGCCGGTCGAGGCGTATTTCCGCATCATCGACGAGCCGGTCATCCGTCTGGCAAGCGTCGATCTTGAAGCGGCGGCGGAAGTGCGGGAACTCGATGAGGTGTTCGACTTCGGCCGCGACTATCTCGGCTTGTTGAAAGCTGCGATCATCGCCGCCGGACTCGTGCCTCCGGGCATCGAACGCTCCGGGGCGAAGCTCGCGGATTTGCTGGGCGTCATGTGCGGATCCGGCCGGGGCTTCGAGCTGGTCAGCAACGTCAATCGCATCCCCAAGGGGTCCCGGCTCGCCGTGTCCACCAACCTGCTCGGCGCGCTCATCAGCGCCTGCATGCGCGCCACAAGCCAGATCCGGACGCTAACGGGACCGATGGAGGAGCCCGAGCGGCGCATGGTGGCCGCGCGGGCGATTCTGGGGGAATGGCTCGGCGGATCCGGCGGCGGCTGGCAGGATTCCGGCGGCGTCTGGCCCGGCATCAAGCTCATTGAAGGCGTCACCGCGCAACCGGACGACGTCGAGCACGGGTTCAGCCGTGGCTGCCTCCTGCCCCGCCATACGTTGCTCGGGCCGGACCGCATCCCGGCGGCGGCGCGCGAACGGCTGCAGGACTCCCTCGTTCTCGTGCACGGCGGCATGGCGCAGAATGTCGGCCCGATTCTCGAGATGGTGACGGAAAAATACCTGCTGCGCAGCGAGGCCGAGTGGGCCGCGCGGCACCAGGCCGTCGCCACGCTTGACGAAATCCTCCGCCAGCTCGCCGCGGGGGAGGTGCGGGCGCTGGGCCGCTCGCTGACGGCCAATTTTTTCGGCCCGCTTCAGACCATCATCCCGTGGGTGAGCAACCTCTACACCGAGCGCCTGATCCAGCGCACGCAGGCCGCGTTCGGCGACGATTTCTGGGGGTTCTGGATGCTCGGCGGCATGTCGGGCGGCGGCATGGGCTTCATTTTCGCGCCGGCCCGCCGGCGGGAGGGCCAGGAGCGGCTGCAGGAGATCATGCTGGCGGCCAAGCGCGAGCTGGAGACCGCGCTGCCGTTTGCGATGGATCCGGTGGTCTATGATTTCGCCATCAACGAACACGGCTCCGTGGCCGCGCTGCTGACCGGCGCGGACGCGCTGCTGCCGGCCGGCTACTACCAGCAGTCCGTGCCGCGCTGCCTGCGGCAGGAGGCGCGCCACCTCACGCCGCGTGAGCGCACCGATTTGCAGCAATTCACGCAGGCGGCGCGCCACCAGCCGGAATTTGCCGCCGTCCTGCCGTCGTTGCTCGACCGGCTGCTGCCGTCGGCCGAGGCCGCCGCGGATGCCGGCCGGCTCGACGCCCTGCTGGATGAAAACGGATTTGACCGGGTCCAGCATGAACAGATCCGCGCTGACCTGCGCGGCGGGCGGATCGGGCTGGCGATGAACCGCCTCCCGCCCACGGCCAAGATAGAAGACGTGCCGGCCGAGTCCCTGTTCGACGCCTCGGCCGCCTCGCCGGATTTCCGCCGCCCGGGCGAAGCCGCGTTGCGGGCGGGCGAAGTGGCCGTTGTCACCTACGCCGCCGGAGTGGGCAGCCGCTGGACGCAGGGAGCCGGGGTCGTCAAGGGACTCCATCCCTTCGCGAAGCTCGCCGGCCGTCACCGGAATTTCATCGACGTCCACCTCGCCAAGACGAAAAAGACTTCGCGGACCTTCGGCACGGTCATCCCTCACGTTTTCACCACGAGCTACCTGACGCACGCGCCGATCGAACGGTACCTGCGCGAGACGGCCGGCGACGCGCTCGAACGCTCCGTATGGCTCTCGCCTGGACGCTCGATCGGCTTGCGGCTCGTGCCGACGGTGCGCGATCTGCAGTTTGCCTGGCAGGAGACGGCGCAGCAAAAGCTCGACGAACAGAAGGAGAAAATGCGCGAAAGCGTGCGCGCCGCGCTGACGGCCTGGGCCCGGCAAACCGGCGAAGCCGGCGACTACACCGATAATCTGCCGGGGCAGTGCCTGCACCCGGTCGGCCATTGGTTCGAGATTCCGAATCTGCTCAAGAACGGCGTGCTGGCGCGTCTGCTGGCGGCGCAGCCGGGATTGCGCACTCTCCTCGTGCACAACGTCGACACGCTCGGCGCAACGCCGGATCCCGCGATGCTCGGCTGGTTCCGGGCCTCCGGCGCCACCCTCGGCTGGGAGGTGATCCCCAAACGGGTGGAAGACCATGGCGGCGGTCTTGGTCGGATCGACGGTCGCGTGCGCATGGTGGAGGGCCTGGCGCTGCCCCGCGAGGAGGACGAGTTTGCGCTCACCTATTACAGCACGAACACCTGCTGGGTGGATATCGACCGGCTGCTCGCGCTGTTCGGGTTAGGCCGCGGTGAGCTGGCCGACTCAGCAAAAACGGCCGCCGCCGTGCGATCGCTCGCGGCGCGCATGCCGACTTACGTGACGCTGAAGGAGGTCAAGAAGCGCTGGGGCCACGGGCAGGAAGACGTGTACCCCGTGGCGCAGTTTGAGAAACTCTGGGGCGACATGACGGCGCTGGCGGAATGCACAAACGCCTTTGCCGTTGTCCCGCGCGCCCGCGGCCAGCAGTTGAAGGACCAGGCCCAGCTCGATGTCTGGCAGCGCGACGGCTCCGCGGCCTGCATCGAGACGCTCGGCGACTGGTAGGGGTGCGCAAGGATGCGCGGTCGCGCATCCTTTTGGAATCCGCTGCGCGGATTCGCCCTATTGAACTTCGCATCATATAATGATTTCCAGGGGTGGAGCGACTTGTCCACAAGACGCTTTGGACGCATGGGGGACTGCCGAGCCCCACCTCGGCTCAGCGCGTTGGGGACAACGCGCACCATCTGGGCGGAGGACGGATCCACCGACTGCCGCTGATCACGAAAGATGCCAACCTCTCCGATTCCGCGGTGGTCCTACGATTTGGTGATTCCATGGCCTGCGGCCGCCCGACCTTGGGATCTCCGGCAAGCAAAGAGCCGACGTCGGGGCCTGTCGCTGTCGCGTTTCAATTCTCCCTCTGCGAGCCCGATTGGCCTTTCCGGAAGTAGTTCTCGCTTTCCGCCACGAGGTTTCGAACTGCTTCCGGAGCGATTCCATGGGTCAAGTGGATATTGAGGAAGTTCGTCAGAAAATCCTCGATTGAGATCCATTTGCCTTCGACCTGGATCTGCTTGGTCCAGGCGCAGACCACCTGTAAATTCTCCTGCAATTCCCGGATCTTTTCGGTTGAGTGCCGCAGGTCGGCGAGCGCCTTGGTGAGTTCCGCGTTGATTTGCTGGCGTTTGTCCAGCGTCCGCTTGAGCTGCCCGACCACCAGACCGATCACCGTAAAGGCAACCCAACAGATGAACCCATTCCAGTAGCTGAAAAAGGCGACCGAGTAATGATGACCGCTAAGCCGGTCGACAAGCCACCAGGCAATCCCGCTAAGAAACGCCATGCCAAAGCCGCCTGACGGGCTGATATACCACGCACACAACGCGACTGGAATGAAATAGAAGACAAAGAAAAGAAACTCATCGCCGGTGACATAGTCGATATAGCTGACCAGCAGGAGCAGCCCGAGACTCAAAACCACGATCTTCAAAGTATCACCTTTACCGACAATGACGTCTGCAGGCATCAGGAGGTTGCAGGCACGCTTGAAAATAGCGGGCCCGAGCGCCGATTCACGAAGGCGCGGACGCTGATGACAGTCAATCTCTTAGTCGGCTCCATGCAGTCCTGGCCGGGCTCAAAGCAAGGCTGACCAACTTCCGACGGATCGGGATTGTCGGGGCGGGTTTCTTGGTCTTTGCTCCAGTTCGTTTATGGACCAAGTCAACATCGGCATGATCGGCGGCGGCACCGTGGGCAGCGGCGTGTTTCACGCCCTCCAGCAGAATGCAGACCTCATGGCCGCCCGCATCGGCCTCCGGCTCGGCATCGGCAAGGTCGCAGTCAAGGCATTCGACGAACCGCGCCCCTATCCGATTTCGCCGTCGGTTATGACGCTGAACTGGCGCGAGGTGGTCGAGGATCCCGCCGTACAGGTGGTGATCGAACTGGTCGGCGGCACCGGCATCGCCAGGACGATGATTCTCGCGGCGCTCGAACGGGGCAAGCCGGTCGTCACCGCGAATAAAGCCCTGCTTTCCGCCCACGGCCCGGAACTGTTCGCCGCGGCCCGCAAATTTGGGACCAATCTCTACTACGAGGCCAGTGTCGCCGGCGGCATCCCCATCATCAAGGTCGTGCGCGAGAGCCTGGTCGGCAACCGGTTCGACCGGATCTACGGCATCGTCAACGGCACCTGCAACTACATCCTCACCCGGATGAAGCGGGAAGGCGCCTCCTTTGCCGACGTGCTCGCCGACGCCCAGCGGCACGGTTACGCCGAGGCCGATCCGACGCTCGACATCGACGGTCACGATGCAGCCCACAAGATCGGCATCCTCGCCTCGCTGGCCCATGGGTTCTGGGTGAACCACCACGACATCCACGTCGAAGGCATCCGGCAGCTCACCCCGCTCGACATCCGTTTTGCCGGCCAGCTCGGGTACACCATCAAGCTGCTCGGCATCGTAAAGACGGTCGCGCCGGCCGGTCGCGCCGGGAAGAAGGCCTCACCCGCCGCCAGCCGCATCAGCGTCTCGGTCAGTCCAACGCTGGTGCCCGACCATCATGTGCTGGCGAGCGTCAACGACGTCTTCAACGCGGTCTTCATCTCGGGCTCCCCCATCGGCGACACGCTTTATTACGGGCGCGGCGCGGGCAAGGATGCCACCGCCAGCGCGGTCCTGAGCGATCTGGCCGACGCCGCGCTTGATCGGCGCCACGGCACGCCGCAGCGCGTGCCGGCCTTCGTCCCGCATGCCACCAAGGGCAGCGTTGTTCCGCTGGCGGAGACCTCCTCGCGCTTCTATCTCCGCCTCGACGTGATGGACCGCCCGGGCGTGATCGCAAAAATCTCGGCCATCCTCAGCACCGGCGGCATCAGCATCTCGTCGATCATCCAGCCGGAAGGGCACGAAGGAGAGACGGTGCCGTTGATCCTGATGACGCATACCGCGAATCGCGCCGCGATGGAACAGTGCTGCGCCGCCATCGCGAGGATCCCCGCGGCGAAAGGCCCCTCGCGGCTCCTGCCCGTCGAAGATTTCGACTAGGAATCCGCCGCGGCGGATTCCTACGTTTCCTGCCGCAGCACCGCGAGCGGTGGATGATCGCAGTCTCCGCGGCTGGCCAGCAACCCGGTGACAACCGTCACGGTCGTGACCGCGCCGACGGCTACCAACAGCAGCAATGGGGACGGGGCAAAACGCGTTTCGAAGACGAAGTGGACCAACAGCCAGTCCGCACCGACGGCCAGCAGGCTGCCGGTGGCCGATGCCAGCAGGCCGAGCACACTGTACTCGGCGAGCATGATCCTTTGCACCTGCCGGCGCGTGGCGCCGAGCGTGCGCAGCAGCACACTTTCCCGCACCCTTTGGAATCGGCCCGTTAGCACCGCTCCCGCCATCACGACCACGCCCGTCAGCGCCACGAACAGCGCCATGAACTGCACGACCAGCGCCACCTTGGCGAAAATCGCATCCAGCGTCTGCAGCACGAGGCCCAGGTCGATGGCGGATACATTCGGAAACGCGCGCACCACCGCCTGCTGCAGGGCCGCCGAATGCGCGGGGGAACGCGCCCGCGTCGCGACGACGAAGAATTTCGGCGCGGCCTCGAGCACTCCTTCGGGAAACACCACGAAGAAATTGGCCTGCATCCGCTGCCATTCCACCGTTCGGAGGCTCCCCACCCGGGTGCGGATGGGCACGCCCTGAACGTCAAAGGTGATCTCGTCTCCGATCTGCACCTGCAGCTCCTTCGCCAGCCCCTGTTCGACCGAGACCGGCACCACATCCGTTCCCGCGCCCATGCGGCCCACGAACGATCCCGCGACGATTCTCTCCGTTTCCGCGAGCGTCCCCCGGTAGGTGCAGCGATACTCGCGGCGCAGCGCCCAGCCGCCCCGGCCCGGCGCCCGATCGCGCGACAACTCCTCCACGGGCCGGCCTTTCAGCGCGCTGATCCGCATGGTGACGATCGGCGCCTCCTGCCGAACGGACGCGCCCCCTGCCTGCAGCGCCGCCTCGACGCCGGCCAGCTGGTCGTCCTGGACATCAAAGAAGAGCAGGTTCGGCCGATCCTCGCCCGTGGAACCGCGAAACTCCGCCAGCAGCGACGCTCGCGTCAGGTACAGCGTCAGGACCAGAAACGTGCCCAGACCGAGCGACACCAACAGGAGGACCGTGCGATTGTTCGGCCGGTACAGGTTGGCCAATCCCTGCCGCCAGACGTAGGGCAGCCGCCGGGGAACCCACCGCCGCGCCGCCCAGGCGAGGACCCGGGCAACCCCGGTGAGCACGCCCAACGTGGCCGCCAGCCCCAGGGCAAAACCGAGACCGCGCTGCCATCGGTTGGCCTGCCACCAGGCGCACCCAAAAACCGCCAGCGCGATGAGGCCGTACAAGATCCCCCGCCAAGGATCGCGCCTGGGGACATCCTCGCCATAACCCGTGCGCAGCGCGCGCAGGGGCGACACCCGCCGGATGGACAACAGCGGCAGCAAGGTGAAGAGCAGGCAGACTCCAAGTCCGGCGCCCACCCCGCCGCCCACCGCTGGCCAGGAGACGAACACCGGCGCATCAACCGGGAGAAAACTCCGAAAAACCGCCGGCAGCGCCAGCTGCGCGGCAAGCCCGAGCAGGGCGCCCAGGGCCGCCCCCAGCAAGCCGAGTCCCAGCCCCTGGCACAGGTACACCGCGAAGCTGCGGCGAGCCGTGGCGCCGAGGCAGCGGAGCACGGCGATGGTCGCCACCTTTTGCTGCACATAAACCTGCATCGCACTCGCCACCCCGATCGCGCCCAGCAGCAGGGCGATAAAACCAACCAGGTTCAGAAAGGACTCCACGTTGTCCAGCTCCCGCCCGAGGTCGCGCTTCCGCTGCTCAACCGTGTCGAAACCGAGCTGCAGCCCGCGAAACCGCTCGCGCAGCTGGCGGACCAGGGCTTCAACGTCGAAGCCGGGGGGAAATCTGAAATAGGTGCGGTAGCGCACCAGGCTGCCCGTCTGCACCAGGTGGGTCCGCTCGAGCGCGCGCAACGGGAGGTAGACCCGCGGCGCGAGCATCGCCACAGCGGGCGATTCCCCGGGGATCTTCTGCAACGCTCCCGCGATGGTGAATGTCGCCTCCCCCACCCGGATGGGATCACCCACCTGCAGGCCAAACTGCGTCATCAGCGTATCCTCGACTACGGCGGCTTCGCCGGCGCCGAGTTGCTTGAGCGCCTCCGCCGGCGCCGTCACGGCCTCGCCGTAGAACGGAAAGCCGCCCTCGAGCGCACGCACCTGCGCGATCCGCGTCTGGCCCCCGCGGGTCGGGAACACGATCATCGACGAAAACGCGGTTTCGCGCGCCTGCTCGCCACCCAGACCGTCCAGGAAGGCGCGCGCCTCTGCCGGCAGCTTCTGCCGCGAAGTCACCGCCAGATCGGCGCCGAGCAGGGTCTTGGACTGGTCCGCCACGGCCTGCCGGAGGTTGTCGCGGAATGAGCCAATGGCAACGAGAGCGGCGACGCCCAGCACGATGGAAAGCGAGAACAGCGCCAGCCGCCGCCGGCTGGCGCGGGAATCCCGCCACGCCATCTTTAAGACAAAGCTCATAGACTGCCCACGGAACACGCAGAAGTATTCACAAGACGAAACGCTCATGCTCAACCTTGGGAAAATGCCCAAAGTTGACCAACAAGCCGACCTTCAGACCCGTGGCATTAAGATAGTTAATGACCTGCGCCCGATGTTCATCCACCATTCCAGAGACTGCCTTGATCTCGACAAGGATACAGTCGTAGCAAACGCAGTCGGCTTCGTAATGTTTGCTCAGAGGCTGCCCCTTATAACTCAGCGGTAGCACCACATGGAGTTTCGCCGGAAAGCCCTGTAGTCTAAACTCAATCTCCAGACATTCCTGGTCGACGGCTTCCAGGAACCCGCAGCCTTTCTCTTTGTACACTTCAAAGCAGGCCCCGAGTATCTGGTAGGTTTCTGCCTCGTGGATCAATTTGCTCACTTGCGATCCTTTCCGTGCCTTCCGTGTGTTCCGTGGGCCCTCAAATCTTCCCGTCGTCCACCACGGCGCCGCCGTGCAGCCGGATGGTTCGCGAACAGCACCTCGCCAGATCGAAATTGTGCGTCACCAGCACGAGCGTGGTGCCGCGCTCCCGGTTGAGTCCGAAGACCAGGTCCATCATCGCCTGCGCCGTTTCATCGTCGAGGTTGCCCGTCGGCTCGTCGCAAAACAGGATCTTCGGCCGGTTGACGAAGGCGCGCGCCAGCGAAACACGTTGCTGTTCGCCGCCGGAAAGCTGCAGCGGGTAGTGTCCCAGCCGGTCACTGAGGCCCACGCGCTCCAGCAACGCGCGCGCCTCCGCCAGACCGTCGCCCGGGCCACCCTCCACTGGCGCGAAGCCGGCGCCGGCGCTCCGCCGGATGTCGGTCCGCAGCTCCAGCGGGACCAGGACGTTTTCCAGGGCCGTGAGGGTGGGAATCAGCTGGAAGTTCTGGAAGACGAAGCCAACAACGGCATTGCGCAGGAGCGCGCGCCCGTCCTCGGTCAGGCGGCCCAGATTCGCACCCTGGAGGGTGACGGTCCCCGCCGTCGGTTCGTCGAGCCCGGCACACAGGCCGAGCAGGGTTGTCTTGCCGCTGCCGGAAGGGCCCACCACCGCCAGCGTGTCGCCCGCCGCCACCTCCAGCGTCACGTCCCGCAGCACGGTCAACGGGCCCGCCGCCGTGACGTAGGTCTTTGTCAGCCGCTCGACTTTCAGCATCGTCTGATCATTCATTTGTTCACCACGAAAGACACGAAAAACACGAAAGAGAACCAAGCCACGGCAAAGTGCAAAATCCAATCAACCTGCCCCTGAACCGCCCGCGGGGCCGTCGATTGCCTAGAGGCTGTCCAAAAAGTCGGTTGAATCCGATTCTGCGGAACATCCGTAGGGGCGCAGCAAGCCTGCGCCCCTACGGTTCCTTCCAGACTTTTCGGAGAGCCCCTAGTGTAATGTCACCGAAGTTCATTACATATTGCTGCGACCTTGCCGAGGATGGAATCGGCCGTGGCGGTCCAGCGGAACGGCTTCGGGCGGGCATTATGACGGTCGATGTAGTCGAGGATAGCTTCCTTGAGTTGGGGTACGCTGGAGAAGGAACCGCGGCGAATCGACTGGTTGGTGATCAAGGCAAAGCAGCGCTCTACTTGGTTCAGCCAGCTCGAATGGGTCGGGATGAAATGCAGCGCCCAGTGGGGCCGCGAGCGCAGCCAGCGGACAACGGTCGCGGTCTGGTGGGTGGCGTCGTTGTCGATGACCAGGTGGATCTCGAGGCCGGCGGGCACCTCCCGTTCGATCTGGCGCAGAAAAGCCAGAAACTCGCGGCTGCGGTGCCGGGGTTTGAGGCTGCCGATGACCCGTCCGGTGGCGACGTCCAGCGCCGCGAACAGCGAGGTGGTGCCATGGCGGAAATAGTCGTGACTCTGGCCTTCGGGATGGCCGGGACGCAGCGGCAGGATCGGTTGGGATCGCTCCAAGGCCTGGATCTGGCTTTTTTCGTCCACACACAGCACCAAAGCGTTGGCGGGCGGATTCATATACAACCCGACCACGTCGCGCACCTTCGCCACAAAATAGGGGTCGGTGGAGAGGTTAAACACCTCGGCCCGATGCGGCTGCAGGCCGAAAGCACGCCAGATCCGAGCGATGCTTTGATGCGACAAGCCCAGCCGCGCGGCCAGCCGGCGCGTGCTCCAATGGGTCGCTCCTTCCGGGGTCCGCTGCAGGGTGGTGCGCACAACCTGCTCAACCGCCTCGTCGGTGATCTGACGCGGGGCACCGCTCCGCGGCAGTTCCGTCAGCCCGAGCAGTCCCCGTTGATTAAACCGCCGCCGCCAGCAGCTAACCGTGGGAGCCCACACCGAGGTGCGGCGGGCGATCTCGGTATTACTGCAACCCGTGGCCGCGAGCAGAATCATCCGGGCGCGGCTCACCTCCCGAGCCGGGGCGTTCCGCTTGCGAGTCAAAGCCTCCAAGTGGGCACGCTCCTCTTCCGTCACTGTCACCGGCGTCACTGCTCGTCCGTTTCGTTTCATGCTCCAAGCTGACCGCCGACCCAGGGAAAGTCCAGATATTTATGACAGGAACTTGTGTTACACTACAC
>CAVRNM010000184.1:0-6949 GCA_963722225.1 uncultured Verrucomicrobiae bacterium
CAAGAGGACCGTGTTTTTCAAACTCACGATGGAGCATCGTGGCGGACCGGGAGGGGCGCGTCAAACCGTGGATCTCGTGTTCCGGCAGCGTTCGGGATCATGCAGTTGGACCTGCTTTTCGAATGATCGTGGGCTCATCGAATGACTGTAGGGCGTGGTCGCCAATCCCGCCTCGTCTCCGGAGGAATGGCGAGGTTCGGCGACCCCGCCCCACAATTCCAACCGCGTGTTTTTGGCTCAATGCACCGTTTTCTCGGCGGCCGGCGCCCAGCGGTTCTTTGGCAAATCAGGGAGATTGATCACCCATGGATCGGTGTAGATGCGCTTCAGCGTGGCCCGCTCCATTTTCATCGGGCCGAGATCCTTGTTCCACGAGGCGAAATAGGCCCAGGTCACCCCGAGTCGTCGGGCACCCGCCAAATCCGGCGCGCCGCCAAATTCGCTCAGGGCGACGAGCTTGCGGCCGCCGAACCGGGCCTGCCCGTCGTCCCAAACCGCGCTGAGCGGATCCCGCACGTCGGCCGGGTATTCGTCGATGCCAATGATGTCGACGACGTCATCGCCGGGATACCAGTCCGAATTGGCGGTTCCGGTGTAGACCCAGATGAGATTGTGCAGGCCGTCGACGTTGGTCAGACGGTCGTGCAGGAGGCGCCAGAGCTGGAGGAACGGCTTGGGTCCCTTGGCGCCCCACCAAAACCATCCACCTTCCGCCTCATGCAGCGGGCGCCACAACACCGGAATGCCCCAGTCGGCGAGCTTGCGCAATTCGCCGGCGACCATGTCGATGTCGGTCAGCAAGAGCGCATAGTCCGCGCCCTCGGGATGGGCCAGCGTCGCCTCCAGATCGAAGGTCGTGGCCCGCGCGTAGAAACCCATATACCAGCGCGCGTCCTGCTTGGTCCCGTCGGGGCGGACCACCGTGGTGTCGAGCAGCCCCGAGGGCGAGCGCCAGTGCCAGCAATACGAGAGGATATGCCCCTGCCGCGCCTCTTCGATCATCTGTTCGGTTTCACCGGGAACCACCCCCAGGTACCGGATCGAACTTGTGCCGACATTGATCATGTCGCCCGCGACGATCGCGGGCGACTGGCCGGTCACTTTGCGCACATAGTCGACGTCCGGGCCCTCGATGGTGCCGGAGAGCGTGCGGTCGCCATATTGTTCCACGAGGTAGGCCATCAACGCCCGGGCTGCCGGAATGCTCTGCGGGTCGCAAAGGGTCGCCGCCGGTTTACGCAAGGCCGGAAGCACGGCCACCGGAGTCAGGTCCACCCGGTCGATCTCGTAATCCTTCCAACCGCCATAAATCGCGATGGTGTTCTCGCCCTCGCGCAACTCCACCTTGCCAAAACGCTGTTCGGTGAAGGCGCCCTTCGAATCGGCAAACTTTCCGGAGAGCGTGAGCCCGTTGACGTTGTATAAAAAGCCCTTCACGGGCGAACGATAGCGAATCGCAATCTCGTAGAGGCCAGCCCGGGCGGCGAAAGTCAGCATCAGCCGGTCGGCGTCCGCCTTGAAACCGGTCGTATACCCCGTGCCGGAAAAGCCTTCCCCAGTGTTCGCAACCGCAACATTGCCTGCCCGCTGGCCGGTCTCCGCTTCGAGCCGGATCACCGCTGGCGCCGTGCCGGCCGGCTGGGCGGGCGCGGCCGCGAGCGCGGCCGGCAGGCCCAGACTTAGAGCAGTCGCGAGGAGATGCAGCCGAATTCGTCGGCACGCAAAAATCACTGGGGATGGCGGCTTCATGCTAGCACCATCAAATCACTGGAGTTTCCGGCGACCAGCTCAAAGCTAGAAGAATTTCGACGAGATCTGCCCTTTCCGCGCAGCGCTCACTCCGCCCGCAGGGCGATCACCGGATCAACCATCGCCGCCCGCCGGGCCGGCAGCCAGCTCGCCATCGCGGCGACGACGACAAGCAAGAGTGAGACAGCGACAAAGACGGATGGATCGAGGGGCTTGACCTCGAAAAGCAGGCTCGTCAGGTACCGGCTGAGCAAAGTCGCTCCGACGATTCCAAGCCCGACGCCAATGAGAGTCTTCGACAATCCCTGGGACACAATCAACCCGGCGACCTGACGGCGGGTGGCCCCAAGAGCGCTGCGGATGCCGATTTCGCGCGTGCGCCGCGAGACATCATAGGCCAGCACCCCGTAGATGCCGACCGCTGACAGCAGCAGCGCCACTCCGGCAAAGCCCGCGAGGAGCAACATGATGCCGCGGCGATTGCTGAACGAGTCACTGATCACGCCCTCCATCGGCTCGGCCGCATAGACGGGAAGCCCCGGATCGATTGCCGCCACTTTTGCACGGAGCAAGGAGACCACGTCGGGCACGGGCCGTGCCGTGCGGATGAGGACACTCATCATGCCGTAGAATGGCGTCTGCGTCAGAGGCAGGTAGAGGAATGGCTGGCCGCTCCGGTCCTCGACGCCGTTGTGGCGGACATTGCCCACGACGCCGACGATCTCCAGCCAATCCTCGTCCTTGGCTTGCGGGGACCCGTCGAGCACCAGGCGTTGGCCAACGGCCCTGCGGCCGGCGAAATAGCGCTGCGCAAAGCTCTCATCCACGACCACGACCCGGCCTTTCCTCATGTCGACTTCATCGAACCACCGTCCTGCGCGCAGCGGGATGCGCATTGTCTTCAGGTAGGACGGAGTTGCCCCACAGTAGAACACACTGGGCAGCGGCGCGCCCGGGGGCAGCGCATAATCGCGCAAGTCGACGGCGCCGAGCGGCATGCTGACTTGATAGGGTGGGACCAGCAGGAAGGGCGTTGCCGTTGCCAGGCTCGCTTCGATACCAGGAATTTCCAAGAGCGCGGCCTCAAGCCGGGGCGGGAAGTTCTTTTCCATTTCTTTCGGCACGGCGATCCGCGCCCCGATCACCTGCTGCGGATCGAATCCCGGCTCCACCGCCAAAACATTGGCGAAACTTCGCAGCAACAATCCGGCGCCCGTCAGGGGCACAAAGGCGAACGCAATCTGGGCGACGGCGAGCAGGCTGCCCACCGCCTGGGTGCGGCGACTGGCTGACGTGCCACGGCTGGTCAGCGAGCCCGGGAGTTTTCCACCCCGCAGATGAAGGACCGGCAGCAATCCGACGAACAAGGCCAGAACCACGGTGATGGTCGCCGTGTATCCGAGCACATGGATGTCCAAACCGAACGGCCGGGCGTCGGGCAAGAGTTGCGCCGCAAAGCGGTTGGCGCTGCTCAGCCCGCTCCCGGCGAGCAAAAGCCCGCCCGCCGCGCCCAGGCATGCGAGCAACGCACTTTCGACGAGCAACTGCCGCACGATTGCGCCCCGACTCGCGCCCAGCGCCACCCGCATGGAAAATTCCCCGCTCCGGGCGTTGGACCGGGCCAGCAGAAGATTGGCGACATTGACGCAGCCGATCAGCAGCACGAAAAGCACGCCACCCTGGAGCAGAAAGAGGGACGTCTTAACCGGCCCGGCCCGCTGCGATTGCACGGTATCAACGCGAATGAGGTGACCGGTGCGGTCATAAAAATCCCGCATGTCCGGCGGCGCCCCATCGTAGTACTTCTTGTCCAGGGCCGCGACCTGCGAAGCGGTTTCGCCCAGGCTCGCCGTCGGCTTAATGCGACCAAAAAGTTGCGGCGAATAGCCCCCTTGTTTGAATTCCTGGCCGGGGGGCCACGAGAACGGGTGGACCAACCGGACGCGGGCGTCGAACGCCTCGAAAACGCGAGGGGCGACCCCGATGATCTCATAGGGCTGGCCGTCGAGACGCAGCGTGCGCCCGACGACAGCCGGGTCGCCTTGGAAATGCGATTCCCAGAATGATTGGGTTAGCACGACCACTTTGTCCGCGGCCGGCACGTGGTTTTCCGGCGTGAAGAACCGGCCGAGCAGAGGCTTGACGCCCAGCAGATCGAAGATCTCTGCCGTGGCGTCTGCGACCGGGATGCGGGACGGGCCGCGGTCTTCGCCCAGCGTGGCGTCACCAAGCCGCCACAACGCGACCTGCGCGAACGCCGGCGCGTTCTGCTTGATGTCCAAATACTGGCCGACGTTGCTGGCCAGCTTGGGCATCCCGACCTTGGGGAAGGAATTGTAGATCTCAACGAGCTGCCCAGACCTTTGAAAGGGCAATGGCCGAAGCACCAGCGCATAGAGCATGGAGAAGATCGCGGTGTTGGCCCCGATGCAAAGGGCGAGCGAGAGGACAGCGGCGGCGGTGAATCCGGGATTTTTCCTGAGCATTCGTGCGGCGTAGCGCACGTCCTTGACCGTGTTTTCCAACCAGACCCAGCCGCGCTGGTCGCGGACTGTTTCCTTGATGCCGTCGAGGTGGCCGAACCGCCGCCGGGCGGCGTAGTGGGCTTCCTGCGACGACAGGCCCGCGGCGCGATTGGCCGCCTCCTGCATTTCGAGGTGCGCCTGCATCTCGGCAGCCATGTCGCGATCAAGCTGTTTCCGGCGGAAGAGGGAACTGAGTCGACGAAGCGGCTTCATTTCTTAAACACCTTCACTTTCACTCTCACCTTCATTTTCATTCTCACCTTCATTCCGCCCGCAGCACCTCCATCGGGTCGGCGCGCGCCGCCCGTTTGGCCGGCAGCCAGCAGGCGAGCAACGCGACGCCAAGCAGCGCCACCGCCACACCGGTGTACGTGATTGGATCGTGCACGCTGGTTTCGTAGAGCACGCTCTGCAGGAATCGCGTCAGGCTCCACGCGGCGCCGAGCCCGATCACCACGCCCGCGGCGGCGAGCAAAAGCCCGCGCCGCAATACCAACCGCTGCAGGTCGCGCGGCGCGGCCCCCAGCGCCATCCGCACGCCGAACTCCCTCTGCCGCTGTGCGACGCCGTAGGCCATGACGGCAAAGAGGCCCGTCGCCGCGAGCACGAGCGCGAGGGCCGACATCACCTCCATGATCAGCATCGCATTCCGCTCGTTCTGCACGTCCTGTCGCGCGTTGTCGGCCAGGTGTTGAACGTTGACGATCAGATGGGAATCGGCGGCGTACGCAGCCCGACGGATCATCGCCTCCAAACCCGGCGGCGGCGTGTTCGCGAGGCGGACGAGCTCAAACAAGCTGCTGGTGAAGGTTGGGGGTTGCCAGAACGGATAATAGAACTGGGGCTTTGTTCCCTGGCGTCGCCCCCAATCCCGGACATCGCCGACGACCCCGACGATTTCCCATTTCCCATTCTTATCCATATCCAAGTGCTGTCCAAGTGGATTGGCCGAGCCAAAATAGCGTCTGGCGGCGTTTTCGCTAATAATCGCCACCGGCGGATCGCCTGGGTGCATCCCGGCGAAGCCGCGGCCCGCCAGAATTGGCACCCCCAAGGTGGGAAAGTACTCTGGAGAAACTCCATTGCCAATTAGCTGAATCTCTCCAAGTTCCGGGCGACCGACGATTCTTGCCTCTGTCGGCGGGAAAGCCATACCGGCCATTGGAAGATACCCTGAGCAGGTGACAGCGGCAACTGCGAGGGGAGGATTTCCGGCTTCACATGCAGCGCGATCCTGGGCCGGCATCTCGCCGTCCCGTTGGCACCAGGCGGGCCACGGCATGGCCAGGTCGGGCTTCTCCATGAGGTTGGCAAACTCACGGTAGACGGCCTTATATACATTGCGCATTTCCGGGTCCGTGACAAACACGTTGCTGCCATCGGTGCCGAGTTGCCAGGATTCCAGGTGATCGGCATGACGCGAGATCAGGAACGCGAGCTGCGGTTGCCACAGCGAGCGGTCGGCATTGATCAGCCGGCCCCATTCATGGCCCGGCGCCAGCTCCGGTGAACCGGCATCCAGCTTACGCTTCAACTCCGGTGGCGGCTCCACCAGGCAGGCGGTCGGCGTGATCTGAAGCTGCTGCAACTGCGTCAACACACGCTTGAACGCATCCGTATCGATCTGCTGGATGTCGCCGTTGTGCTCATACCGCCAGTTTCACCCGCCCCTCGCCCCAGCAACGGCAGAAGCTGCGGCAGGGTGGCCCATCCCTCAAAGGGCAGGTCGGTGGCGCTGAAGCCGAATCGGGGATCGGGTGCCGCTGGTGTGCATCATCGCCCAGTTCGACGAAATTCAGCGTTTGCGTGACGAACTGCCCGCGGCTGCTCATCTCCAACGAAGCCTGGTACGAGCCTGTCGCCAATGTTTCCGGCAGCAGCAGCGCCAGGCCCTTGCGGCCGGGCCCCAGCGTGTTGCGCCGGCAACGTCCATGGCACCGCTTTTTTGATAGGCGATCTGACCGGTGGCATCATGCACGATCAACTGGGCGGATAAGTCATCGGTGAACAAATCGTTGACCTGCACCTTGAGTTGCGGCGACTCGGATTTGCGGAAAATGTTCCCCGGCCGACTATTGGGTCGTCATCACCACCTGCGGTACCTGCGAGACGGTGACGTCGCTCAAACCAGGCGCCTGCCGTGAATGTCCTGCGCAAGCAGCTCTGCGCCTGCCCGAGCGATGAAGCGGCATACTGCGCCGGCTAAGCAGACCCAATTCGATCACCAGATATGCGGCTTCTGGATCGTCCGCCGCAATCTGCACTGATAGCTGTTTCCAATCCTGCTGGTTTCTCGCTTTCCGCGGCGTACAACTCGGAATGCCGCACGCTCGATACGATGGGCCGCCCGTCGAGATCGGTGACATAGGCGTTGAGTCGCCTGGGCATTGGGCAGGGGAGTCGTCTTGGCATACCCCTGCACGTAATAATGGGCCCCCTGCTGCACGCCGCGGATTTGCCGCCAGTCGTACCGGTAGATCAGGCTTCCGCCGTTGAGATCGAATTCAAAGCTGTATTGCCCGGAATGATGCTGCTCGGTGGTGAGATGGCCGTTGACATAATGCGGCAGCCCCGTGCCTTCGACCTTGTTCCAGTTCATGGGCAGGTCTTCCATGTTGCCCAGGCGGCGTTCTTCGAAATCAGCAATACGTAATCGGTCCAGTACAGACATAAAC
>CAVRNM010000185.1:0-13633 GCA_963722225.1 uncultured Verrucomicrobiae bacterium
CCGGTTGCGAGCGAGGTTGAGGGCGATCCGATAGAGCCAGGTGGCGAGGAAGGAATCTCCGCGGAATCGGACCAGGCCCCGGTAGGCGCGGATGAAGGTATCCTGGGTGACCTCCTCTGCGTCGGCGGAATTGCGGAGGAGATTAAAGGTCAGGCCATAGATCTTGCCGCTATACCGGGTGACGATCTCGTTGAATGCCGACTCGTTACCGGCAAGGAATTTTTGCACGAGATCCGCATCGATGGCGGCTTCACTCGCCGGGACATCCGGGCTCGTGAGATTCTCGGGGATCAGGCGGAAGGGGACTGGAGATTTGGCGGAAGTCATGAACAGATCGGTTTTCAACTTGCCTGCGTTCTCACCTAGAACGATGCCAAACGTCCTGGATTAATATCTAAGATGTTAACGAGTAGGCTGTTAAAAATTTCAGCGCATTTTTACCGGGCAAGCGGACATTGCAAGATGGGGTTGTCGTGACCGGATCTACCTGCAAAACGCACGACTACGGTTCGCGCGGTGACCCACGGTTATGGTTTGTGCCGCGCCCCGATCGCGCGCCCGGGTGTCCCGCCGATGTCCGAAAAGCTTGCGGTCAAAACATTAGACCGCGGCAGCCCGAGTTGCGGCCAGCGGCGTTTTTCCTTGCGCGGGCTTTTCTCGATGGGAAGCATCGCCGCGCCTTCAACTGACTGAACGGACGCTCTCGTGCCGAACCCCTTTGTGCCTTCCGATCCCTCACGTTACACGATCCTGGAAACCGAGTTAATCGATCGGATGGGCGGTTCTGTCGGCGGACTTTCGTCCGACCAGGCGGCGAAAATTCTGGCCGACGTGGGGCCGAACGCGGTGGCCTCCGGCGGTCGCCAGTCGGTGTTGATGGACTTGCTCTATCGCTGCCGCAATCCGCTGGTCATCCAGCTGCTGATCATCGCTGGCGTCTGCTATGTCACGGACGACCTCCCGTCGACGATCATTGTTGGAAGCATGGTCTTCCTGAGCGTCTTCCTTTCCTACTTCCAGGAGGCGCGGTCGTCGCGCGCGGTGGAGAAGCTTCAGAAGCTGGTCAAGACCACCGTCACCGTCCTGCGGGACGGCAAGGAGTCGGAAATCCCGCTCGAGGACATCGTGCCGGGCGACATCGTCGTGCTTGCCGCCGGCAGCCTCATTCCCGCGGACCTGCGGCTCCTCTCGGCCAAGGACTTCTTCGTCACGCAATCCGCGCTCACCGGCGAATCCATGCCGGTGGAGAAGAACGCCGACCCGCGCAGCCCGCCGGGCGCACGCTCTTCGAGTTCACCAACGCCTGCTTCATGGGCAGCAACGTCCTCAGCGGCTCCGCCCGCGGCATCGTCCTCGCCACCGGCGGCGGCACCTATTTCGGCTCGCTCGCGGAGAAGCTCGCAGCAAACGCGACCTGACCAGCTTCGACAAGGGCGTCAAGAGCTTCACGTGGCTGATGATCCGCTTCATGGTCGTGATGGTCTCGCCGTCTTCCTGATCGTCGGGCTGCGCGACCACAACTGGCTGGAGGCGCTGCTGTTCGCCCTCTCGGTGGCCGTCGGCCTCACGCCGGAAATGCTGCCGATGATCATGACCGTGTGCCTGTCGAAAGGCGCGCTGATGATGTCGCGGAAAAAGGTCATCGTGAAGCACCTTCACGCCATCCAGAACTTCGGCGCGATGGACGTGCTCTGTACCGACAAGACGGGCACGCTGACCCAGGATCATGTCGTGCTCGAGCGCTACGTCGACGTCACCAATCGCACCAGCGAGGACGTGCTGCGCTACGCCTACATGAACAGCTTCTACCAGACCGGGCTGCGCAACCTCCTCGACCGCGCCGATCCTCGCCCACTCGGACCTCGACGTGGAGCGCAACTGCCGGAAGGTCGACGAAATCCCCTTTGACTTCAAACGGCGCCGCATGTCGGTCGTCATCGACTACGAGGACCGCCACGTGCTCATCTGCAAGGGCGCCGTCGAGGAGGTCGCGTCGGTCTGCGAGAACTACCAGGTCGACGAGGACATCAACCCGCTGATCCGGCTCATCCGCGACGACTTGATGGACGAGTACCGCAGCCTCTCCGCCGAGGGCTACCGCGTGCTTGCCATCGCGTATCGGGAATTCGACCGCACCAAGCAGGTCTTCGCCGTCGCCGACGAATCCGAGCTCACCTGCTCGGCTACATCGCCTTCTTCGACCCGGCCAAGGACACCTCTGCCCGGGCCATCGACGCGCTCGGCCGTTCGGGCGTCGCCGTAAAGATCCTCACGGGCGACAACGAACTCGTGACCCGCAAGGTCTGCAGCGACGTGGCGATGAAGATCACGCGCATCGTCACCGGCCCGCAACTCGCCGCGCTCGATGACGCGGCCTTCGCCGAGGAGGTCGAGGAGGCCAACGTCCTCGCCCGCCTCTCGCCCGACCAGAAGGAAAAGGTCATCAAGACGCTGCGGGCCCAGGGTCACGTCGTCGGGTTCATGGGCGACGGCATCAACGACGTCCTCGCCATGAAGGCGGCCGACGTCGGCATCTCCGTCGACACCGCCGTCGACATCGCCAAGGAATCCGCGGACATCATCCTCCTCGAAAAAAGTCTGCTCGTCCTGGAGGACGGCCTCATCGAGGGGCGCAAGGTCTTCGCAAACATCATCAAGTACATCAGGATGGGCGCCAGTTCCAACTTCGGGAACATGTTCAGCATGGTCGGCAGCAATTTTTTCCTGCCGTTCCTGCCCATGGCTCCGATCCAGGTGCTGGTGAACAACCTGCTCTACGATTTTTCGCAGGTCGGCATCCCGCTCGACAATGTGGACCCGGACTATTCTCAAAAGCCGCGCATCGCTGGAACATCAAGAGCATCCAGAAATTCATGATCTTCATCGGGCCCATCAGCTCGATCTTCGATTACGCCACGTTTTTTCTGATGCTCTATTTCTTCCACTGCGCGGCGTTCGCGCGACCGGCACCGCGGCGGCGGACAAGAGCCAGCTCGAGAGCTTTTCCATACCGGCTGGTTCGTCGAATCGCTGCTCACCCAGACCCTGATCGTCCACATCATCCGCACCCAGCGCATCCCGTTCTTCCAAAGCCGGGCGAGCCGGACGATGACGTTCAGCACCCTGCTCGTCATGGCGGCCGGCATCTGGCTGCCCTTCTCGCCGCTGGCCAAGGTGCTGGGTCTGGTGCCGCTGCCGCCGGTGTTTTTCGCCTGGATGGCCGTCTTTCTCGTCGCCTACAGCCTGCTCACCCACGCCGTGAAAATGTGGTTTGTGCGCCGGTTCGGGCTCGATTGATTCTCCGCCGGTGCGCAGGCTCGCTGCACCCTTTCAACCTCCGGATAAGCCCCCATGCGCAGCATCCTCACCGCCCTGCAAGAAGGCCGCCTGTTCGAATTGCCGGACACCGGCGGCAAGCCCCGCGCCTTCGGCTTCCTCGCCCGTATTCTCGACGCCAACCCCGACATCGAGGTCGGCACCGACACGATCGAGGAGATCAACAAGCGCGAGGAGGAGTGCAACACCGGCATCGGCCTGGGCGTGGGCGTGCCCCATGTCCGCGCCCGGCGCGAGGAGGGCGAGCTGTTCTGCGCGATCGGCTGGTCGTCGCCGGGCGTTGATTACGGCGCCTCTGACGGAAAGCCGGTCCACCTGGTGGTGATGTACTACATTCCCGGGGCCCAGAAGAACGTCTACCTGAAGGAAATCTCCAGTCTGGTGAAGGCAATCCGGAAGAGCGGTGGCATCGAACCGATCGCCCGCGCCCCGGACCTGAATGCGGTGCGCAACCTGCTGCTGGACTGGGTCAGCGCCGGCTTGGGGGATTCGGGTCCGGAAGCGGTGGCGCGCATGATCAAACTGGAGGTGAAGCAGGCCCAGGCGCAGCCGGCGCCGACCGGGACCGTGCCGGTCGAGCTTCCAGCGGCAGCCAGCCATCCCGCCGGCCGCGTGCTGACGTTTGCGGTTTTGGTCATGCCTCCTGAGACGGTCATGGTCCTCGCTCAGGATCCGGGATGGGTGGCGCTGCTGGAAAAGGAACCGGGACTGGCCCCGCGCCTCGCGAGCGGGGTGCCCTTCGCAGTGGCGGGCCATCAGCTGATTGTGACCAACACGGCGACTTATTCCGGTTGCCGCGTTTTTCACCAGTGCGTGGCCGTGGCCGGCGGGTCGTGAACCGCGGGCACCGGGGGAAACAAAAAAGCTACGCGCGGCTGGGCGCGTAGCTTCGGGATGAGCTGAACCGGGGAACAATGATCAGTTCTTCGGCGCCTGGGCCTCGATATTGTCCAGCCGCTTCTGCAAATCGTTCATCTGTTTGACCAGCCGTTCCTCCAACTGCTTCCGCTCCGTGCTGTTGACAATGCTCAGGCTGGCGGCATCGCGCACAACGTTGGCCGGCAGCGTCAGCAGGCGGGTGACCAGGGACTGGTCCTTGAAGCTGCTGAGATAAAGGGCGGTGATCTCCTGCGAGAGTTTCATGCTGTCGCGGGCGACCGCCTCGGTGGCGACCAGGTTGTTGTTCAGCTGTTGCTTGGCGGCGAGTTCCCCGGTGAGCACATTGCTGATCTGATCCGATATCTTCTGACTGTAGACATTGATCTGTTCGCGGGTCAGATTCTGATCCTTCGCCATGTCGGCCAAAATGGGCTGGATTTTCTCGGCCAAACGCCCGGAAACCTTGTCGACCTGTTCATTCTGCTGCTTCTCGGCCTCCTCGGGGGTCTTGGGCAGCGGATTATAGGGTTGGATCTTCTGCGCAATGGCTTCAGCGAGCTGATTCACGTGGTCAGCGTTCATCTTGGCCACCTCCTGCTCCGTCATGAAGACATCCGCGGAGCGCTTCTTGATCGCGTCCTTGAGCAGGTTGTTGACGTCATTGATCTGTTTCCGGGTTTCCTCCGCCGAGGCCTTGAGATCGGCGCTGTTTTTATCCCGCACCGCGTTGATCTCCTGCTGTTGGCGCGTCTCCATGTCTTTGACCGTCTTCAACAATCCAAAGGAGGCGACAGCAACGACAAGGGCGATGAGAATGACTGTGAGAAGTTGCTCTTTCAATTTTTGCAACATGGAAGATATGGGGGTTAAAACTTTACGAAGCGTAGGAGACTGCCAGCGCAAAAGCAATGCTGCTTTCGGATGACTCCCGGGATGAGATTCTGAGGCCGGATCTGCGCAACATGCGGAATATTAGCCTAAACGGCATCAGCGCAGATCCGTATAATAGGACACTGGAGTTCATCGCGCGTAGAGACCGCGCCTGCGAGGCAAAGTTCGAACTCCGGCTGAGAAAACGGCGGATTGCACTGTTGTTTTGCGAGATCAGCGATTCAGTGGAGCTATTCGCGGAATTCCCCCTCCCGCTGGCAGAGATGACTGACCGGATAGAAATCAGGCAGGAATCGCTCGATCCTGCGTGATAAGTAATATTAATTATAGCCTGTTGATATAATATATGTGCTAATAACAGTAAAAATCTCCCGGGTTAATTGAAGGGTTTGGCGCATTGTGGCGTCATACACCTGTGCTTAAGGTACACTCTCTCCTGCTTAGCGGGAGATTTGGGGTAACTAAAGAAAGCAATGGCGGGCCGCTTAGGGGTAGGCGGCCCGCCTACTTTTTTCCAGAGTGCAATTAGCGCTGGCAGAGTCTCGGAATTGGCGCGGGTTAGGCTAACTTTACGGATGGGAGCGAATGAATTGAGACTGGCGCATTCCGTCCCAAATATACTGGCGATAATTCAACTCCAGTATCGACATTCTGCCAGAAACTTGCACAGTTCCTCACAAGTTATCCACATCGATGGAATACCTGGGCGGGGGCACCACTCTTCAACCGCGGCTCAAGGTCACAGGGAAGGTTAAGACCTTTGTACTGGATACGAATGTCCTGCTGCATGATCCGCAGTCGATTTTCAAATTCGAGGACAACAATCTGGCGATTCCGGTCGAGGTGCTCGAGGAACTCGACACCATCAAGAGTGAACAGTCGACGGAGCGCGGTCGGAATGCCCGCCGGGTTCACCGCATCCTGCAGGAGTTGCTGCCCGATTCGCGAACCATGTTGGAGGGCGTAAAGCTGTCCAATGGCGGCACGTTGTCGGTAATCATCAATCGTAATTTGTTCGAGGAGAATAGGATCTCGCCGGCGATGCAGCGCCTCCGGGCGGTGCTGCCTGATCTGTCAAAAAAGGACAACCGCATCATCGCCTGCGCGCTGTTTGTGCAGGAGACTTTCCCTCCACCGACGATCCTGGTGACAAAGGACGTCAATGTTCAGCTCAAGGCGCGGGCGGTTGGGCTCGAGTCACAGGATTATCTTAATGACAAAGTCCCGGACGACCCGGACGATGACTCGTACCGGCGCATTCCGCTGAGCGGCTATGAACTGCAGCGTTTTGCATCCGAGGGAGAGCTTCGATTAGAGGCGGGCGTGGCCGATCCTCTCGCGCTCAACGAATATGTGCTCCTGGCGTCGCCGGAGGGCAAGACCATGCCGGCGCGTTGTTATGGGGCCGGGACGGTCCGGCGGCTGCACCTCCCTGAATTTGTGAAGGCTCCGGGAGGCATCCCGATCCGGGCGCGCAATCTGGAA
Source organism: uncultured Verrucomicrobiae bacterium (assembly GCA_963722225.1). Lineage (GTDB taxonomy): Bacteria > Verrucomicrobiota > Verrucomicrobiia > Opitutales > Opitutaceae > Fen-1467. The sequence goes on from CAVRNM010000185.1 coordinate 6,592, forward strand.
CAGCAGTTCTTCATGGACGCGCTGCTCGACGAGGGAATCTCGCTGATCACGTGTTTTGGCAAGGCCGGCACGGGCAAAACCCTTTTGTCCACGGCTTGCGCCCTCCACCAGACCTGCGAAGAGCACAGCCGGTACGACGGTGTGGCAATCTCGCGCCCGGTGATCGCCCTCGGGAAAGACATTGGCTTCCTCCCCGGCTCACTCGAGGAGAAGATGAGGCCCTGGCTCCAGCCCTATTACGATGCGCTCGAAGTGCTGATGCCGTCCAAACCGCCCAAGGAGCCGCAGTTCATCGGGAAGAAGACGAGCAAGAAGAGAAAGAGAAGGGAGGAGGCCCTGTTCCAGACGCCCGGTCCAGTTGTCGCCGGCGGCCACACGATCGGGGGGCCGGTGAAGCCCTACGAACGGCTCATCAAGAGCGGCGCGGTGGAGATCGAGGCGCTGTGTTTCATCCGCGGCCGCTCCATCGCCCGCCGGTTCTTCATCCTGGACGAGGCGCAGCAACTGACCCCGCATGAGGTGAAGACGATCATCACGCGCATTTCCGAGGGGTCGAAAATCGTCCTGATCGGCGATCCGGCGCAGATCGACAATCCTTATGTCGACTCTCGCAGCAACGGACTGGTCTACTGCCACAATCGAATGAAGGGGCAGCCGATTGCCGCGCACATCAAGCTGACCAAGGGCGAGCGGTCGAAATTGGCGGAACTCGCGGCCGACCTGCTGTAAACCGCGTGCCCCAGCCAGGCGCGCATCGAAGGCTCCGGTGTGCGGGCGCGCTCTTTTTTTTGCCTCGCCCTCCGCCCCGGGCGTCGTTTTTACTGACCGGTTCTGGCCGTGGCCTCGCTCCGGCTGCCTTTACCGATCGTTCCTCGTCTTCCAACTATGAATTACGGCTATTTCGACGATGCCGCCAAAGAATATGTGATCACCCGCCCGGACACTCCGCGTCCGTGGAGCAATTATCTCGGGTCGATTGAATACGGTGCGATCATCACCAACAACGCCGGAGGCTATGGGTTCTACCGGAGTGCGCTCAACAACCGTTTCCTGCGCGTCCGTTCGAATTCGGTGCCGATGGACCAGCCCGGGCGGTATTTCTACCTCCGGGACCAGGTCAGCGGCGACTATTGGAGTTCCTCCTGGCAGCCGGTGGGCAAGCCGCTCAACCGTTTCAGGAGCACGTGCCGCCACGGCACGGCGTACACGGCCATCCATTCGCGCTACTCCGGCATCGACACGGAATCGACCTACTTCGTGCCGCTCGGGCAGTTGTTTGAGTACTGGCGGTTGAAGGTCGCCAACAAGACGAAGCGGGAGCGGAAGCTCTCCGTCTTCACCTACTGCGAGTTCGCCAGCAGTTGGAACATGCCCAACGACCTTTCAAACCTGCAGTACTCCCAGTTCGTCCTCAAGGCGGAGATGGCCGGCGGGATCCTGGGCATGGCGTCGCACCCGTACATCAAGTTCGACCCGTCGCACCTTGATCAATGCGGGCGGACCTGGATGACGGTGACCGGCGCCCCGGTCGTGGGATACGAAACGGTGCGGGAGAATTTCTTCGGGGATATCTACCGGACGTATGCCAATCCCCGGGCCGTGGAGGAGGGGAAGTGCACCAATTTCCTGGCGGAGGGTGAAAACGGTTGCGGCACCTTCCAGGTCGACCTCGTGCTGGCACCGGGGGAGAGCCGCGAACTCATCGTATTGCTCGGCATGGGCACGCCGCAATCTCATGGCCAGGCCGCGGTCGCGGAGTTTGGCAACCCGGACCGCTGCTTGGCCGAATTCCAGGCGCTCAAGCAGCACTGGCACGGCCTGCTCGAGGCGGTGAAGGTCAAGACCCCCGATCCGGACTTCGACCACATGACCAACGTCTGGGGCGCCTACAATTCGCTCATCACCTACGCCTGGTCGCGGCACGCGTCGATGGTTTACAACGGCGAACGCGACGGGCTTGGATTTCGCGATACCGTGCAGGATTTCCTGGGCGTCATGCCCTTGCTGAAGGAACGGATTCGCGACCGGCTGGAGCTGATGCTGACGGGGCAGGTCGCCGCCGGCGGCGCCATCCCGGTGGTCAAATCCTTTGGCCACCGCCCCGGCGGTGAAAAATCCCCGCGGCCGGAGGAGTTCCGCTCCGACGACTGCCTGTGGTTTTTCAACGCGGTGCCGGATTATGTCGCGGAAACCGGCGACCTCGGTTTCTACCGAAAGGTGCTGCCCTACGCCGATGCCGGCGAAGCCACCGTATTGGGCCATCTGCGACGGGCGTTGGAGTTTAATCTCGAGCGCTCCGGGCGGAACGGGCTGCCCTGCGGCCTGCACGCCGACTGGAACGATTGCGTGAAGATGGGTTACAGCGGGGAGTCGGTCATGGTGGCCTTTCAGGTCCGCTACGGTCTCGACGTCTACGCCCGGACCGCCGACCGGCTGGAACTGCCGGACGACGCGGCGTGGGCCCGCACAGAAATGGCCCGGCTCGACGCGGCCATTCAACAGGCCGCCTGGGATGGCGAGTGGTTCCTGTGGGCGATCGGCGCTGACGGCCATCGCTACGGCTCGAAACAGGAGGAAGAGGGACAGATCTACATCAATACCCAGGTTTGGGCGGTCATGAGCGGCGCCGCCACCGCGCCCCAGAGCCGGAGTGCGATGGACGCGCTCAAGGCGCGCCTGGCGACGCCTTATGGCATCATGCTCAGCGCCCCGCCCTTCACAAACACGCCTTCAACCGTCATGGGCGGCGTGATCTACAACCATGGCATCAAGGAGAACGCCGGCATCTTCTGCCACACCCAGAGCTGGGCGGTGATCGCCGAAGCCCTCCTCGGCAATGGCGACCAGGCCTACGAGTATTACCGGGCGTTCATGCCGGCGGCCTACAACGACCGGGCGGAATTGCGCGAAATCGAACCTTACGTTCATTGCCAGACAACCTACGCCACCTGCAACCGCAACGCCGGCAAATCCCGCGTGCCGTGGCTGAGTGGAACCGTCTCGTGGAGCCACCACACCGCGTTGCAGTGGATCCTGGGCGTGCGCCCCGAGATCGACGGACTGCGCATTGATCCCTGCATTCCCAAGAGCTGGCCGGGCTTCACCGTGCGCCGCAATTTCCGCGGGATGACGTTGAAGATCGAGGTCCGGAATCCGGATGGCATCTCGAAGGGGGTGAAAAGCCTGACGATCGGCCGCAAGAGCATGGCCGGGAACTTCATCCCGCTCGACCAGCTCCACGACGGCGCCAGGATCGTGGCGGTTCTCGGGTGATTCCATGCGGCGTCACCTAAGAAACCGCATTTGCGTTGGAGCAGGCCTCGCTGAAGCCGGTCCCGCCTTTAGCGAAGCTTGGGCGGACAGACCGGGGTCGGCGACCCCGGCTACAAATCATCTCGGGACTTGAAAGCCGGGTAGGACAGCCCCCACGCTTTCCCCATGTGGACCAAACCCTACGGAAAAACCGGCGTTGACGTATCTGTCATCGCCTTTGGCGGCATGCGTTTCGCCCATCCGGCCGATCTCGACGCCTCGGCCGCAGTGGTGCGTCACGCGCATGCGCGGGGAATCAACTACTTCGACACGGCTCCGTTCTACTGCGAGGACAAGAGCGAGGAGATCATGGGCCACGCGTTTCGCACGCTACCGCGGTCGTCGTTTTACGTCTCCACCAAGTGCGGCTCGGCGGATGGCGGCGAGCTGCGGGCCAGCCTCGAAAGATCGCTCACGCGCCTGCGGGTGGACTGCGTTGATTTCTTCCACATCTGGTGCCTGCTGCGTCCCGACCAACTCGAGGAGCGGATCCGCAAGGGCGCCATCGCCGCCGCCCAGAAGGCGAAGGAGGAGGGCCTGATCAGGCATCTGGTCGTCTCGTCGCACCTGGGGGGCGAGGACAACGCGACGGTGCTCGATTCCGGCCTCTTCGAAGGCATCACGATCGGCTACAACGCCCTGAATTTCCCCTTTCGCGCGAAAACGCTGGACGCGGCCGCGCGGCATAACGTCGGCGTCGTCACGATGAATCCGCTGGGCGGCGGGCTGATCCCGCGCAACGCGGCGCGGCTGGCGTTCCTGAAGGGACCGCAGGACCGTGACGTCGTGCAGGCGGCGCTCCGTTTCAATGTCTCCCAGCCGGCCATCACGGCGGCGCTCGTGGGATTCTCCAGCGAGCGCGAGGTCGATGAAGCGGTGGCGGCGGTCGAGCATTTCGAGCCCTACCCGGCGGCGCACATCGAGCAGGTGAAGGCCAACATCGGCGCCAGTTTCGAGGGGTTCTGCACGGGCTGCGGCTACTGCCTGCCGTGCCCCGCGGAGGTGCAGATTCCGAAGCTGATGGACGCCTTCAATGCGAAAATCCTCGACGGCAGCGATGGCGCCATCACCGACCGGCTGAAATGGCATTGGGGGCTGTCGCCGGACGCGGCGGCGGCGTGCACCGACTGCGGCGCGTGCGAGACCGTCTGCACCCAGCACCTGCCGATCCGCGACCGGCTGAAGGCCATCGCGGTGCTGGTGGGAGAATAGCCGGACGTATGGGTCGATGCAGGGTCGCCGCTCGTCGACGATTGCCTTCGAGCACAATTCGGGCGTAGCTCAGTTCCGACGCCATGGCCGAGGCCCATTATCCAATTCAGGGCGGGTTGGTGAGCTGCCATCTCCTCGTGGACGGGAACGAAGCGGTGTTGATCGATACGGGCTTGTTCGGGACGCGCTGGCAGATCCGTCGCTTGCTGGGACAGTTGGGTCTGAACCCCGACTATATCAAGGCGATCCTGCTAACGCACGGACATCTCGATCATGCGGGTAACGCCGCCTGGGTGAAGCGATGGACGGGAGCGAAGCTTTGCGCCCATCCGGCGGAACAGGCGCACATCGACGGTCGGTTTCCTTACCAGGGCATCAACCGATGGTGCGGTCGGCTTGAAAGCCTCGGACGAAAAGTTTCCGGCTATCACGGAGTCGCGATTGATGTGCCGCTCGCCGATGCCGACCAGTTGCCATTCTGGGGTGGGTTGCGGGTCGTGCATCTGCCCGGACACACGGCTGGCCATTGCGGTTTCTTCAGCGAACGACACCGCGTTCTTTTCTCAGGCGATCTTTTTGCGAGCTACCGTTCCCAAGCCTCGCTTGGTCCCCGGATCTTCAGCTCCTTTCCCAGGCTGATTCCTGCCAGCCTGGAGAAAGCGCGCCAGCTCGATCCGCAGGGCATGGTCCCGAGTCACTATTTCGTTCCGGATTGGCGGTTGCACCGACGGAAGTTCGATGGTCTCTGCGCCCGCGTGGTGGCGCGGCAAAACCCGCGATCAGCCGGTTGAGATTCCCCGACACCTGCCGCTCCCCCCTCCACGGTCTTTCGTTTTGGCTTCGAACCCCGGTGAGGATCACTGGCGCTGGCCAGAATTGTGGTCCGATCGGACCAAGCATCCGGCCAGGGGGTTGAAGCGCCAAAACAAAAGACCATGCGCCGCATTGTCCTTTCTGCCACCGTGGCATTGCCTCGGGCCGTTCGCCCTGCTCAGCTAGCCCCACCTCATGAACTACGGTTATTTTGACGATGCCGCCCGGGAATATGTCATCACCCGTCCCGACACGCCGCGGGCGTGGTCCAACTACCTCGGTTCGCGCCGCTACGGCGCCATCATCACCAACAACGCCGGCGGCTACAGCTTCACCCGTTCGCCGGCCTCGGGGCGTTTTCTGCGCCACCGTTACAACTCCGTGCCGATGGACCTGCCGGGCCGGCAGTTCTACCTGCGCGACCGCGACAGCGGCGATTTCTGGTCGGCCGCCTGGCAGCCGGTCGGCAAGCCGCTCGGGGAGTATAAAACCACCACGCGCTTCGGCCTCGGCTACGCGGTGATCGAGAGCGATTGGCGGGGTATCCGGAGTTCAGCGACGTACTTTGTGCCGCTGGAGCAGGACTTCGAGTACTGGCGGCTGACGGTCACGAACACCGGCGAGCGCCCGCGGCGGCTGGGCGTGTTTTCGTTCTGCGAGTTCACCACCGAGTGGAGCCTGCTGCAGGACACGCTGAACCTCCAGTACGCCCAGTACATTTCCGCGGCCTCCTGGAAGGAGGGCTGCATCCTGGCCTCGTCATGCGCCCGGCTGCCGGAGGACCCTGGCAATTTCGCCAACTGGGACCAGTCGCGGTGGTGGTGGATGACGCAGCTCGGCGGCGAGATCGCCGGCTACGATTGCGACCGCGAGAGATTCCTCGGCGCCTACCGCAGCTTCGACCGGCCCGAGGCGGTCGAGCGCGGGGCCTGCGGCAACAGTGAGCATTTTTCGGACAACGGGTGCGGCGCGATCCAGAGCAACCTGGAACTCGCGCCGGGAGCGTCGGCGGAGGTGTTGGTGCTGCTCGGCATCGGCCGGGCCGCCCAGGCCAAGCGCCTGCGCGCGCGGTTCGGGACCGCGGCGGCGTGCGAGCGAGAACTCGCGAAGCTCAAGGCCCATTGGCACAGCCTGCTCACCGGGCTGCAAGTGAAGACGCCCGACCCGGACTTCGACCACATGACCAACGTCTGGGGCCCCTACAATGCGCTCATGACCTTTGAGTGGTCGCGCTCCTGCTCGCTTGTCTACACCGGCGATCAGCGCGATGGATTCGGGTTCCGCGACACGGTGCAGGACATGCTCGGCGTCACCGGCATGCTGCCGGAGACGGTGCGCAGCCGCCTGCTCCTCATGCTGTCGGGACAGGACTCCTCCGGCGGCGCCCAGCCGGAGATCCGGCCGTGGTCGCATGCCCCGGGCAGGATGAAACCGACGCCGCCGGCCGAGTATCGCAGCGACGACTGTTTGTGGCTCTTCAACTCCATCCCGGCCTATGTCGCGGAGACGGGCGACGCCGGTTTCTACGAGGAGATTGTGCCGTACGCCGATCAGGGCAAAGCGTCGGTCTTCGGTCATCTGCGCCGCGCCCTGGAGTTCAACCTGGAACGCACGGGCCGGAATGGCCTGCCCTGCGGCCTGAAGGCCGATTGGAACGATTGCCTGCGACTCGGCTACCGCGGCGAGTCGGTCTTTGTGACCTTTC
>CAVRNM010000186.1:0-3446 GCA_963722225.1 uncultured Verrucomicrobiae bacterium
GGTCTGGGATTTCGAGCTCGTCACCCTGGCGGCGCAATATCCCGACGAGAAGGACAAGGTTCTGAAGTTCCTGCAGCAGCACCAGGCATCGGCGCGCAATCTGATCTTCGGCGAAACGGACAAATACAAGCTGATGGCGGCGCTCGATCCGGAGTGGAACGGCGCCCTGCCCCACACCCTCGTCCTCGGGGCGGACGGCGCGGTCCTTTATCGCCAGACCGGCGAAATCGATTTTCTCAAGCTGCGCCGGGTGCTCGTCCCCGCGCTGGACCGGCTGGCTCCCTGGGGCGGCCTGAGCCCGGTCAAGTGATTGGGGGGCCGATGCGCCTAGCAGCCTGTCGGACTTTGAGCCCTTCCGGCTGCAGTTTGCACGCAGGCGATCGAGTAAAGTGTGTTACTATCCATTCAATTGGACGCTGGGAGCGCTGATTCTGAATTTTCGTCGAAGAAACCGGACGGCCATGTGGCGCCAGTCTGCGACTGGCGATCGCCGGTCGCAGACCGGCGCTACTTTTGGTTGCGGCGCTGCCGCGCTGAGAAACATCCGGGCTACGGTTGCTTCGCGATCTTCAGCGCCTCTTCCTCCGAGCCCGCCTCGATCACCCGCGTCCGGGTTGCGGACAGGCGGATGACGAACGCCCGCCCGCGGGGCGTCTCCCGACTCGCCTGGACAAACGGGTAGGGCCCCGCAGCGGGATCCACCACGGGCCTGCCGGATGCGGTTCCGGGAGGCGCGGGGGCGGTTGCCTCGCGACAATAGGCGAGCGCATCCTCGAGAAAGGGCCGGGCGTCGCGCTCCGAATTCGGGCTGGCGATCCGGACAAAATCAAACATCGCCTGCGCCTGGGAAATCGCGAAGTTATTCAGGACTTTGGTGCCACGCTCCGCATGAGGAAAGGTGTTGCGGCCGAAGGGCAACGGATGCTGGTGTTCCAGCGCCATCCAGGCCAGACCTCTCACCGCCGATTCAGCCAGGAGCGCCAGACTTACCTGGCCGGCCTCGAATTCTCTGCGCTCCTCCGGCGACATCTGCATCATCTTGCGCACATCGACCGGCGGAGGGCTCCAGTACGCGTCAAAGGCCGCCGCCGCCACCCACCGCTGCATGTTGTCCCGGAGGCGCGCATCCTTTTCCGCCTTTGTTTCAAGAGCCGAGTTCAGCGGCCCCTCCCGAATGAACTCCGCCAATGATTGTTCAAAAAAACCAACGCCAATGCAGATCAGCACCGTCACGGTTCCCCGAAAAATCAAGGTCGTCAGATCCCGCTCCCGGAAGGCCTTCCCCGTCAGCCACCACGAGAAGGCCAGCAGAAGGGAGAAAAACAGAATCACTCCGCCGATCGTGGTCGGAAACCAGCCGATCGCCAGGAGGGCACCTGCCGGGAGGGTTGTCATGAATTTGCCGGCCCGCCTTTTTAAAGACGCTGAATTTGAACGCAACCCTGCTTTTTGCGCCAGTCCGGGATCACCGGGAAAGACCGGCGCGCCCGGGAGGACGCGGCCCCGCGGTCACGCCGCCAGGCCGCTGAACGACTGGGAGGCATCACTCCAGCCGTGCCGGATCACGCGCGAATCCGCGCGCGCGAACAGGCTCCCGCATCCAGCGGGCCTATTTCGCCACGGTATGATCGAGCCCCTTGCTGCTGAGATAGCCCGCATGGCTGATTCCGAGAATCGCGACGAACCCGTCCGACAGCACGGGCAGGCTGCCCAAGTCGGTCGAGGGGGTGGCGAGGCTGGCGATGGTCATGGCGATGAAGGCGATGGCCGCGATCAGCGTGAAGAAGAACATCTGCAGCTTCGCCAGATCGAGGTGCGTCGTATTGCCCAATTCGTCGCCTTGAAAAAGGTCGGTCAGCTGCGCATCCATCTTGTCCGTATTGGCGTAAAGCGTGCCCTGGCGGTTGTTTTCCACCATCGCAAGTTCCTCTCCTGCCACCAAGGCCGTCTTGGCGGTCGCGGCAGGGTCCGGCTCCTTGTCTTGCTTGGTGCCCAGGATGAGCGGCGATGCGATGAATGACGTGGCGCTGATGCCCATCAGCGCGAGCAGATGCCAGTCGATCTTGATGTCGAGCGGGTTGGGCTCGCGCGCGGCGATGCGGACAAACGCGTAGGCCAGGTAAGCGGCGAGGACGATCACCGTCCACACCACCATCTGCAACCGCGACAGGCTCATCACATTCTGCTCGTTGATCAGCGCGCCCAGCGGACGGCCGACGATGGTCCGCCCGAGGACCAGCAGCAGCACGACGAGCGCCAGCGCGATCGCCGCGAAGTTCCAGCCCGCCGGCAGGAGGAATCCGGCGAGACATATGACCCCCACCACGCCGACGATCCAGCTCGCGGCGGCAGCGCTGCTCGGTTGATGGGGAGTATTGGCGGCTGCAGTGGATTCGCTCATGGTTTCAAAGGGTCAGAACGCTGATTATCTGGGTGACGACACCGACAAGCTGGGCGCCCGCCGTGATGATGTCGGAAACCCGGTCGAGGCTCTTGGCCAGATCTTTCAACTGGCTGGTAAATCCCAGGGCTGAGGCAAACGCGCGATCGACGGTCGCACCAGCCTGGATTGTCTGTTGATGAAACAGATTGGTTTCGATCTGCGACATCTGCGCCGCCAGTTGTTGTGATTGGCCCAGGATCGTCGCGCTTTGCACCGGGTCGGCGCACTGGCAATAGGCCTGCAGGAGCGTCTGGATGCTCGCACTCAGTCCGTCCTGGAGCGCTTCGAGATCGGCGATGGTGGCCATGGCTGCTTATCCTCCCTGGTATTTCTTATAAATCTGGACGGTATTCTGAATTTCGGCACGCAAGTCGGCGAAAGCGGCGTCCATCGCCTCTTTGGAGCCCTGCGCGAGCGCCGCGTGGGCGGCCGCGGCCTTGTCGAGCGCCGTCGCCAGCGCGCTCAAGCTCTCGACAAAATCCGCGTGATCCTGCTCGGCGCCGATCCAGGCGATGAAATCCTTGATGGCGGCGCGGCGCTCCGCCGGCGTCATGCCGTCGAACCCGGTGATCGCGTCGCCTTTGAAGCGCTTGGCGCTTTTCTCCGCATTGACCGTCTGGAAACCCACCTCGTAGGTCGCCAAAAGGCCGTGTGGTGCCGGCACCGGAGGATGGCCCGCAAACCCGAGCGCGCTGATGAGCCCGCCGATCGCGGCCTGGAAGTCCGGGTCAGCAGCCTTCGCTATGGCCTGAATCTCGCGGCTCGCCTTGTACTTGATCAGGACGCTGCCCAACTCCGTGACGGCCGTCCCCGCGTCAACGACGGCGGGCGAGTTGGACCCCTTGACGGTTTTGACCAGCGATTGAATCTTGAGCCCGAAACTTTCCGACGCCGTGGTGAATTCCGCGGAACCCTTGCCGGACGCGAGATCGGCCAGCGCCGCGCAGTAGGCATCAATGCCGCCCAGAATTTTGTCCCAGGCCGCCACATCGGACGGCGAAAG
>CAVRNM010000187.1:0-8108 GCA_963722225.1 uncultured Verrucomicrobiae bacterium
GGCCGAAGGACCTGCCCGCGCTTTGATCAACCCCGATGAAATCCACCCTCGCCCTGCTCAACCGCGCACTTCTGTTCCTGTGCACTTCAATGTACTTCGGCACCGGCTGGTCGCTTGCGTTGTTTTTCTTTCCAATGGCGGCTCATCTCACAACCAGCAACTACGCCCTGGTCTTCGTCTCGCCGGTGGCGAATGCCACCACCTTCTTGACCGTGATGACCAAGGTGATGCTGGTATCGAACGTCGTCATGATCGTCACCGATTGGAAGACCCCTTATCGCTGGTGGCCCGTCTTGGTGATGCTCGCATTAATCGCCGCAACCCTTCTGACCGTTTACGGGATCTTCCCCTACAACCATCTGATGGATGCCGGGATCACCGATGAGACCGTGCTGCACCAGACGCTTTCGAAATGGATGACGCTCAATCTCGTCCGTTTCAGCCTATGGACGGTCGAGTGGCTGGGTATGATGGCCTATTTCGCGCTCAAACTGAAGCGGCTGGAGGCCGCAACCCCCGTCGCATGAATACCCGGAATTGGAGCTATTGGGTCCTCCTGGTCATCGGGGTGATCACGATCATCAGTGGCGCGGTGCAAGTCTTTTGGCCGGGCGGCGAGCTGCGAATGCTGGAGGCCGGGCTGACTCCGACCACCGCGCAACTTTTTGCTACGGTCGGGATGTTCATGGTCCTGTTCGGCGGGGTCCTGGTGCACAGCCTGCTATGCGGCGCCCCTGATCCCGTCGTTATTGTGTGGACCGGCTGGCAGAAATTGGGTTCTTCCGCCGCCGTCGGCCTTGGGGTGATGCACCACATCTTCTCGCCGCTCGCCCTGTTGGTCGCCGCGTTCGACTGCGGGTCGGGGGTCGTGGCCTTTCTTTACTGGTACCAACTGAAACGCACGCCATGACCCCCTCCCCCGTCAAGCGATCCCTCATTCTGGCCGGTGGAGGCATGCGCGTGGCTTACCAAGCGGGTGTGATCCGGGCCTTGGGTGAGGCGGGATTGACGTTCGACCACGCTGATGGCACTTCCGGCGGCACCATCAACCTCGCCATGATGCTCAGCGGCCTGTCGCCCGCCGAGATGTGCGATCGTTGGCGGACGCTCGACGTCCGGCAGTTTGGCGCCGCCATGCCGCTGAAAAACTATCTGAAGGCCCCGCACCTCATGGCCCTCGGCGGTGCCAGCGGCATCATCGACCATGTGTTTCCCCACCTCGGAATTGATGTGGCAAAGATCCGCAGCTCCGACGGGATCCAGGGGACTTTCAATGTTTGCAACTACTCCCGAAAAATCTCCGAGGTCATTCCCCACCCGCAGATTGACCTCGATCTGCTGGTGGCCGGAATCTCGCTGCCCATTTTCATGCCGCCCGTGGCGAAGAACGGATCCCTTTACCTTGATTCGGTCTGGATCAGGGACGCCAACCTGATGGAGGCGGTTCGTCGTGGGGCGGAAGAGATCTGGGTCGTCTGGTGCATTGGCAATACCGATGTTTATCGGGCCGGTCCCTTCAACCAGTACGTCCATATGATCGAATTGAGCGCGAATGGCGCTCTCTTTGGCGATTTCGAGCGGATCAAAGAGATCAACGCCCGCATTCTCGGCGGTGAGACGGTCGGCGGACGCACGCAGCCGATCCGCCTCCATCTGGTCAGGCCCGACCATCCCTTGCCGCTGGATCCCGATTTCTATACCGGACGGATTGACGCCGCAACGCTGATCGACATGGGCTACGCCGACGCCAAGGCGTATCTCGCCGTGATGAAGCCGGCGGGGCTGCCGTTCGAACCGGAGATAACCCATATGCAGAATCCAAAACTGGGCGTGGCTTTCCGCGAAGTCATGGCCGGCGGTTTTTCACTCGGCGAGACCGATCCGGCCGCAGGCGCCGCGAAGGGCGGGCGCAGCGGCAACATCCTGGCCATGCACGCCGCCATTTCCATCCAGGACATCGACAGTTTCCTCTCCGATCCCAGCCATTTGGGCCAGATCAACGGGTCCATCGATTTTCCACCGTTTGGCTCCAACCTCCTGGCCAAGCGGGGGGTCTTCAACCTCTTCTGCCCGACCGGCAACCCGAAGCTCAAACTGATGGTCTACGAGATGGCGTTCGAGCACGGTGGGCAGGATTACTACCTCGCGGGAAAAAAGGAGGTGCGGATGCATTCCTTTCTCCATCTCTGGCATGACACCACGACCCTGCTCACCCAGCTCCACCTCGGCGTGGACAAATCCGGGCCGGTGGTCGGTGCCGGCACCCTGACGCTGGGGCCCATCGATCTATTGAAGATGATGGGGACGATGCACGCCCTCAATGCCGGATCCCTCGCCCAGGGAATCAGAGCCATCGCCAAATTCGGATGGTTTTTCACCGTTCAACTGTGGAACACTTACTTCTGGAGATAACATCATGGACTTCGATGCGATCGTGATTGGCAGCGGATTTGGCGGCGCGATCGCAGCCTGCCGCCTGGCGGAAAAAGGCTACAAGGTTTTGATTCTCGAACGCGGCCGCCGCTGGAATAAAAACACCTATCCCCGCCGCCCCGATGACGCCTGGGTCTGGAATCATCTCGCGCCCGAGCGTGAGAACGGATGGATCGATCTCCGGATGTTTGCCGGAATGACGGTCGCCCAAGGCGCGGCCGTGGGCGGCGGTTCTCTGATCTACGCGAATATCTCCTGTGAGGCGCCCGCGCGAACCTTCCAACGCGGCTGGCCCAAGGAAGTCACCTACGACGAGCTCAAACCGCACTATGATGCCGTGGCCCGGTTCATGAACGTCCGGCAGATTCCACCGGCCCAATGGACCGAGCGGATGAAACTCATGCAGGCGGCGGCAGCGAAGATTGGGCAGGCCGATCGCTTTCGGCCGCTGGAACTCGCGGTCTCCTTCGACCCGGATTGGACCTACGACCGGCCTGACGCGCGCAATCCCTCGCAGTCCAGACAGTTCGTCAATGCCCAGGGCGTCGAGCAGGGAACCTGTGTTCACCTCGGCAATTGCGACATTGGATGCGAGGTTGGGGCCAAAAACACGCTGGATCACAACTACATCCCTTGGGCGGAAAAGCATGGCGCGGAAGTCCGGCCGCTGCATCTCGTGACCGATGTCTGCCCGGTTGCCGGAGGCTACCGGGTGAGTTATGACCGGCTGGATCAAGAAAAGCGGATCCCCGGCTCGGCCAACGCCCGCCTCGTCATCCTCGCGGCCGGTTCCCTCGGCTCAACCGAGCTGCTGCTTCGCTGCCGTGACCTGAACCGCAGCCTGCCCGGCATCAGCTCTTTTCTCGGACGCGATTGGAGCAGCAACGGCGACTTTCTGACGCCCGCGTTCTACGCCGATCGCACCGTGGCTCCAACCCGGGGTCCGACGATTTCGAGCGCCATCGACTTTCTTGACGGAAGCCAATCGGGCCAGACTTTCTGGATTGAAGACGGGGGATTCCCTGATCTCTTGCAGGATTATCTGAGGAAGGCTCAAGGACACCCGCCGAAGAACCTAATCGCGAAAGTTCTGGTGGAGGGCATCCGGCACCTGTTGAGAAATCCCGATCCGGATCCGCTGAAAAACGTCATGCCGTGGTTCGCGCAAGGAGTCGATGCCGGAAACGGGGTCTTCAGCCTGAAACGACCATGGTGGCTTTTCGGCCAGCGCCGGTTGCATCTCGATTGGGATGTGAGTCAATCCCGCCCGGTGATTAATGCGATCGTCGCGATGCATCGGAAGCTTTCCGCCGCGACAGGGGGAGATCCCCTCGTTCCTCCGACCTGGACGGTGGCTCATGATCTCGTCACTCCCCACCCGCTCGGCGGATGCAACATGGGCGACACGCCGGAACGTGGCGTCGTCGATCACAAGGGGGAGGTTTTCGGCTACAAGAACCTCTACGTGGCGGACGCGGCCATCATCCCCGAGGCTCTGGGCGTGAATCCCTCCCGCACGATCGGAGCTTTGGCAGAACGGATCGCGAAATTGATCGGCGCCGAAGGCAGATAGCGGACCAACATCGACGACTGGGATTTGAACCTCCGGCGCGAAGGCACTGAACTGCCTCTTCCCTTTGGACACCGGGGTAGTCAGGTTCCCGTGCGCCGGCCCATTCGCAGCCGCAATTCGTCCGGGGGCGGGATTTGGACCCCACGCTCGGCAGGCAGCGGAAATACTGGACTCGGCTCCTCGAATGGATCGTGACGGACTGACTTTGGTCGTCGATCCTGCTCCGCGGTGCGCAACGTTTCCCCTGGCGGCGCGACCTGGCTGCCGGGAACCGCCGGGATGCGCCTGACCTCGGGGAACGCCTTCGCGAGCACCGGGCTGTTGAACGGACGCCCCGAAGATTCGCTCTCGAAACCGGCGAGGACAAACGCGCGCCGCGTTTCGGGCGCCCGCATGAAGTACTTCCAGCAAAACCCGCTGCGCAGGTTCTCCACCATCGCCAGCGTGATGCCCAGGTCGATCGCGATGACATCGCCCGAGACCCAGCCCGTCTGTGGATTGAAGGCGTCGGCAAAACCGTACCGACCCCACACCCGCGCTCCTCCAATCTCCAGCATCCGGCGCAAATCTCGCAGGCATTCCTGCGGGGCAAACGGCAGCGAACCGCCCGGGGCGCAGGGGACCACCGTGCCGTCCAACCGGTCGACGGTTACTTCCGGGCCACCCCAATTGACGTAGCCCCGCGCACTGTCCGACGCGGTCAGGCCCCACAGGTCGCTCGACCAATGACTGAACCTGGTCGACAGCGTGGCGCACCATTCGCGCTGGGCGAGCGTCGCGTTTACCGAGTTCTCCCAATAGTCGAGGTATTGATCGTGTTTTCCGCGGAAATCGAACCAGGCGTGGGCATATTGATGCGTGAAAAGGGCCGGCGAGTTGATGAACGTGTACGCGCCGTAGACCATCACCGGTTCCCGCCGCCACGCGCCCCAGCAATCCGCGGGCAGGGAGTTCGCGGGGGCCCCGATTCCGAGCAGGTAGAGCCCGAGCAACTCGCTGTAACTGTCCCAGCGATCGGCGAGAAAGCCCGTTTCGGGCTGCCAGCCATGAGAAAGCGTCCGGCCGCCATTGAGCGCCCAGGCCCAGTCAATCCGCGCATAGATCCTGTTCACTAGTGCACTCACCTCCGGATGATTGAGATACTCCCGCGCGAGAATCGCCCCCTGGAGAAACAGCGCCGTATCGATCGTTGACGCTTCGCTGCGCCACACCCGCGCTCCGGTGCGGATGTCGATGAAGTGATAGATCCACCCGTGTTCCTGGGCCACGGACCGATTGACCGAACGGAGCACCGCTAGCGCGTGTTGCACCGCCGTTTCCCTCGCGAGCCAGCCGCGGTCGACGCCGACACACCAGGCGGTCAGCGCAAAACCCGACGCCGCAATGCTGGCCGGGGCGCCGCTCGAAGAACCGTCGGATGGCGCCCGATCGCGGGTCAAACCCGTGGCGGGATCCGTATGATCGCAGAAATAGCGGAACGCCCGCCGCTCCATCTCGTCCAGCAGGGCGCTGTCGCTGCCAGGAACAAGGTCCGGATGGGAAGCCGCCGGGGCGAACATCAGCAGACCGGCGAATAACACACCGCCCCCGCACTGCCCGACACCGAATCGCCGGCGGCGGGCCGGGCGGGCAATTTGGGCGGAAGGGACGGCGGCCTTGCTCTGCACGCCGCAACATCGTCACGCGCCTCTAAAAATAGATACAAAGTCACCCGAAAAGCCTGGATACTTATGGAGATGGTGCGCCGTCTACGCGTTAAGCACGACGACGGCCTGCTAAACGCGTAACGCAAACTTCCCGACTCTGGAGGTTGATTTTGCTCCTCGGTAGTAAATGGACGTTGCGGACCTGCGGCGAATATCCGGGCTAAATGCCGCATATTTGCGGCGAATATGCCTTGCTATTAACCGCAAAGATGCGGAGATTATCAGACATGCGATACATCCACCAGTTGCCCAGGTGGCCCGATTTCCACTGGGACCATGCGAGACTCCTGCCGCTGCTCGCGCAGGCCAGGCATCAGCAGGGAATGCTGCTGGGAGGGATGCAGGCCCTGGGCTTCCGCTTTCAGCAACAGAGCAGCCTGGAAAACCTCGCTACCGACGTGGTCAAGTCCAGCGCGGTCGAGGGGACGGTATTCGACCCGGCATCCGTACGCTCATCGATTGCGCGACGCATGGGGTTACCTCCAGAAAAGCCGGGCGCTTCGGGACGGGATATTGAAGGGGCCGTGGAGATGATTCTCGATGCCACGCAGCACTACGACCGACCGCTCACGGAAGACCGGTTGCTCGGCTGGCAAGCTGCCCTCTTCCCGGCCGGGCGCAGTGGTGTTCGGCGCATCGCGGTGGGCCAATGGCGCACCCCGGAGATGGATCCCATGCAGGTCGTCTCGGGGCCCATCAGCCAGGAACAAATCCGCCGCAAACACATCCACTTCGAGGCTCCCTCAGCCGCCCGCATCCCGGGCGAGGTCGCCGCCTTCCTGAAATGGTTCGAGAGTCCGGGTGAAACCGACCCGGTATTGCGTGCCGGCGTCGCCCACCTTTGGTTTGTCACGATCCACCCGTTCGAAGACGGGAACGGGCGCATTTCCCGCGCGGTGGCCGACATGGCCCTGGCGCGCGCGGAGGGGTCCCCCATCGCTTCTACAGCATGTCCGCTCAGGTCGAGCAGGAGAAGCAGGACTATTACCATGCCCTGGAGACGGCCCAAAAGGGGAACCTCGACATCACGGACTGGCTGGAGTGGTTCATCGGTTGCTTCGCGCGGGCGGTTTCCGGCGCTGCAGGTTCACTCAATCGCATTATGGCAAAGGCCGCACGCTGGGAGCGGCTCAACGCGATGTTCGAGCCCAACGAACGTCAGCGAAAGGTGATTAACGCCCTCCTTGATGACGGCGAAAAAGAATTCTCCACCTCGAAATATGCCAAGCTTGCAGGAACATCCCTCGATACGGCCCTGCGCGACATCACGCAAATGGCGCGGGCTGGAGTATTGACGCCGAGCGAGAGCGGAGGGCGGAGCAGGAAATATGCACTGGGGTTCCCCGCCGCATAATTGTGATGGTGCCAGGAGCGGGAGTCGAACCCGCGACCAAAGGCTTATGAGTCCTCTGCTCTACCACTGAGCTATCCTGGCTCTTACTGCTCCGCAGCAGCTTAAGTGGTAAGATATTTCGAAGACTTGCATCTTGTACGCTGTCTTTATACGCTAGTTGCCATGAAGTCGATGCAAGCAGCGGAAACAGCCACCAAGACGTGGATCTACGTCGAACCCTACCTGTATAAGAACGCGGACAGCGGACGTTATTATTCCCGTTTTGGGCGTCAAGGGTTTCGTGCCCTGAAGACGGATCGCATTTCCGTCGCGCGACTTCGGATGGCGGATCAGTTGCGCGACCATAAGAGCCGGATCGGGCTCTACGATGCCGCTGCGAACGGCGACGTGAACATGGAACAAGTCATTTTGCTCTACCGACAAGCTCTGGACGAAGATCCGGCGCTTGGTGTCTCGACTAAGAAGACCGCCGCATCTCGCTGCTGCGCCTTGAAAAGACCTGGCCCGCACTGGCCGGAATGAAGCCGCGCCGCGTCACGCCCGCCGAAATCGCGGCATGGGCCGCGCGGGCCGTCAAAGTCGCGGCCAAGGCCCCTCCCGGCGCAACAACGCGAAAGGGCGCTTACAGTCATCGCGCGCTGCAAAAGGCGGCAGGAGCCCTCCGTCTGGTGCTGAAATACGCCGTCAAACTGAACGCGATATCAGCCGCGCCAGCCGTGGAGGTCTTTCCGGGCGGCAAGAGCAAGGTGCCTGTACTTCCCCCGCGCTCCATCGTCGGGGCTCTCTTCGACGAGATTCAATTTCCCCGCAATGCGGCGGTTCGGCGGTCGGTGCTGGCCTGCGGCGGTTCCGTTGAAGGCAAGACCCAGGCCGACCTCGCGGCGGAACTCGGCATATCAGTGGCGACCCTGAAACGCCACAAGACCGGCGGCGTGGGCAACGGCAAGGACGCGGCGGACTTCGCCCGTCTGCTGGTCTTCACCGGGATGCGGGTGGACGAGGCTCGCCGAACAACACGAAATGCAACCAAGCAGGCAAGAAG
>CAVRNM010000188.1:0-25025 GCA_963722225.1 uncultured Verrucomicrobiae bacterium
CCGGGTAGTGCCGGCGGTTGCCCACCGACACCCCCACGGACCCGGACGAGCGCAATTAACGCATCCGGTTCTTCAAGGAGAGCATTCGCTACGTTGGGAGCGACCACGCCAGTTGCTGTGGGAGGGCTGCATGCACGATTCGAGCAGCGGGCAGCTGGAGGTGCGTGGTGAGCAGCCTCCATAACCGCTCGGCGCCATTTCTTTCACGGGAACGACGGCTGAGCCAAAAATGCCACAGTCCTTTCGCCTCCTCGCGGAAGTTCGCGAGCGCCCGGCTATTGCCGCGTATGCCATAGTAGGCGTAATGACCGCGCACCATCGCGCTCAGCTCACAGTGCTGCTGCGCCAGCGGCGCATGACGGTTCCGTTTGCACCAATCCCCGACCGCTTTGAGGGCCGCATGGAACTTCTTTCCCCTGGTCTTACGTTTCACCGCATACCCCCCCGTTCCGGGTCTTCCCCCAATAGTGGGTGAAGCCCAGGAAGTCGAAGGTCTGCGGTTTCCCGTCACCCTTCCATGGGTGTCGAAAGTCCACGATCCGGGTTTTCTCCGGATGGATCGTCAACCCATACTCCTGAAACCGCTCGGTTGCCTGCGCCAGCAGCGCCTCGGCATCCTCGCGTCGTTCGCAGATCACCACGAAGTCGTCGGCAAAGCGGATTAGCTCCGCCCGGCCGTGCAACCCCGGTTTGACTGCTGTAAGGAACCAGCCATCCAGCACTTCATGCAGGTAGATATTACTCAGCAGCGGAGAGATCACTCCCCCTTGCGGAGTGCCGGCTTCCGGGTAGGTCACCTGACCCGCTTCCCAGATCCCGGCTTTCAGCCACTTTCCAACCAACCGACTTATCACTCCATCCCGTATCCGTAGGCTCAGAACCTCACGAAGCTTCTGATGCAGAATCGTGTCGAAGTACTTTCTTACATCCACATCTAAAACCCAGCCTCCGTCTGTCGCCATCACCGCTTTCCGTACTGCTTCGAGGGCCTGATGGGCCGAGCGACCCGGTCGAAAGCCAAAAGAGCAGCCAGGAACTCACGCTCATAGACCGGCTCCAACAGCATCACGACCGCCCGTTCCAGCACCTTGCTTTCCACGGTCGGCATCCCGATGGGACGCGTTTCCGTTCCGCTCTTGGGAATGTGGACCCGCTTCACCGGCGGAGCCCGGTAGCTGCCATTCTTGGCCCGCTCCAGTAGGCTCTTCAGATTCACGTCTAGATTCTCGCCATAGTCGGCAACCGTCTGGCCGTCCACCCCCGGGGCGCTGTCCCGGCGGACCCGCCCATAGGCTTCCCTCATCCACAGCAGGTCCAGGTGATGACCCAAGGTCGTCAGCGGGCTGCCCGTGTATTTCCGCGCCATTTCTGCGATGTGTTGCTGGCGCGTTGAGACGCTGATCAGGGGCCGTTGCTCCCCCGCGTCCTGCCAGTAAACACGTGTCTCTCCCCGGCGGTCCCCTTCACTACTCACAGGCTCCTCCCGGCTTCGGTTCGCCTGCTTTCAACCGCTACTATGAGACCCCTACGACTGCCGCCTCCGCTGCCCCGCCGGCTTCGGTTTCCCTCGCCTGCGGGCTCCCTCATGCTTCCCCAAGTTTCGCTCGCATCGGCCGTGGGAAGTGCAGCCCATGCGCCCGGACGTTGTTGAGCCGGTGTCGTCCTACTCCGGCTGTTCCATGAAGAAACGGTGCGGCTCTCCCAGCTTCCCAGGATACCCCACTGTGCCTCTGCCCCGCTCTTAGCTCCCGGTCCGGTCCCCTTGCACATGGCCTGCGTCACACTCCGGTAGCGTCTTATTGTGTGCATGGCGATGCTGCCCCCCTTAACCAAACAGGAAGGCCCAAACGTTCAATATACTTTCGGGATTCAATCACGCGGCTTTGGCACTCGCTCCATACGCTTCGTGCGCCCCTTGCGGGAACGCGACGCAATGTTCGCTTCCGAGTGGCTGCCAACCTTTCTCGGGTGGGAGTGTTTACCCACCGGGTATCATCTGCATGTTTCATCTTCCTTTCGTTGGATTCCTCACGCTCAGGTAGCTGGCGCGATGGTCAATTAATAGGCAATATTCGTCGAGAGCATTCTTGTCTCTTTCTTCCGTTGCGCTGAAGGGGGGCATCCGCGTCGTCGGAGCCAGGGAGACCGGCCGTTGGCGGGTGCCGTCAAAGGGACTTCCGGAGAAGTTCGCTGCAGAGTTCGCCGACCTCTACAAGCTGACCGTGTCGAACGCCAAGGTCCGCCAACGCACAGCCGAATGGATTGCGATCATGCGGGAGACGAAGAGTTCACGATCAGCGAGTCGGTGAACCCAACCGGCGAGAGCATAACCTCGAATCCCTGCTGCCATGTCACGTCGTGCATGTGAGCAGAGGGTTAGGCATGCCTTTTAGCACCTACCTCCTTCGGATTCGACGCCAGCTATTGGGCGTTGCTGCTTTCTCACGTCGATCACAATTGTTTCAGCGAGGCGATCTTGCGCACACATCCGATTGCGATCCCAAAAAAACTGCAAGAATCCCAAACCTAGCTCCAGTACCGCAGCGCCATAGCCCAGCCCGCGCTCGACGGATTGCCAGATGCCCATTCGCTCACTTGTAAGCGACAGAACTTGTGTGCCTGCTACCAGCTTGCCGGGGGTCCGTCCGTTGCCAAAATAGTGAGCCAGCCCCCAATAGAGAACCATCACTATGATGTTCCCAGCTTCGTGAAAGTCCCAAACGATGTGAATGTTCGTCTCGGGAAGGAAGAAATATCGCCAGGATAATTCAAGTGGGAACCAAATGATGACAGCGATCAGAAGGTCGACGCAGTACCCGAGCAGCCTTTGCCCGAAGGTTGCCAATAGAATTCCGTTGAGCAATTCGGCGCGCGTACCTGCGTGCGCGTGATAGCGGCGTCTCGCTGCCTTCGATTGCGGACTCATCAGGATAGGACCGCCGGTTGCCCGACGGCCCCCTCGCTGATTCCGGCGTGCCGTATGCCCGTACCGGGCTCGTCCGGAGAGCGCGCACGCAGAAGGGTTGGGGTAATCATCGGGGTACGTCCGTCGGCGCCATGATTCGCGAATTGCGAATTACTGTCAACGCACCGGCAAACTCCGCACAGCCACGCCACCGGTAGCATAAGGGTCGCTTCGTGGCCAAAGCTCCCACACCAGCACCGCCATCATGATAGTTGCGCCCAAGACAGCGAAAGTGAGCATGGTCTTGCGCCTAAGATACTGATTCAGTATCCCTGCCAAACCGCCCGCCCCAATGACCGCCACGCTGGCGAACCGTGCTGCGGGCCCGATAGGACCGTGATTCAGGAGCGAATCAATCGGTACATTGAGAGAAAATACGCTTATCGCCGCGACGCAACCCAGGACGAATGCCCCGTTTTCTCGCGTCGCAGCGGCCATTGCCATCCCGTAGGCGGTCAGTGCGGTCAGTACGAATAGATGCCGGCCAAACGCCCCCCACGTTTGCATCGAGACCAGATGGCCTTGGGCACAAGCGTCACTTGCCAGCATTGGGATGAACACGAGGAGCACGAAGGCTATCGACGCTTTCGCTGCCAGCAGTTGTCCACCGGAAATCGGCCGAGACTGCCAGAAAGCCCCGGGAGTAGCGACGTTGTCCTCCTGCACAAACCAACCGAGCAGCGCGATGCCGAGTAGGAAAAACGCCACAGCCGAGAATGTCGCAATCATCTGACCGACCGAACCGCCGTAGGCCTCCGTCCAAACATGGTGCAGGTTTAAGACGAGCACGATCGTTCCAGCCAAGGCCCAAACGGAAATGGGCAATCTGAAACGGCAAAGATCCTTTTTGATGATGTGCCAAGTGAGATTCATGCGGCGAAACCTTTCTCCAGATTGCTGCCCGAGCGGGCCAGCGTGACAAAAATCTCGCGCAGGGTCATCGGTCGGGCCGTCACCGTTGCCTCAGGGAAACGCTCGCGGCAGGCGCGCTCAGTCGCGTCGCGGTCGTAGCGGCTGTCGACGAAGCTCACAAGGCTGCCGGCACATTCCAGACCGAGCCAGCTTGTCGGAAACGACGGCGGTGGGATGGCGTCACCTGGCAACGCCGCTTCGACCCGGCGAAACCGCGCTTGGAGCGCCTCTGTGGTTTCGCTCAGGCATAAACGTCCGCTATCGAGTAGCGCCACGTGGTCAGCCAAACGTTCGACATCCTCGATCTCGTGTGACGCTACTAGGACAGTCCAATCTCCCGCCGCTGACACTTCGAGTACACCGCGAACAAAGTCCTCCCTCACCAAGACATCGAGCCCGCTGAATGGCTCATCGAGCAGTAGCAGTTTCGGCCGATACCCAAGCGATGAAATCAACGATGCTTTCATCATCATGCCTCGCGAAAGCTGCCGCAGTCTACGGTTCTCAGGCAGCGCGAAGCGATCCAGCAGCGTTCTTTCCAGCGTCACATCCCAGGTCGGGTAAAACGGCCGGCAGTAGTCGAGAAGTTGACGCACCGTCATCCAGAGCGGCAATTGCTGATTGTCGGCAACGTAGCCGATTTGCGCGAACTCGCGCGGTCCAAGTTGACGCGAGTCCACGCTCATCACGCTGGCTTCGCCGGCGGTGGGGGACAGATGGTTCATAAGTAGCCTGATCGTGGTCGACTTCCCCGCGCCATTGGGGCCGAGAAGTGCGCAGACGCTTCCGACCGGCACAACGAAAGAGAGATCATGCACCGCCTCCGTGTGCCCGAACCGGCGAGTCAGGTTATGAGTTTCAATCATGTTCATGGGTAAAGTCCGGCCCGGGGCCTATCGTCCCGACTGTTGGACGGGAACCAGTCGCGCAATTGCGGCGCGGTATTTTCATTTGCCGCTGAGCTTTTTCCAGTGGGCCGTCACAGCTTCCTGCACATCGTCGAGGTCGAGCCCAAGTTTCTTGGCTTCCACCACCAATCGTTCGATTTCACCTCCGAGCAGCTCCGCGCGCTCCTTCCGGCCTCCAGGTTCGCGGGCCGCGACAATGCTGCCTACGGCGGGTGTCGTCACCAGCACGCCCTCGTTCACAAGCGCGGCAACGACCTTATGCGCCGTGTTCGGATTGACTTTCAGCTCCTGGCTTAAGATCCGCACCGATGGAAATTTGTCACCGGGCTTCAACTGCCCCCTGACAACTGCCTTCTTCACCGCAAACAGGATCTGTTCCGTCACTGGCAGGCCGGGTTTCAGTTCGATGGAAAACGGGAGCACGACGTACTACCAGCACTAGTACGGCTAGTGTGGCAAGCATTTTCTCCAAGAATCGTAATTCTCGTTTTGCCATGTGGTCTTCTTCGATGCCGCACGTCCAGATGCCCAACAGTCCAGTCGACTTCGGCGCTTGAACTAGTTTCAGCTAACGGGGATTCGAGTGCGTCAGTTAAAACCAACATGAAGAAACGAATGGGGAGTATACCAATTAGGCCGTCGAAGTGGTAATTGAAAAACCCGATGCGCCGCATCGGATCCTTTAATGCCTTATTGGCCCCGATTTCGGAGGATGACAGTTTCCCCGCTGTAAAGGAAGTCGGGTCGCGCAGGCCCCGGGGACCAAGGCCACCTTCGAGCGAGCAACTCTCGCCAAGCCGACATTCAGTCGGTCCATCGCGCCATCACTGAATCCAGGCGCACAAGCACAGCCATCATGGTGAGCGCCGTACAGACAAGCATTAGCCCAAACATCCACATTAAACGGAACTTATTTACTGCCTGATATTTGCACAACGATGAATTGCATTGAAACGATCTGGATAGTCATCGCCGGGCGCCGGATCAGCGGGCACGGATGGTCAGTTGACACCTCCGCCGGCCGAAACACTGACGACGGTGCCCTCATCCGGCGAGATCGGATTTGCCCGCATCTCGCCGCTGAATGCGCAGTCAAAATCTTGCATTTCAGCCCATGCTTCTTGAGCCGATATTATGGTCCCAAGCTTTCATTGACTTGGGTAACTTCTAATGGAAGCGCTTTTTACATCTCCTTCCGGCTTTGGGCCCGCTGGATCATCTGCGCTGCCGCGCACAGATTCTTCAGCCGGGACACTTCCGCTGCGATCCCGTGGCATCACCGCGCTGAGCTCCGCTGCGGATCACGAGAACAAAAAAGGGCCTGGCGGCCAGGACTCACCCAAAGCTTCCGCGAAGAAAGCCGACTTTCCCGTGTCTGAATCCACCAGCCCGCTTCTGCCCGTCGAGGATCCTCATCCCAGAAAGCGTATCCTATTCGTTGACGACGAGCAGTCTGTCCTGCTGGTGCTGCAGGCGTTCATGCAGCGACTGTCCAATGAATGGGAGGCATCGTGTGTGGAGAGCGGCAGCGAAGCGCTGGCCCTCATGGCGGAAAAGCCGTTTGATGTGGTGATCACTGACATGCGGATGCCGGAAATGAACGGCACGGAGCTGTTGAATGAGGTGATGAGGCGTTACCCCAAGACTGTGCGGATTGTGCTGTCGGGTCACGCCGACGAGCAGACCGTGCAGGAAAGTGTGGGGGTGGCCCATCAATGGGTTGCCAAACCTTTCGACCTCAAAACCTTGCGGACAATCCTGGGACGCATCGCGAATTTCCATGGTCGGCTGGAGGACCCGGCTCTCAAGGAGTTGATTGGCAAAATCCGACATCTGCCTTCCGCGCCGCAGCTCTATTTTGAAATCATCGAGGCGTTGCAGTCCAGCACCTCGTCCACCCAGACGATCGCCGAAATCATCGCGCGCGATCCGGCGCTGACGGCGAATATCCTGCACCTCGTCAACTCGGCGTTCTTCGGCATTGCCCGCAGCATTTCCGACACCGAGGAAGCCATTCAACTCCTGGGAGTTAGCCGGATTCGTTCCCTGGCCCTGATCCATCATGTCTTTTCGAGCTTCGACCGGCATTCCTTTGAGCAGCTGTCGGTTGAGGAGGTGTGGCAACACAGCCTCCAGACCGCGGCTTGGGCGCGGCAGCTCGTCCTTTGGCAAGGCGGCGGACGCATGATGGAGGAAAAGGCATTCACCGGAGGCCTTCTGCATGACATTGGTCAGCTGATTCTCGCGGCGAACCTCCCGGCGGCCTACCGTGAAATCCGCGCGCTCGCGCGCAGCCGGAAGATCCCCGTCTACGAGGCGGAGAAACAGGTGCTCAAGGCCACGCACGCCGACGTCGGTGCCTATCTGCTCAGCATCTGGGGACTCCCGATCCCCCTGGTGGAGACGGTGGGGCTCCACCATGAGCCCGCCCGGGCATCCGAGCGCACCTTCAGCGCGCTCACCGCCGTGCACGTGGCGTGCGCCTGGAGTTACGAGCAGACGCCTTCGGCGCGCGAGATTCCCGACTCTCCCCTGGACCTCGAGTACCTCCGGGAAACGGGCGTCGCCGACCGGCTCGATCTCTGGCGGCAACGGCTCGCGAACCGTTAGACGGGATCGTGCGGTTGGAATTGTGGGCGGGAACGCTGGACCCCGCCATTTTCCCGGACGCGAGGCGGGGTCCGGCGACCCGGCCCCACGTTAATTCGGTTTCGGAAAGCGCGAGCAAAACAACGGTTCGCCGGCATCGTTCCGGATCAGGCGCCGGTCACTGCTCCGCCTCGGGCGTCGCCAATTCGATCAGCTTGCGCAGCGACTGGAAGTGGCGGCCCAAGTCGAAATCGCCGCTCATGTCCCCGACGACGCGGTCGAAGAGCGTTTTCTTGTCGGCTTTCAGCGCCTGGATGCGCTCCTCAATCGTGCCCGCGGTGACCATGCGGTAGACAAATACCGTATTCGTCTGCCCAATACGGTGCACGCGGTCGACCGCCTGCATCTCCACCGCCGGGTTCCACCACGGATCGAGCAGGAAAACGTAGTCGGCAGCGTGCAGCGTGATGCCGGTGCCCGCCGCCTTCAGGCTCACCAGCATCACCGCCGCGCCCGTCGCCCCCTGGAATGCCTGCACGGGCTTCTGGCGGTCGAGCGTCATGCCCGTCAGCTCAAAGCGCGGCAGGTCGGGGAAGTTCGCCGCCAGCGCCTCCCGCACGCGGTTGAGCAACATCACGAACTGCGAGAAGACCACGACCTTGTGCCCGCTTCCCACCACCTCCGCCAGCTTGTCGACGAGCAGGTTGAGCTTGCCGCTTTCCGTGACGGGCGCCTTGAGCCACGGCAGCAGGTCCGGATCGCAGCAGGCCTGGCGCAGCCGCGTCAGGAGCGCCAGGAAACCAAACGATTTCTCGCGCAAGGCGGCGTCGATGTCGTCGCCCAGCCGGACGAGGCCTTCGCTGCAGATCCGCGCGTACTCGGTGCGTTGCAGGTCCGTGAGCGGGCAGAGCAGATCCATTTCGACCTTCGGCGGCAGTTCCTGCGCCACCTCGTCCTTGGTGCGGCGCAGGACGAACGGCGCCAGCTGCTCCCGCAGCCGCGTCAGGGTGCCGGCGCGGTCGGCGCTCAGCACGGTCTCGAAGGTCTGACGGGTGCCCAGCAGCCCGGGCAGCAGGAAACGGAAGATTGACCACAGATCCAATTGCCGGTTCTCCAGCGGCGTGCCGGTCAGGACCAGCCGGTGCCGCGCCCGGATCAGGCACGAAGCGTGCGCCACCTTCGCGTCCGGATTCTTGATGAACTGTCCCTCGTCGAGCACGGCATAGCCGAATTCCATGCGGTCCAGCAGGTGGGAATGCTTGCGGAGCTGGGTGTAGCTGGCCAGCCACACGACCGGATCGCGCCGCATCGTGAAGTCGTGTCCGGTCTTGAGCACATCGCACTCCAATTGGGGGAAGAAATGCGCCATTTCCTCGCGCCAGACCGGCACCACGCTGGCCGGACTGACCACGAGGTGCGGGCGGCCTTCCACCGGGCGCGCGGCCAGCAGGGCCAGCACCTGGAGGGTCTTCCCCAGCCCCATTTCATCGGCCAGCAGACCGTGGCATCCCGCCTCGCACAAGTGGTGCAGCCATTCGACCCCGCGCCGCTGGTAGGGGCGCAAGAACTCCGGCAACGCCGGCGACGACGCCGGCGGCGCCAGCACGCTCTGCCGCCACGCCTCAGCCTCCGGGCCCAGGATGACCTTCAGCCGGTCGTCGTTGAACAGGGAAAAGACCAGGTAGGGCGGCAGCTGGCCGTCGGCCTGCGTGGTTTCCTCAACGATCCGTTGCCACCGGGTGAGCGACTCCCATTTCGGGCGGGCGACGGACACGATGCCGAGGCCGGGCAGGATCACCGCCGCGCCCTCGCGCCGCGTGACCACCGCGACCTCGTCGTCCGTCAGCAGGTGCTCGCCGGCCCGGAAGATCCACCGGAGCCTGAGGCCGGAGCCGTTGCGTTTGTCCGCCTGCGCCTCGATTTCGACCGCCCGCTCGCCCTTCTCCAGATTCCGGACGTTGTCGTCGAGTTCGACCGTGAAATAGCGCCTCCACACCGGCAACACCGTCCGCACGAACTCGGGAATCTCCTTCAGCAGATCAAGCATGTAGACGTGTGACTCCTGCTGAAAGTGGAAATGCGCCTTCCGCGCGTAGGTCGTCAGGCAGATCAGCTTGCCCCGCTCGCCCGAGGTGACATGCGCCGCCGAGGTTTCATCGCCCGGCGCCGCCCCAGTGCCATTGTGGCCGTTGCCATTCCCATTCCCATTGCCGCCGGATTGGCCCAGGGCGGGGGAACGGCTTCGGTCCGGATTCAACCAGAACGCCTGGAAGGTCAGGCCCTCACGCGTGGTCTGGAAGGCCAGCAACAGGGGGCGGGGCGCTTCACCATTCCCGTTCCTTGCCGGCAGCGCCGCTCCATTGCCGTCCCGGTCAAGGGTCGCGGGCGGCTCGGGTGGCAGGTCACCGGGCAGCGGTGAGATCTCATCGGCCACCAGCTCCTCTATCTCATGCAGGCCGGCCACGGCGATGGCCCGGGAGAGCTCGGCGTCCGTGGACGACGAACGCACGGAAAACCCGTCCAACCCCCAATCGATGACGGCGTACTCCTCCTTCTTGTCGACCTTGCGGTGGATGATCGCGTCCTTGACTGTCAGCTCCACCTCGCGGATCTCGCTGTCGCGGTAAATGCGGCGGCCCTGTTCCAGCTGGTTGGCGCTGAAGTACTCCGACCAGTCGCCCTCCAATTTCCCGAACCAGGATTCCAGGGACTGCGGAGTGTAGATGCGTTTCGGTCCGTGCCTTTGCATCGCGCTTAAAGGGTCCAGCCTAGAAACCACCCTCCACAGCGCAACCACGAATTGGGATTTCTTTTGCCCCCTCCAAGCCGGGACTGAGGCGCGCCCGGCTCGATCCAGTCCCGGATTCCGCCTCTTGGCGCCGCCGCGGCCTGGCCTGAGGTCTCCCGCAAGTCTCCGCCTGCTCATCGCGGCCCGACTCTCCATCCTCGGGCTTCGTCGCCGATTTGCCATCATCGTCACCCATTCGGCACAGAGCTGTCACCCGCGGATGCGACGCTGGCCGTGACCGAATCTTCCGCCCAAGCGAACATGTGAAACTCGCCCTCGTCACCGAAACCTTCCCGCCCGAGATCAACGGCGTGGCCATGACCTTTGGAGTCATCGCCCGCGAGCTGGGCCTCCGGAAGCACGAGGTGACAGTCTACCGGCCGTGGAGGCCGGACCTCGCCCTGGCGGACGGCCATCCGGAGTATTGCGAGGTGACGCTGCCCGGCCTGCCGGTACCCGGGTATCCGCTGCTCCGGTTTGGTCTCCCCGCGCGACGCCGCTTAATCAAATGCTGGCGCTTGGCGCGACCGGATCTAGTCCACGTGGCGACGGAGGGCCCGCTCGGTGCCTCCGCGGTGAGCGCGGCCCGGGCGCTGCGGCTGCCGGTCACCTCGAGTTTCCACACCAATTTCCACCTCTACACCCGCCATTATGGATTCGCTCCGTTGCGCCGGGTCACGGTCGCCTGGCTGCGCCACGTGCACAACCGCACCCTGCGCACGTTCGCCCCGACCGAGGAGCTGTGCCAAGAACTGTCCGTGCTCGGTTTCACCAACCTCGGCGTGCTTTCGCGTGGGATTGACCTGCGCCATTTCAGTCCAGCCCAACGTTCGCCGGCCATCCGCGCGCGGTGGGGCGCCGGAAACGACGAACCCGTCGTCCTGCATGTCGGTCGGATGGCTGCCGAGAAAAACTACCAGCTTTTGTTCCGCGCCTACGATGCCATGCGCGCAGCCAACCCTCTTTTGCGCTTTGTCCTGGCCGGCGAAGGGCCGCTCAAGCCAAGACTGCAGCGGGACTACCGCGACTGCATCTTTGCCGGGATCTTTTCACGGGAGGAGATCGGCCGGCATTACGCGTCTGCTGACATCTACATCCATGCGAGCCTGACCGAGACCTTCGGCAACGTGGTCACCGAGGCGATGGCCAGCGGACTGGCGTTCGCCAGCTTCGACTATGCCGCGACGCGCCAGTTCGTGCGCCACGGCGAAAACGGACTCGCCGTTCCTCGAAACGATCCCCAGGCTTTGATCGCCGCCGCCACTGAACTGGCGCGCGACGGCGCGCTGCGCGACCGGCTGCGCGCGGGCGCCGCCACCTCCTTCCGCAGCCACTCGTGGGCCAAAGTCATTCTCGCTTTCGAAGCTGACTTGCTCGCTATCGTTGCCGCAAGTCCACCATGACCAAGCTGCTTATCCTCACCGCCGGCTTCGGCGAAGGGCACAATGCCGCCGCCCACAATCTCGCTGCCGCGGGCAATGCGCTGCAGGGGCCCGGAACCGCTCAGGTGGTCGATCTTTTCGCCCTCGTCTCGCCGCGTTTCAACCAGCTCGCCCGCCGCGCCTACCTCGCCGCCATCAATGGCGCGCCGGGACTCTGGAGCGCTTTCTACCGGTGGATGGACCACCATGAGATCTTTCCGCGGCACCTCTGGCTGCTCCGCCAGGAGCTCCGCCGGCTGGATCTGCTGTTGCAACGGGAGCAGCCGGCAGTCGTCTGCAGCACGTTTCCCGTCTACGGATTCCTGCTCGAGCGGCTGGCCGGCTCCGGCCGCCTGGCCGCGCCCTTTATAACGTTGTGACCGATTCGATCAGCATCAACTCGCTCTGGGCGCGACCCGCCTGCACCGGCTGGTTTGTCCCCAACGAAGAGACCGCGGAAGTCATGCGCACGCAGGGTGTGCCCGCGGCGAGACTGCACGTCCTGGGTTTTCCCGTGCCCGCTTTTTTCAGTCAGCAAGCCCTCCAGCTGTTCCCGCCCGATCTTGCGGCGGGCGCCGCGCCGCGCGTTCTCACCATCGTGCACACCGGCGTCCGCCACGCCTTGGCGACCGCGTGCCGGTTGCTGGAGGAATCCGAATGGGAACTGACCTTCGCGGTCGGGCGCGACGAACGCCTGCGGCAGCGGCTCGAGCATCTCGCTGCCGGACGGCGTCAGCGCACCCAGATCCTGGGTTGGACCGACGAGGTTCCGCGTCTGCTGATGACCCACCACGTGGTGGTCAGCAAGGCGGGCGGTGCGACCACCCAGGAGGCCATTGCCGCGCGCTGTCCCATGCTGGTAAACCAGGTCGTCCCCGGACAGGAGGAGGGAAATTACGAATTGCTGCGCCGCCGGGGCGTGGGCGCGCTGGTTGAGACCCCCGAGGCGGTGGTTCACACGTTGCAGCGGGCGTTCGCCAACCAAGGCGCGATCTGGCGCGGATGGCGCGACGCACTCGCGCCTCTGGCCCGGCCCGACGCCAGCCGGGACATCGCCGCCCGCCTCCTGACCGAAGTCGCCCGGCCCAGCGCCGCGACCATGACATGAAGACGCGTTTCATCTTCAACCCCTGGTCCGGCCGGAACCGCCGCCGGCCCCGGCTCGCGTCCGACCTCCAGGCTTTTGTCGCCGCGCACCAGCTCGACGCGGCCATTGTCTCCACGGAATGCCCGGGCCACGCCACGGAGCTCGCCCGCGCCGCGCTCGCGGACGGCTGCGAACGCATCGTCGCCGTGGGCGGCGACGGCACCATGAACGAGATTGCCCAGGCGCTGGTCGGCTCCCCGGCTGCCCTCGCCCTCGTGCCCTGCGGCTCGGGCAACGGGCTGGCCCTCCATCTCGGCCTGCCCACGCAGCCCCGCCACTCCCTCGCGCTGCTGGCTGACGCCACCGCCCGCGTCGTGACCATCGACACCGGCAGCGCCAACGGCCATCCGTTTTTCAATGCCATGGGCCTCGGCTTCGATGCCGAGATCAGCCGCCGGTTCAACCGCCTGAACCGCCGGGGACTCCTCGCCTACGCGCGCACGGGGATGGCGGCATTCCTCCGGCACCGCCCCGAGCGAGTTACGATATCCGACGGCAACGGCGCCCGGGAGACGCTGGACGCGTTTCTCGTGACCGTGGCCAACTCCGATCAATATGGCAATCACGCCCAGGTGGCGCCCGGGGCCCGCGTGGACGATGGCTCGCTGGATCTGGTGGCGGTGCGCGCGCCGGGCCTGTTCGGCGCGGTGCCGCTGGTGGCGCGGCTCTTCCTCGGCACCTTCAACCGCAGCCCGCGAGTCCGGCGTCTGCTCAGTTCGCACTTCGTCATCGAGCGGCCCAAGCCCGGCCTGATTCACACGGACGGCGAGACGCATGCAACCGCTGCCGTCGTCAATATCGCGGTCCGCCCGCTCAGCCTGCGACTGCTGGTGCCCGCCGGGTGCCGGATCGCCTCTGCCCTTTGATCGGATCCATCCCGCTCATCCCCATCATGGACAAGAAGCGCCTCAGAGTTCGCACGGTAATCATCTCGGACATCCACCTCGGCACGACCGAATGCAAGGTGCGCGAAGTGAACCATTTCCTGCGCAATGTGCGCTGCGAGAAACTCATTCTCAACGGCGACATCATCGACGGCTGGCAGCTCCGGCGCTCGGGCCATTGGACGAAGGCGCACACCCGTTTCATCCGCCTCGTGCTCAAGATGCTCGAAAAGCGCGACACGCACATCGTCTATCTTCGCGGGAATCACGACGACGTCCTGGCGGCCTTCCTGCCGCTGGAATTCGAGCATCTTCGCGTGGTCGAGGATCACATTCACGAAGGCCTGCGCGGTCGCTACTTCGTGCTGCATGGCGATGTGTTCGACACCGTCACCAAAAACTTCGCGTTTCTCTCCCACTTTGGCGACTGGGGTTACCAGGTGCTCCTGAAAATCAACCGGGCCTACAACGCCTGGCGGGCCTGGCGCGGCCAGGAATACTGGTCGCTGAGCAAGGCGATCAAGGCCCGCGTCAAGTCCGCGGTTAGTCATGTGTCCAAGTTTGAAGACCACATCGCCCAACTGGCCCACGACCATCAGTGCATCGGCGTGATGTGCGGGCACATCCATACGCCCGCGGACAAGATGATCGGCCAGATCCACTACCTGAATTCCGGCGACTGGATCGAGTCGCTGACGGCCATTGTCGAACACTACGACGGACGGTTCGAACTGGTCGACTTCGTGAGCTTCCTCCGGGATTATCCCATGCCGGCGGAGGAACCGGCTGCGGAGTCCTCCCCCGATTTCGCCGAAGGGTAGGTCTAGAGCGGTTTCAGAAAAAGTGTAGCCGCGAGCGTCAGCGAGTGGACGAGCCATCCGCTCGCTGACGCTCGCAGCTACGTTCGTGTTCTCGGCTACAGTGCAATTTAAACCGCTCTAGCCCGCACCGTTCACAGTCTTCGCCATCGCTATTGTCATCCAATTCAATCCACGCCAAACGGAAAGAAGTCGTGATACAGGACGATTTTGAAATCAGACGTGTCCTTGACGTAAAAGCGCACTTCGTACGGCCCCGGGGGAAGCGCGATGCCAAACGTCGCCAGATATGATCCGTGCGCATCCGTCGTCACTGTTTGAAAGTCGAAGTATCTCTCGCGCTCGCTGCCCGGCACAGGATCGGCCAGGTTGGCGTTCCCCGGGAGTTCTGGTTTCCCGTTGAGGGTCAGGATGTACGGGTGCCCGGGCAGAAGCCCTTCCAAGGCGACCCGCACAACCAATCCGCCGCGGAACGAATGATGAAACTGGATCCCGCCGGAGGCGCCCGGGACCAACCGACCCCACTGCGGGAAGGCGGTGAGCTCAATCGGAGCGTCAAATTCGGCCGGACTTTCCAGGTCGGCGGTGAACGCCCGGTAGAACGCGGCCTTGGCCGGAACCTGCGGCATGGGCGTCGACGGTTGCAGAACGACGCTGTCGCTCTTGCCGAACACTATGACGTGCTGCGCCGGAACACCGCCGCCCAACTGAAGTGACGCGAGGACGAGTGGAATGGTCATGGGAGGAGGAGTTTCCCCTTAAGACAACCGGGCCCCGGCCGGGGGAAGCCAAAAGTTGCGCGCGCTTCCGACCGAGGCCGGAAGTTAAGAAGGCGATCCGGCCGGTGTCGATGGCTTATCCGGCCGCGAAGCAAAGGCGTCGGGGCGCACCGGGCGTGCTCTCGTCAATTGCGGCCTCCCCAGGAGCCCAGGCAAGGTGCGCCCCGACAAGACTATGGCCCGACCCGGGCCTGACAGGCGGATGGTTGCGGCGTTGGTGATGGGGGCCATTCGCCCAACTGATTACTGGCCGGCGCAGGGTTAGCTAGCTTGATCGGCCGTTGCGGGAGCCCCTAGGCTCTCCGCGTTCTTGGAAAACCCCTCCCAAAATGCCCCCTGAGACCGTTCCGCCCGAACTGCCGACCCAACTGAGCGCGTGGAAGGATGAAGAGGCCGCCCTGCTCGAATCGCTGGAGCAGATCGAGCACAAGCATGGCTTCATCCCGCGCAATATCGCCGAGGAAGTTTCGCGCGTGCTCGAGGTCAAGCTTGAGCGCCTGCGCAAGCTCCAGATCAAGGTTGAGAGCAACGTCCGCAAGGAAGTGGACACCCTGGTGACGAAATGGAAGGACGAGGAGGGCAGCCTCATCCTGATCCTGCATGAGATCGAGAACCAGCACGGCTATGTGCCGCGGGAGATTGCGATGGAAGTATCCTATGCGCTCGGAGTGAAGCTCGCCCGCATCTACGAGGTGCTGACCTTCTACCACTACTTCAAACTCAAGCCCCCCGGCCGCCACAATATGTCCCTCTGCCTGGGCACCGCCTGCTACCTCAAGGGGGCCCCCGCCATGCTGGCCGAGGCGAAAACCCTGCTCAAGGTCGAGGAAGGTTGCACCACCGCCGACCGGGAATGGCACCTCGATGTCGTCCGCTGCATCGGCTGCTGCGGCATGAGCCCCGCCATGGTCGTCGACGGCAAGACCTATGGCCGGCTAAACGCCTCCGATGTGTCGCGCATCGTGAACCAAACCACCCAGCCCAAGGCCGCGTCATGAACAAGCTCACTTTCGCCGATCTGGAGAAATACGAGAAGACCATGGCTGATTCGGGCCCGAACTGGGTCCGGGTGAGCATGGACACCGGCGGGATCGCGGCCGGAGCCGACACGGTCTGCACGATCTTTGAGAAGGGCGTCGGCACCCTGGGATTCCCGGTCGAAGTCCGCCATGTCGGCAGCCTTGGCTACTCCTTCGCCGATCCGTTGGTGGAAATTGCCCGCGAAGGCATGCCCCGCGTGGTCTACGGCCGCGTCGACGACGAGGTTGCCCGCCAGATCCTCCAGGACCACCTGGCCGGCCGCCGGTTGCTCGACGACCACATCCTGGCCTGGCGCAACCGCGCCCTGACCTTCGACGGCCCGAGCACGCACATCCTGGTTAAGGACACCAGCGCCGAGAAGGGCGACAAGTCCCAGTTCTTCCAGTTCTCCCTGGCCGAGGAACTCAAGCGCGGCAACCTGCAGGACAAGGTGCAGGTGGTGCGCGCCCTGGACATGGGCGTGTACGACGAGGGCGTCGCCGTGCAGTTCCTGCCTTCGCGCGTCACCTATACCAACGTCCTGGCGCCCGACGTGGCCCGGATCGTCAAGACCAGCGTGCAGGGCAAGAAGGTCATCGATGACCTGCTCTACAAGAAACCCGACAAACAGGTGCGGGTGGTCATGCGCAACTGCGGCAAGTTCGACCCGGAAAGCTTTCAGGACAGCCTGCGCTACGGCGTCTACCAGGGCCTCGCCAGCGTCCTCCGCGGGATGAAGCCGGAGGATGTGATCGCGACCGTGAAGACCAGCGGCCTGCGCGGTCGTGGGGGCGCCGGGTTTCCCACCTGGCTCAAGTGGCAGATCACGCGCGCTGTCCAGCGCACGCCCAAGTACATCATCTGCAACGGCGACGAGGGCGACCCCGGCGCCTACATGGACCGCAGCGTCCTCGAAGGCGATCCGCACAGCGTGCTCGAGGGCCTGATCATCGCCGCGTACGCCATCGGCGCCACCCGCGGCTACTTCTACATCCGCGCCGAATATCCCCTGGCCGTGAGCCGGGTGGAAAAGGCCATTGCCGACGCGCGCGCCGCCGGCCTGCTCGGCGAGAACATCCTCGGCTCGAACTTCTCGTTCGACGCCAAGGTTCGCCTCGGAGCCGGCGCCTTTGTCTGTGGCGAGGAAACCGCGCTGATCGCCTCGATCGAGGGAAAGCGCGGCAGCCCCAGCCCGCGACCGCCCTATCCGTCCGAGCGCGGTCTCTTCGGTCAGCCCACCGCCATCAACAATGTCGAGACGCTGGCCGCGGTGCCGGCGATCCTCGTGCGCGGCGGTGACTGGTACGGCCAATACGGCGTGGAAAAATCCCGCGGCACGAAGGTCTTCGCCGTCACCGGCAAGGTGCGGCATCCCCAGCTCGTCGAGGTGCCGCTCGGCGTCACCCTGCGCGACATCGTTTTCGACCTTTGCGGCGGCGTCTTCGGCAGCAAGGCCATCAAGGCCGTGCAAACCGGCGGCCCGTCCGGCGGCATGATTCCCGAGCACCTGCTCGAGACCAAGGTCAGCTACGAAAGCCTGCAGGAGCTCGGCTCCATCATGGGCTCCGGCGGCATGATCGTCATGGACCAGGACGATTCGATGGTGGAGGTGTCGCGGTTCTACCTCCGCTTCTGCGTCGACGAGTCCTGCGGTAAGTGCGCTCCCTGCCGGATCGGCGGCTACCAGATGCTGCAGATTCTCAACCGGGTGGCCCGCGGCCGCGGGGAAAAAGGCGACGTCGAGCGCCTGCGCGCCATCTCCAAGGCCATGCAGAAGGCCTCGCTCTGCGGCCTCGGGCAGACCGCCCCCAACCCGGTGCTGTCCGCCCTGCGTTACTTCGAACCCGAGTTCAAGGCCTACCTCGAGGGCGGCGTCAGCTACGCGCGCAAGATGTCCGCGAACCGCCCCCCCGAGCCCGCCGCCGCCGAACCCGCCAACGCCTGACCCCGCCCCGCCATGGTTGCCACCCTCACCCCCCCTTCCGCCCCGCCCGCCGTCAACGTCAAGATCAACGGCCTGCCGGTCACCGTCCCCGCCGGCACGACGATCCTCGAGGCCGCGCGCCAGGTGCAGGTCAAGATCCCGACGCTCTGCAAGGACGACGATCTCCTGCCGACCGCGGCCTGCGGCCTGTGCATTGTCCAGATTGCCGGACAGCCGCGCATGCCCCGCGCCTGTTGCACCCCCGTGGTCGAGGGCATGGACATCACGACCCACAGCGGCGCGCTTACCGACATCCGCCGGACCGTGCTCGAACTGCTGCTGTCGACGCACCCGAACAGCTGCCTCACCTGCGGGCGGAACGGCACCTGCGAGCTGCAGGCGCTCGCCGCCGACTTCGGCATGCGCACCGAGAACATCAAGCGCATCGTCACCCCCATCCCGCCGGACACGTCCAACGGCTCGATCATCATCGACTTCACCAAGTGCATCAAATGCGGCCGCTGCGTCCAGGTCTGCCAGGAGGTGCAGGATGTCTGGGCGTTGTCCTTCCTCGACCGCGGCATCAACACCCGCATGGCGCCCGCCGGCGACATCACCCTCGCCGAGTCGCCCTGCGTGAAGTGCGGCCAGTGCTCCAACCATTGCCCGACCGGCGCCATCGTGGAGAACGACGAGACGCCGGCTGTCTGGGCGGCGCTGCACGACGAAACCAAGTATTGCGTGGTGCAGATCGCCCCGGCCGTCCGCGTGGCCATCGGCGAGGCGTTCGGTCTGCCGCCCGGCGCCGACCTCACCGGCAAACTCTACACCGCTTTTCGCCGCCTCGGTTTCAAGGCGGTGTTCGACACGAATTTCTCCGCCGACCTCACGATCATGGAGGAGGCCAGCGAGTTCATCGAGCGCTTCGTCCACAAGCGCGGCCAGCTCCCGCTGATCACCTCGTGCTGCCCGTCGTGGACGGACTTCATGGAGAAGGTGCATTACGACTTCATCGACAATTTCTCGACCGCCAAGTCCCCGCAGCAGATGCTCGGCGTGCTCGCCAAGA
This sequence comes from uncultured Verrucomicrobiae bacterium, assembly GCA_963722225.1. GTDB lineage: Bacteria > Verrucomicrobiota > Verrucomicrobiia > Opitutales > Opitutaceae > Fen-1467. The sequence goes on from CAVRNM010000188.1 coordinate 19,225, forward strand.
CTTATTACGCGAAGAAGCTCGGGCTCGATCCGGCCAAGATCTACGTCGCCTCCTTCATGCCGTGCACGGCCAAGAAATATGAGCTCGAGCGCACCAACGAGATGTACGCCTCGGGTTACATCGACGTGGACATCGCCCTCACGACCCGCGAGCTCGCCCGCCTGATCAAGCAGTCCGGCCTCGACTTTCTCAACCTGCCGGACGGCCAGGCGGACAGCATCCTCGGCGACTACACCGGCGCCGGCGCGCTGTTCGGCGTCACGGGCGGGGTCATGGAGGCCGCGCTGCGCACCGCCTACTTCTTCGTCACGGGCCGCAACCTGGAGAAGGTGGAATTCGAGTCGGTGCGCGGACTGAAGGGCGTGAAGCAGGCGGAAGTGAGCATCAACGGCTCGACCATCCGCATCGCCGTGGCCCACGGCCTGGCCAATGTCGAGAGTGTGCTTGAGGAGGTCCGCGCCGCCCGCGTCGCCGGCCGCGAGCCGCCGCTCCATTTCATCGAGGTCATGGCCTGCCCCGGCGGCTGCATCGGCGGCGGCGGGCAACCCTACGGCGTGACCGGGGAGGTGCGGACCAGGCGCGCCGCGGGCCTGTATCAACACGATCGCGACCGCCGGCTCCGGCTCTCGCACGAGAATCTGGAGGTCAAGCGGGTCTACGACGAATTCCTCGGCCGGCCCCTGAGCCACAAAGCCCACGAGTTGCTGCACACGCGCTACACCGCCCGCCCGCTCTACAAACGGTGACCGGCGCCTTTCTCACCGCGCTGTTTTTCGCCGGCAATGCAGTCTGCGCGCGGCGCGCGGCGCTGCATTACGGCGGGACGACCGGCAACTTCCTGCGCCTGCTGCTCGCCGCGGCGCTCCTGGCGGCGTGGGCCCACGCGGCGGGCCAGGGGACCGGTGGCGGAGCGTTCGGCTGGTTCCTCGCCAGCGGCGCCGTCGGCTTCGGCCTCGGCGGCCTGACGATGTTTCACGCCCTGCCGCTGATCGGCTCCAATCTGGGCATGCTTATCGTGCAGTGCGGATCCGCCGTCGCGGCCGCCGTGGGCGAATGGCTCTGGCTGGGCTCGCGGCTTTCCCCCGCGCAGGCCGGGCTGGCCGCCCTGACACTCGCCGGCGTCGTCATCAGTCTGGCCAGGGCGAATCGCAGCGGGAGCCCCGAGGTTGTAGGGCGGGGTCGCCGGACCCCGCCAAATCTGCCGCCTGGGCCGCCCCGCTACCTGCTCGGCGTCGCGCTGGCCGTCGTGTCCGCGTGCGCCCAGGGCGGCGGCGCCGTCATCAGTCGCAAGGCGTTCAGCGTGCTTCATGCCCACGGCTTTTTCATGGACGGCGCCACCTCCGCCTATCAACGCGTGCTGGGTGGCCTGGCGGTCGGCACGGTCGCCCTCCTGGCGGTTCGGTGGTGGCCCGTTGCCGGGCCGGGAAGCCGGGAAGAAGCGGCGGTGTCCGCGCCGGCGGAGGCTCTGCCGCCCTGGGGGTGGGTCGGGCTCAACACGCTGCTCGGGCCCGTGCTGGGCGTCACGTGCTACCAGTGGGCGCTGCGCAACAACCCGGCCGGGGTTGTCCTCCCGATCGTGGCCACCGCGCCCTTGCTCACCGTACCCATCGCGTGGATGCTCGAGCGGAGCCGGCCGACTCCCCGCTTTTGGATCGGCGCCGGCCTCGCCGTTGGCGGCGTCGCCGGCCTCGCCGTCGTGCAGTAGCCGCCCGCGACCCATTTGAACCACAGAGGCACCGAGAACACGGAGGCAATGCCGCGGTAAGAGAACAAAGACCGTATGATCCTGTCAGGCTCAATTACCCCCTCAACTCCTTCGATCTTCGTGCTCTGTGTCCTCAGTGCCTCTGTGGTTAAAAGCAGAAAAACGAACACCAGCATGACCCGACGATATGCAATTGTGCTCGCCTGGATCGGCACCGGACTGCTCCGCGCCCAGCCCACCCTACCCGCCAATGACGAGCCCGTCCGACTCGACCAGGTGATGGTGCTCGGCGATGGCGTGCCCGGCTTGTTCGATGCGGCGACCGCGTCCTCCCAGGGCCTTCCTCCCAGTCTCGCGACGACCGTCGCCGACATCCCCGGCCTGACCATGTACCATATGGGCGCGGCGGCGGCTGACCCCTTGCTGCGCGGCCTTGGTTCCGACCGCGTCGTGACGACCCTGGACGGTCTGCCTCTCCCCAACGCCTCGCCCACCCGCACGGCCTCTCCCCTGGCCTTGATTGGCGGAGGCCTGGTTGCCGGCTTCGACGTCAGCAAGTCAGTGCCCTCGGTCACGCTCGGCCCGCCGGCCAATGCCGGATATGTCGCGCTGGGGCTGGCACCCGGCAACGGCGCCAGCCAGCCAGACCTGGGCTACGCCGACGCCGAGTGGAATTTCGATCGGAACGGCAGCGACGTGCTGGCCGGCACCACCGGACGCAGCGGCGACTGGAGCTACCGGGCGGCGGCGGCGGCGCATTCGCTCGGCGACTACACCTCGGGCGACGGCACGGTGGTTCCAGCGGAGGACCGAAACGAAGGGACGGCGCTGGCACTTGGCTGGCAACCCGACCCAAATCATCGGCTCCAGCTTGAGGCTCTTTTCTCCCGGCAGGAGCTCGCGGTGAATTCCGCCCTGCCGCTTGACACGCGCGCTACCGACACGATAGCGATGAACGTGGGATACGACTGGGCCGGATCCGACGAGACCCGGGTCGCGACCCGGTTCGGCATCGGCATGACGGATCCCTGCCTCGACAACCGGGGCCGCCCCGCCCCGGCCTTGATCACGGCGGACGGCCGGACCCTCAGCCTCGCGGCGGGAATCTCTGTGCGGCACGAAGCCGCCGGCGGCGATGAAGTCGCGCTCGGGATCGACGGCACCCAGGAGGAACGCCGGCTGGAACGGAACCGGCCGGGAGCGGTGGACCTGCTCTGGCCCGATCTCTACCAGCAGGACCTTGGCGCCTTTGCCGAGTACACCCGGAAAATGACCCCGGATTGGAAGATTCGGCTCGGAGCGCGCCTGGACACGGTGGAAAGCGAGGCGCGCGAAGCCGACGGCCTGGCGTTCAATCGCACCATTCGCGACCTTTACGTCGCCTACAACGGCCCCGCCGCCGCCCAGACGAGCCAAAGCGACCCCGCCGGCGCGGCCAATGTGCTCCTGACTGGACAACTGGCGATCGGATTCACCACTTCGCTCGGGACGGGCTTCAGCCGCCAACCGACCGGCGCCACCGAACGGTATCGCGCTTTTTCCGACGCGCTGGGCGGCGGGTACGAGATCGGAAACCCCACCGCGAGGACCGAAGACAAATACGAGCTCGACTGGGGCCTGCAGTGGCAGCGGCAGACTTTCTCGGTCACTGTCGACCTGTTCGGCAGTTATCTGCCCGACTACCTGTACCGCACGGTTGTCGGCACGACCACGCCGCCAGCACCTCCCCCGCCGGGATCCGTGGTTTACGGCTATCGTGGGATCGAAGCGGACTTTTGGGGCGGCGAAATGAATCTCCTCTGGCAACCGGCCCAGGACTCGTGGTTTCACCTGACCGGGGCCAGCGTGACGGCCACTGATCGCGATGCGCATCACCAACTGCCGGAGATCCCTCCCGCCACGCTCGCGTTCGCTGCCGGTCACGCCTGGTCCGGAACTGCGCTCAAGCCCTGGATTGAGTTCGGGCTGCGCACCACCGCAGCAAAGAACAATCCGGCGCCGGGCGACATGCCGGTTCTTGCCAACACCTCGGGCTTCACCCTCGGAAGCCTTCAGGCCGGCTTTTCGTGGCGCCGGATCCGCCTTTCGTGTGCGGTGGACAACCTTTTCAACAGGAATTACCACGAATACTTGTCGCCGTCCGCCGCCGCCAGTCCGCCCAGCGGCGATTTGCGTCCGGGGACGCGCATCCCCGGTCCCGGCCGCAGCGTCCTGCTGATGATCAGCTACCGGGGACGCTGAGCATCAGAGTTCAGTTGGAGGGCGCTGCTCCGTCAGCGCCGTTCGGATCTTTCTTCTTGCCCCCTCAGGGCGCAGCAAGCCTGCCCCCTGCAACCTGAGCCAAGTTCGCCGGCAGGGCTTCCCGGTTTGGCGTCCCAATCCATTGGCCGTTCTTGTGGTCCGATCAGACCAACGTTTCGGCCAGTCTCGTTGATCCTCATCGGAATCCAGCGCCAAACCCGAAAGCCCTGTGTGCGCCAGTCTGGCGCCCCCTCCCGGCTTGAGTCGCGGCGTCGGCCGGCCCAATAGTCGATTCCATGAGAATCTCCCAGATGCTTTGTGCAGCTCTTGTAGCGGCTGTTTTGATCCCCGAGACGCGGTCTGCGGTAGTAGCCAACCCGCTTTTCTCTGATCACGCGGTCTTGCAGGCAGGCCGCGAGCTGCCCGTGTGGGGCACCGCCCGGGACGGCGAGCATGTCACTGTTGCAATTGCCGGACAGAAAGCCGCGACGACGGCGAAGGACGGACGCTGGCTGGTGCGCCTGCCCGCGCTGCCCGCCGGTGGCCCTTACACGATGACGATCTCGGGTGAGGGCAGCGCCGTCACGCTGTCGGACCTCCTGGTCGGCGAAGTGTGGGTCTGCAGCGGCCAGTCGAACATGGAGCGCCCGCTCGGCCTGCGGGAGGGAATGAAGCCGATCGTCAACTGGGAACAGGAGGTTGCGGCGGCCAATCACCCGCAGATCCGCCAGTTCTACGTGCCCCAAAAAACCGCACTCTCACCAGCGACATCAGTCGAGGGGAAATGGGTCGTCTGTTCGCCCCAGTCCGTCGCCAATTTCACCGCCGTCGGATATTTTTTCGGCCGCGATCTCCTGGCAGCCCGACATGCGCCGGTCGGCCTCATTCACAGTTCCTGGGGCGGCACGCCCGCCGAGGCGTGGACGAGCCTGGAGGCCCTGCACACGCTCCCTGATTTTGCCGGGCCGGTTGACCAGATCAAACAGCTGACCGCCGACCTCAAGGCTGGCACCTACAACTACGATCGGCAGCTTGGCGACTGGTATGCCGCCAACGACTCCGGCGTTGCCCAAAAGCCGGCCTGGCACGCGTCGGAACTCGACACCGCTGCCTGGAGGCCAATGGAGCTTCCGGTTTACTGGGAAAAAGCGGGGCTGCCGGACTTCGACGGTGTGGTCTGGTTTCGCCGGACCTTCGACCTGCCGCCTTCCTGGTCGGGCGGCGACGTGGAGTTGCACCTCGGTGCGGTCGATGACGATGACACAACCTGGGTCAACGGCGTGCAGGTCGGGGCGACCATTGGATATGACATCCCGCGCGTCTACCGCGTGCCGGCGGCGGCATTGAAACCCGGAACCAATGTCATCGCCGTACGCGTCCTCGACACCGGCGGCTGGGGCGGTCTCTGGGGCGGCAAGGACACCATGCGCCTGGTTTCATTGAAAAGTGGCAATCTCGCCCCGATGGCGCTGAACGGAACCTGGCAGTGGAAGGTTTCCGTTTCGCTCGCCGACGTCCCGCGCCCGCCGCTCGATTATCGCAACAATCCTGGAACGCCCGGCGCGCTTTACAACGGCATGATCGCGCCGCTGCTGCCGTATTCAATCCGTGGAGTCATCTGGTACCAGGGCGAGGCCAACGTCGGTCGCGAGCAGCAATACCGCACCCTCTTCCCGACGCTGATGGCCGACTGGCGGCGCGTCTGGGGCGAAGGCGACTTCCCGTTCCTGTTTGTGCAGATCGCGCCGTTCAAGGAGATGACCCCCGAAATCCGGGAGGCCCAGCTGCTGACGTGGCAGCGCACGGCCAACACGGCCATGGCGGTCACCATCGACTGCGGCGACGCCGATGATAT
>CAVRNM010000189.1:0-7593 GCA_963722225.1 uncultured Verrucomicrobiae bacterium
TTATTCACCAGCGAGGCGCAGCCTCGGCGGTCCGCCATCAAGCCGTGCTATTAATCGCGAGGCTGATTTCCGGCCAGTGCTGGAAGCGCCTCGCTGAGGCGTCCGCTGCGCGGACGCGTCAATCCATGTAGATTCGGTTCCCTAGAGCGAGTTGGTCTCACACGTCGAATGCCCAACTGGCGCCGAAGAGCCAATCCCCTTCGAAAATCGCCTTTGACCAGCCTTTGCAATGGAGTGCATTCGCGCTCGAGGCAACCCGGTCACCGCGAAACGGCTTTGACAACCGAGGCGAAAACCGAGGTTGTCACGAGTTTCGCCGTGCCTGCGGCGGCGAAACTGTCCGCATGTCTCCCCGCGATCTGCCCATCTATGAACTCGAAGCCGCGGTCGTCGCCTGCCTGCGGGCGGCGGGGCGGCTCGTCGTGCAGGCCCCGACGGGTTCCGGCAAGTCGACGCAGCTGCCGCAGATCCTGCTACGTCATGGTTTCTTGGATACTGGCCAGGTGGTGGTGCTGCAACCCCGGCGACTGGCGGCGCGGTTGCTGGCCAAGCGCGTGGCCAAGGAGGTGGGAGCGCCGCTCGGTGCGACCGTCGGCTACCAGATCCGGCTCGACTCGCGCGTGTCGGAGGCCACCCGGATCCGGTTCGTCACCGAGGGCATTCTGCTGCGCCAGATGTCGTTCGACCCGGCGCTGCGCGGAATCAGCACGCTGGTGTTCGACGAGTTTCACGAACGGCACCTGTATGGCGACATCACCCTGGCCCGGGCGTTGCAGCTGCAGCGGTCAGTCCGGCCCGACCTGAGACTGATCGTGATGTCGGCGACGCTCGATGTCGCCGGGCTGCGGGACTACCTCGCGCCCTGCGACGTGCTGGAGTCGCAAGGGCGGACGTTCCCGGTGGCCGTCGAATACCTGCCGCATCCCATCGATTTCGAGCGCGAGCCGGTGTGGGAGGTCGCGGCGCGCGAATGCGCCCGCGTGGCGGCCCGGACCGCGGGCGACCTGCTCGTGTTCATGCCCGGGGCCTACGAAATCGGCCGGACGGTGCAGGCGGTGGAGAACGAAAAGGCCTTGCGCGAATTCCTGGTGCTGCCGCTGCATGGCGAACTCCCGCCGGAGGCGCAGGATCGCGCCGTGGCCTGCTGCGATCGCCGCAAGATCATCGTGTCGACCAACGTCGCGGAAACCTCGCTGACCATTGATGGCGTGACCGCGGTCATCGACGGCGGACTGGCCCGGCTGCCGCGCTACGATCCGCACCGCGGCATCAACACGCTGTTGATCGAGAAGATCAGCGCGGCGTCTGCGGATCAGCGGGCGGGCCGTGCCGGGCGCACCGCGCCGGGCGTGTGCGTGCGGCTGTGGACGGAACGGGAGCACGCGAAGCGGCCGGCGCGGGAGCTGCCCGAGGTGAAGCGCCTCGATCTGGCGGAGGTGGTGCTGGCCCTGAAAGCGGCGGGGATCGACGACATCCACGCTTTCCCGTGGCTGGAAAAGCCCGAGACCAGATCGCTGCAGCGGGCCGAGAAACTGCTCGAAGATCTGGGGGCGCTGGCGCCGGTTTCGACCATGGCAGGGCGGGGTCACCGAGCCCCGCCGGGGAACGTCGACCGTGGCGACGTAGCGGGATTCGCGCATTCCGGTGCTCGGTCCGGCGACGCCGACCTACAATTGTCCGGGGGCCAAATGGTGGGGCGGGTTATCCCTAACCCGCCAATCCACCAGCCTCCGCCAAGCGGCGCGTTAGGGATAACGCGCCCCACCGCAACGGCATCAATCCAGCCGAGACCGATGGTCCGCATCACCGACCTCGGCCGGAAGATGCTGCGCTTTCCGATGCATCCCCGTTACGCCCGCATGTTTTTGGCCGCGCACGACCGCGGTTGCGTGCGGCCGGTGGCGCTGATGGCGGCGCTGACCCAGGGGAGAAATTTCCTGCTGCGCCACCCGGGGCGGGAGGTGGAGGAGCGGCGCGAGGAGCTGCTGGGAGACGAGCCCGCGTCGGATTTCTTCCTCCTGATGCGGGCGTGGCGCTATGCGGACCGCGCGAACTATTCCCTCGAGGCCTGCCGCCGCCTCGGCCTCCACGCGCAAACGGCGCGGCAGGTCGGGCCGCTGTTCGAACAGTTTCTCGAGATCGCGGCGGGCGAGGGGCTCGACGTGGCCGAGCGCCGCGTCGACGAGGCGGCGGTGCGCCAATGCGTGCTGGTGGGATTTTCCGACCACCTGGCGCGGCGGCTGGATGGCGGGACGCTGCGCTGCGAACTCGTGCATGGCCGACGGGGACAGCTCGTGCGCGAGAGCGGCATCCAGCAGGCGCCGTTTTTTGTCGCGGCGGAAGTGAGTGAAGTCGAGGCGAGGGGAGAGGTGACGGTGCTGCTGAGCCTGGCGACGGCGGTGGACGAGGCGTGGCTGCGCGAGCTGTTTCCCGAGGACTACCACGATGGCACCGCGGTCACCTACGACGAGTCGGCGCGGCGGGTGATCGTGCGCCGCGAGCGGCGGTTCCGGGATCTCGTGATCGAGGCGAAGCCGGGCCCGGACGTTCCGCCGCCCGGTGAAGCCGCGGCGTTGCTCGCGCGCGAAGTGCTGGCCGGGCGGATCGTTCTCACCGAGTGGACTGAGGCGGTGGAGCAATGGATCGTGCGCGTCAACTGTCTGGCCCGGTGGTTTCCGGAGCTGGGGGTGACGCCCATTGGCGACGCGGACCGTGCCACGCTGATCGAGCAGATCTGCCGGGGCGCGTGCGGGGCGCGCGAATTGAAGGATCGGCCCGTCCTGCCGGTGCTGCACCAGTGGCTGCGGCCCGGGCAACTGGCAGCGCTCGACGGTTACCTGCCGGAGCGCATCGAGATGGCCAACGGGCGGCGCTCCCGCGTGACGTATTCGGTCGACGGCCCGCCCGTGCTGTCGGCGCGAATCCAGGAGCTCTACGGGGTGAGCGGCCGGTTCGCGCTGGGTCATGGTCGCGTGCCGGTGAGGATCGAGGTGCTGGCGCCGAACCAGCGCCCCCTCCAGGTGACCGATGACCTGACCGCGTTCTGGCGCGACATGTATCCGAAGATCAAGGCCGAGCTATCACGAAGATATCCTAAGCACGAATGGAGGTAATCCGCTGTTGCCCGCGACGTCTGCCGCCGGAATGTGGAGGGCGCTGCGCCGTCAGCGCCGGCCGCGATTTGGCGGACACAGCGGTCCGCCCTCCAACCGGACCGCCGAGTGTCGCGACGAGATGAATGGACCGGCTTGACTGCCAGTTGAATTGGACGAAACCTGAGGATCGTGCCCACGCTATCCTTCAACGCTTCTGAGCTGGCTGCCCGGAGAATACGCGCTGCAGCCAAGCGCCGAGGCATGCCAGTGCCCCAGTTCATCAAAGAGGCGGCCGAGCGGGAGGCGACGCAGCGGGATGCGGGATGGCAGGTTGAAGAGCCGAACGAAACGACGACAGCTGCAATTCGCGAGCCGGTCCCCGGGCTGCCGAGATATCGTACGGTCGACGATGCTTTGTGCAGCGTGAAATCCGATCTATTCGCTCCCGCCGGGGCTAGCGGTTTTTCACCGGGTCGGGTCGCACCGCCAACTATTCCGGCGGTGAAAAAAGCGCCTATTTCTTTCGCCCGTTCTTCGGACCGATGCTCAGGTAGGTCTTGGCGAGCATCTGGGCCTCGTAGAACTCGAGCCAGCGCACACCCTCGCGGGGCTTCACGAGGTCCTTCTTCGTGGCGTGGTCGATCTGCTGCTTCATCCGGCGGCACAGCTCCTCCTGCTGGTATTGCACGCCCTCGATGACGTCGGCTACGCGGCTGCCCGCGAGCGCCTCCTCGATGTAGAACCCGTTGGGCTCGTCCTCCTCGAGAAACACGTGGATCTCGTTTACGCGGCCGAAGAGATTGTGCAGGTCGCCCATGATGTCCTGGTAGGCGCCGGTGAAGAACACGCCGAGGTAGTACGGCTTCCGGTTGAGGGGGTGGAGCGTGATGTATTCCTTCACGTCCTGCAGGTCGATGAAGCTGCTGATCTTGCCATCGGAGTCGCACGTGATGTCGACGAGGATGGCGTTGACCGTGGGCTTCTCGTTGAGGCGGTGGAGCGGGGCGATGGGGAAGAGCTGCTTGAGCGCCCAGTGGTCGAGGAGCGACTGAAAGACGGAGAAATTGCAGACGTACTGGTCGGCGAGGTGCTTCTTGAGGTCGCGCAGTTCCTCGGGCTGGTAGCCCTGCAGGTTTCCCTGCTTGTCGATGTGCTCGCAGATCTGCCAGAAGATCGCCTCAGCCGCCGCGCGGTTCTCGATGTCGAGGTAGCCGAGATTGAAGAGCGAGATGGCCTCCTCTTTCTTCTGGATCGCGTCGTGGTAGCATTCCAGGCGGCCGAGCCGGGCCTTGTTCTGGAGGAGGACCTCCAAGTCGGTGACGACCTTGTGCTTGACCTTGGGCTGGTGTTGCTGGCCGAGCGATTCGCGCTTGTTGATCCGCTCGAAGACCTCGACGACGAGCATCGAATGCTGGGCGACGACTGCGCGGCCGCTTTCGCTGACGATGTCGGGTTCGGGGACGCCCGCGCCCTGGCAGATCTCGCGGATGTTGAAGACCACGTCGCGCGCATACTCCTCGAGCGAGTAGTTCATCGACGATTCAAAATTGGTGCGCGACCCGTCGTAATCGATGCCGAGGCCGCCGCCGACGTCGAGGTAACCCATCGGGAATCCCATCTTGGTCAGCTGGCAGTAAAAGCGGGTGGCCTCAATCACCGCATTCTTGATCGTGATGATGTTGGGCACCTGGGACCCGACATGAAAGTGAATCAGGCGCAGGCACTGGGTCAGCTTGGCCTGCCGGAGCTTCTCGATGGCGAAGAGGATTTCCGCCGTGTTCAGGCCGAACTTGGCATTGTCGCCGGTCGACAGCGCCCACTTGCCCTCGCCGCGCGTCAGCAGCTTGGCCCGGAGCCCGATCATGGGCTTCACACCGGTTTCGGCGGAGATGCGGATGATCTCGTCCAGCTCGGACAACTGCTCGACGACAATGATCACCTTCTTGCCCAGCTTGCGGCCGAGCAGCGCGAGGCGGATGTAGTCGTCGTCCTTGTAGCCGTTGCAGATGATGAGGCGCTGGTTGCCCTCGTGCATGGCGAGCGCGATCATCAGCTCGGGCTTGGAGCCCGCCTCGAGGCCGTAGTTATAATCCTTGCCGGCGGCGAGGATCTCATCGACGACCTCGCGCAGCTGGTTGACCTTGATGGGAAAGACCCCGCGGTACGTGCCCTTGTAGCCCTCCTCCTTGACGGCGCGGACAAAAACCTCGTTCAGCTGGATGACGCGATGGCGGAGCAGATCCTGGAAGCGGATGACCATGGGCGCCTTCAAGCCCATGCCGAGCGCCTCGTGCACCACGTCCATGATGCGGATGCTGCGGCCGTCAGCGAGCGGCTGCACCTGCACGAATCCCTCGTGGTCAACGGAGAAATGGCCGGAGCCCCAGCGTTTGAAACCGTAATGCTCCTCGGATTGTGCGGCCGACCAGGCGGATGATGACTTGCTTTTCAAGGTGGGAGAGGAAGGCGGAAAAGATGTAGGGCTGGGTCGCCTGACCCCGCCTCGTATGCCCGATCACGGCGGGGTCAGGCGACCCCGCCCTACAAAGACCTCAACGAGGCCGGTGCTAATGCAGGTTTTCACAATGCGCGGCGGGTTCGCATGGCTGGCGTCGCATCCAGCTCTGGGCTTGCTTTTTGGGAGGGGGCTGGAGTTAATCCGCGTTTCTTTTCCGAAAACCCCGCGCAAGCAATGATTAAAACGCTCCTGATTGCCACAATTTCACCAATTGCCCAGCAAACCGCCCCCGCTCCGGGCGGCAGTGGCTTCAATCCCACCATCCTCCTTTTCTACGGTCTGATCATGGCGGCCATGTGGTTTCTTCTGATCGCTCCCCAGCGCAAGAAACAGAAGGAGCAGCAGAAGATGATCAGCAGCCTGGCGGCGGGTGATCAGGTGCTGCTGACCGGCGGGATCTACGGCGAAATCACGAGCGTGCGTCCCGACCGGCTCGTGGTCCGAATCAGCGACAACACGAAGGTCGAGGTCGAGAAGGCGTTTATCCACACCGTGGTGCGCAAATCGGGCCAGCCGGCCGACCAGAAGTAACCCCGGCACGCGGTGCGGAGTACCCCCTAGCAGCCTGGCGGGCTTCCAGCCCTTCAGGCTGCTAAAAGCAAAACCGCCCTTTTCATTGTGAAGGAAATCCGATCCGATGAGCCAAAATGACTCCAATGCGTATGAAGATTGCCGAGATTTTTCCCGTTTACCCGAGTCGGATTGGGCGGTTTTGCCAATAGGAGGCTGGCCGGACGGAAGTCCGACAGCCTCCTAGGCAGACGAGGAAACGTGCGTCCGCCGCGCTTGAATTTAACCAAATCAACCCATGCTTAGACAAAACCTCTTGAAGCTGCTGCTCAGCGTTGCGATTCTCATCTGGGCGGTGGCCGAGTTGGTCCCTATCAAGAACCGCCCGTTTGACCAGTACATCCGATCCCAGGCGACGGCGAAGCAGGCCGATTTCATCAACGTGATGAAGGATGCCAGTGACCGCGTGGCCTCGAAACAGGCCCAGACGGTCTTTGTGGCGCTCAAGCAGATCGGGAAGGAGCGCAAGCTGGACCTTTCGCAGTTCTTCCCGCAGATCCGGCTCGAGGCCTCGCTCAAGAATGTCGATCGGCGCAATAACATCCTGCTCGACGAGCTACTCAAGCGCTCGAAGGGCCGGCTGCAACTGGGCCTCGACCTCGCGGGCGGGGTGGCCTTCACCCTCGAAGTGAACGAGAAGGCGGCGGCCGCGACCTCGCAGCGCGACAGCGAGCAGAAACTGAGCAAGGCGATCGAGATTATTTCCACGCGCATCAACAGCCTCGGCGTAGCCGAACCCATCGTGCGGCCGGTCGGCAACAACCGGATCGACGTGGAGCTGCCCAACGTCTCCACCAAGGACAATCCGGAGATCGTCTCCAACCTGAAGAAACCCGCCCGCCTGGATTTCCGTCTCGTTTATCCCGATGCCACGCCCCAGGCGATGTCCGCGGCCGAGGCCCCTCCGGGCTACGAGCCGATGACCCTAGATCAGGAGGGCCGCAACGGCGAGATCCGGACGAGTGAAGTCTACGTCAAGCGCATCCCGGAGATGACCGGCGAGGCCCTGAGCGAGGCTTATGCGTCGATGGATGAGTTCGGCCGGTTCAAGATCTTGCTGCGTTTCACCAAGGAAGGGGCGAAACGCTTCGGCGAGGTCACCAAGGCGATCGCGGACGAAGGTCACCGGGCGGGCCGCCTGGGCCAGCTCGCGATCGTGCTCGACGGCAAGCTTTATTCCGCTCCGACGGTGCGCGAGGAGATCCCCAGCGGCAGCGCGGAGATCACCGGACAGTTTTCCAGCGCGAGGCGCTTGAGCTCGCGAACGTCCTGAACAACCCGCTCGACCTGCCGCTCGACATCAAGGAGCAGTACGAAGTCGGACCCTCGCTGGCCACGGATGCCATCAGCAGCGGCGTGCGGGCGTCGGTCATCGGCGCCGTCCTCGTCGCCGCCTTCATGATCACGTAC
>CAVRNM010000190.1:0-31397 GCA_963722225.1 uncultured Verrucomicrobiae bacterium
TCATCTAACAACCTATCGAGGGAACTGAAAACAACCGCTGTATCCATGCTCTGCGAAGGCAACAGCATTCGTTCCATTGAGCGGATGACCGGCATTCACCGTGACACCGTCATGCGCCTTGGCGTCCGCATGGGTGAAGGCTGCGCGAAGATCATGGATGAGAAGTTCCGCCATCTCGATTGCCGGGTCATCCAGCTGGACGAGACTTGGGGATTCGTGGCTATGAAGCAGAAGACAGCCAACAGAACTGGTGCTGGCGAAGGAGTAGGTGATGTTTGGACGTGGGTTGCGATTGATGCTGAATCCAAGCTGGTACCCACGTTCCATGTCGGGGACCGCTCTCAAATCGACGCCGACATCTTCATTGAAGACCTCGCAGGCCGTCTTTCCCATCGCGTGCAGATTTCCACCGATGCCCTCCGCGCCTATCAGGGCGCAATCGAACGGGCTTTTGGGGCGGAAGTGGACTACGGATCAATCGTAAAGACTTTCAGTAGCGCTCAACTGGAGGAACAACGCCGTTACTCCCCGCCAGAAGTTGTGAAAGTGGAAAGGGCCATTGTGCAAGGCGAACCCGACGCCAGACTCATTTCCACCAGCTATGTCGAGAAACAAAACCACACCCTGCGGATGCACTGCCGCCGGATGTCTCGCCTCACGAATGCCTTTTCCAAGAAGCTGGAGAACTTCAAGGCTGCGGTGGCGCTTCACTACGCCTACTACAACCTCGTTAAATTTCATTCCACGATTCGCTGCACTCCAGCAATGGCTGCCGGCGTCGAAACTTCTCCGTGGACTGTGGACCATCTCGTTGGCATGATCGAAGGATGAGCGAGCGAATCGAAAAAATTAAGGATGCGGTGCAAGTCATGCATAAATGCACGGCCAAGCACATCCAGTCGGTCCCAGTTAGGGAGGAGTTTGGCGATAAGACGGTGTGGGAAGGGGTGGTGGAAGTCTTCAACATCATTGGGCACCCTGGAATTGCACGCTGTTATGCATGGAGCTTCGATGACGGCACGGAAACACGCTTTGTGACGGTTCTAAAGATTCCACCAGTCATGGATGCCAAAACTGCAGTCCGCGCTTACATCATGGGTTCATTGAAGGAAGATGAGGAAAAGACCAGTGATCCTCATTAGCACCGAATTATCTGCGTCGGCCTGCGCCCAATCCAAACGCACCAAATGAACAAGAGACGGAAGATCGTTGTGATACTGTGGGTAATCCTAACTGGCATAGCGGGCTTCGTAGTTTCCTGGGCGTATGACGCCAATCACCGATTCCAAGAGACCATCGTTCCGCTCATCATGTGGATAACCATAACGCTTATGGCTGCAGCTCTGTTTTGGATGTTTGGAGAGAAATGGAATTGAAGCTCCAAAACGGGTCCCAAGTTCAAATTAGGACACTACCCAAAGCTTACTACCCCTTGCGCTATGCTTCTCCAATGATCATCCGCCCCCCAGAATTGGAATCAAGGCAAAGCCCGTGCAATTGGCGATAGTTTCCTTGAGGAGAAGATCAAGAGTCCATTGGTGTACGATCCAGCGGGATTCCTGCGCTTGCTGCCTTGTGAGTTCTAAACGACTGCGCTTCCGAAAAGAATCTCGACACATACCTTGTGGGATTTTCTGGAAGTTCGTATGCTGATAGTGGTTCAGGATCCCAATGCGGTTTGCTCAACCGTGATCCGTGTTCGAAGCGCCTCCTTTGAGTTCTCTCAGCAGCCAAAAGCCGCGCAGTCGTGCGGACCTCCTCGTCTGTTCCAGTCAAAATAGCTGCTCGCAGCCAGTACGCCCAATGCCGCCCGAGATAGTGGCTCAAATCCTCGAATTCGGGCAAGCCAAGGGTGGAGGCTACCAAGGCGACCCGCCGCCGCCACTCGATGGCCTTCGGATTGTACCATGCGAATACCCTAGAGCACCGTTTCCAGGCTTTTGTGTTTCGGCGGTCATACTCAATCCGACGGACCCCTTTCCAGTCGCGTTTTCGGTATTCGAACCCTTTCTCCAGGTATTTGCCGATGTACTCGCAAATCGCTCCTGCGCCCTTCCTGACGGGAAGAAACTCTGAACGGCCGAGGCCGTATTTAGGTAAGACTTCTCGCAGATCCTTCCACACAGCCCGAAGTTCTGGAGCCGCGCTCTCGATGTATAGCTGCCGCAAATTTCGAAACCGTGCCGTGCGGCCGAGCCGGTGCCGTTCCTCCTGTGCATCGGCAAAGGCCCTCCAATCAAACTCGTCCGGCCGCATTTTCCACGGCACCGCTGTCAGTAGGTGGTAATGCGGGCGGCCGCACTTTTGCGCCTCCAGTACTCGGACAAATGCGACGATCCACTTTCCTTCATGCGTGAGAAACGAATGCCACCGTCTAGCGAACTCCAGTGGATGTAACCCATCGGAATCTGTTAGAGTAAGAAAACCGCATCGCTCCCGCCCCCAGTGTTCCACAAAGGCCTCCACGTTCCGCCGTAGCTGGAATGCCGCTTTGGCTTCCGCCGATGTGATACCGTCCAGGCATTTGAGTACATCTCCCTCCTTACTCCATCGTCGCCTTCCGCTGTCAACGAGCATTGGTTCAGGCGACGACCAATGTTCACCATATGGGCCGAAACCCTCCGTCTGCTCCGTCATCCGGTAATGCCGCGGCTCCGGTTTGGTGCAATTGTTACTACTCCGACAAGGAAGCGGCGCGCTCGGTGCGCGCTCCGCGCGAATCCTCGCTTCGCCGCTCACCCCCACGCCCCTTCCCCCGCCCCCACTGGGGGCGGGGAACCCTCCCGCTTGCTCCGGGGCGACGCTTGCAGCGTCGTCTCCCGTCGCTTCGCTCCGCCAATCCTGTATCTGGAGCGCTGCACTGCACTCGGCCTCTTCTTGGCTCGAGTCTCCCTTACTTTGAAACGAGGTTGAGCTGGCGTCTGGACCGCGTTGGTCGATGTCGCCGGAGCTCAGCGCGCCGATCCCTTCGGCGCTTTGCTGCGCTCGCTCGCGGCCCGACGCCGCGGTCTCGCGCTCTGGGGTCGATTCGACCCCAGCCCCCTGCCCAGACTGCGGAGTCATCAGACACCTCCGCGTGCAGCGCGCGACAGCGTTAGAATCGCATGCCGCAGGTCAGCCGAGAGCGACGGCCAGATTGCAACAATTTCGGACAGGCCTGATCGGCCGACTCCAGGATTTAGGGCTAGTATTGGGGCAGAGGCAGAAAGGCCGCTTTCGCAACTTCCCTCAGCCGCAACTTCTTCTCTGGCACCCCCGGGGAGAGTTCGAATCCCCCTCTCTCCGCCAGCTACCCGATCAACTTGGAATAGTCATCCGCCGCCAGCAATGCGGTGAGCCCGGCGGGATTGGCGGGCTGGAGCTTGATCATCCAGCCGTCGGCAAACGGAGATTGATTCACTTTTTCCGGCGCCCCCTCCAAGGCGGCGTTGACGGCCAGCACCGCTCCGGCGGCCGGTGCATAAAGATCGGATGCCGCTTTCACGGATTCGACCACGCCAAACGCCTCGCCCGCCTGGAACACTGCCCCCACCTTCGGAAGCTGCACAAACGTGATGTCGCCGAGGCTGTTCTGGGCGTAATCGGTGATGCCGACGGTCGCGGTGCCGTCGCTCTCCAACTTAAGCCACTCGTGGGATTTGGCGTATTGGCGGTCAAGAGGAACGTTGCTCATGGGAGGTAGTCGGGAGCCTGCCTGCAAGCGATTTGAACAGGAGGCGTTTTGCGTGCAAGCACGCTCCTACATTTTTTTCAACGAAACGAACGGCGGCTTGACGACGTGGAGGTCGATCTTCGCGCCGCGGATGTCAACCGCCAGCGACCCTGCGGCGGCGGCCGCATCGACCAGCGCGGATCCGATGGCTTCGTTCAGAACCGGCGAAAACGTGCCCGAAACCACCCGTCCCACGCCGCCCGCCGGACCAAGCACGGGCGAGCCGGATCGCACAATGCGCCGGTCGCCGGTCCGGAAAAACACGATTTTGTTCAAAGGCCCCGCGGCTTTCTCCGCCGCCAGCGCGGCCCGGCCAATGAAATCGCCCCCCTTGTCCAGCTTTACCGTCCAGCCCAGCCCCGCGGCGAGCGGGGAAATGTCCGTTGTGATTTCATGGCCGTAGAGCGGATAGCCCGCCTCGAGGCGAAGGCTGTCGCGCGCCCCCAGACCGGCGAGTTCGAGCCCGTGTGGCCCACCGGCGGCCAGCACCGCCTCAGCCAGCCGCCGGGCCTCGGCCGCGGGATGGTAGAGTTCGAAACCGTCCTCCCCCGTGTAACCGGTCCGGCTGATCAAGCATGGGACTCCAGCCACTGCTCCCTCGCAAAAATGATAGTATTTGACCAAGTCGAGCCGGGCCTCGGTCAGGGATTGCACGATCGCCGGAGCCTTCGGCCCTTGCACCGCCAGCTGCGCGTAATCCGCCGAGCGGTCGGTAACGACAACGTTGAAGCCCGCTGCCTGTTTCCGGATCCAAGCGAGATCCTTGTCGATGTTGCCGGCATTGATGCAGAGGAAATAGTCCTCCGGTCCGCGCAGGTAAACCAGCAGGTCGTCGACCACGCCGCCGGGCGGATAACACATCGGCGAATAGAGCACCCGCCCCGGATACAGCCGTCCGACATCATTGGTCACGAGATGATTGAGAAAGCGGCCCGCCTCCGGGCCCCTGACATCAACTTCCCCCATGTGGCTGACATCGAAAAGGCCCGCGGTCCGGCGCACTGCTTTGTGTTCCTCGAGAATGCCCCGATACTGCACCGGCATCTCCCACCCCGCAAAATCCACCATCCGCCCGCCATGGGCGACGTGGAAGTCGCGAAGGGGCGTGCATTTGAGGTCGCTCATGGGCCAATCTTAACCGCCCGAACCGGACCGGGCGCAAGGATGTTCTTGCCGCCGGAGCCGCCGGCCAATCGCGAGATCTGCGTGTCGACCCTTGCCGTCCGGGCGCGAAAATTGATTCGAAAATCACCGCGGCGCGTCTGACTGTGCTGGCAACATGTCCTGGCTCATTGTCGCCATCATTCTCACCCTCGGCGTCTCGTTCGTCTGTTCGCTGGCGGAGGCATTGATCCTGAGCACCACCATTGCGGAGATCGAAGCCCTCAAACAGCGCCGCCCCCGGCACGGCCAGCTCCTGGAAATGCTCAAGCTGGGCCTGGACGATACGATGTCGGCCATCCTCACGCTCAATACCATCACCAACACGCTCGGCTCGATGATCATCGGCGGCCTGGTCACGCAGCTTTACGGCCAGACGTGGCTGGGGGCGGCGTCCGCCGTCATGACGTTCACGATCCTCGTGTTTTCGGAGGTCCTGCCCAAGAACATCGGGGTCGCCTACCGGGTCGCGCTGCAGCCCACCGTCGTCTATCCGCTCTGGTGGGCGCGCCGGGCGCTGACGCCGGTGCTCTACCTTTGCAGTTTTGTCGTGCGCCTTTTTATCAAAACGCGTCCGTCCACCCAGACTTCCGAAAAGGAGATCATCCTGCTCGCCGAGCGGGGCGCGAAGGAGGGAACGCTCTCGAAAAGCGAGTCGAACATCATCGCCAACGCCCTTTCGCTCGATGACGTTCGGGTCAGCGAGATCATGACCCCCCGGACCGTCGTCACCACGCTCCGCAAGAACGCGACCGTGGGCGAAGTTTTCCGCGAGTTTCCGAACATCCCGTTTGCCCGGATTCCCGTCTGCCAGAAGAACCTTGATGACGTCGTCGGCCTGGCGCGCCGGCGCGACCTGCTGAAGGCCAAGGCCAATGACCAGGATCTCGAAACGGTGGGCAATCTCATGCAGGAAATCAGCTTGATCCCGGAAACCGCGACCGTGGGCAATGCGCTGCAGCTTTTCCTGAAAACCCACCAGCACCTGCTGATCGTCGTCGATGAGTTCGGCTCGACCGCCGGAGTGGTCACGATGGAGGATGTCATGGAACACATCCTGGGGCGTGAGATATTTGAGAAAGACGACGTCGCGGTCGACATGCGTGAACTCGCGCGCGCCAAGCTGCAGAAGCAAAGGCGCAGCCGGCGCCCGGGTGACGCCGGCTCCGGACTCTGGAGTTTTCCCAAGGGAGGAGGGTGATCCGGGCCCGACCGAGCATCGAAAATCCAAGATCGAAAATCGAATTAGAAAATGCCACTTCCGCTCGCCTATTGGGTCGACAATCTGAGCCCCTTCGCCATCCGCTTCTGGGGAAACATCGGCATCCGGTGGTATGGACTGGCCTACGTTTGCGGCTTTCTGGCCGGGGGCTGGTTGATGGTCCGCTACTACCGCGCCGGCCGCTCCCTCCTGCCTGCCCACCAGGTGGCGGATTTCATCCTCGCCCTGGTCATGGGTGTGCTCGTCGGGGGAAGGGTCGGTTATTTTCTCCTCTATGACTTTGATCTCTTCCTCCACCAGCCGCTCGTTCTGTTCCGGGTGTGGGAGGGCGGAATGGCCAGCCACGGCGGCTTCGTCGGCGTCCTCATCGCGGTCTGGTGGTTCGCCCGGCGCAGCGGTCTTCCTTTGCTGCACCTCGCTGACGTGCAGGCCTCGACGGTTTCCGCCGGTCTGTTGTTCGGCCGGTTGGCCAATTTCGTCAACGGCGAACTCTGGGGAAAACTCTCCACGGTGCCGTGGGCCGTCGTCTTTCCCAAGAGCGCGATGGAGGGCACGCCGCTGGCGCACATCGCCCCCCGGCATCCCTCCCAGCTTTACGAAGCGGCGCTCGAAGGGGCCCTTCTGCTCGCCTACATGCAATGGCGGGTCTGGAAATCCAGCGTCTTACGCACCCAGCCTGGCCGCCTGTGCGGCGAATTCATGGTGGGCTACGCCGCCGTGCGCATTTTCTGCGAGGTCTTTCGCGAGCCCGACGCGGGGGTCTCGCTTATCCTCGGCCTCAGCCGCGGCACGTTTTACTCGCTTTTCCTCGCCGCCACCGGAATCGCCCTGATCATCCATGGCTATTGGCATCGGACTTTCGACGTGGCGTCCGGGAAATCTGGCTGAGCCAGATTGGGGCGGTCGGAGGTGGCGCGGCCCCATCGCGCGTTTTTGAATCAAGCGTTTGCGGGGTGGCCGCCCCCACGCTTCTTCCCGCCTGGCGCAAGACTCGTTTTGCAGGTGGGGCGGCGTGCGCCCGGCCGACGCCATCACTCATCCGCGAGCAGGGCCTGGAATTCCGGATGACGCTGGAGGAATTTCGCCACGTAGGAGCACTGCGCAATCACGTGGCGCCCCTGGTCCCGGGTCTCTTCCAGCGCTGCCTTCACCAAGGCCTCGGCGACGCCGCGACCGCGCAGCTCCGGCGGCACGAACGTGTGATGGAAAATCACCGTGTTGCCTTCCATTCGATACTCCGTCACGGCGCGATGTCCGTCCATCTCGGTCTCATAACGCTGGGCAGCAGAATTGTGGCGGACCACGATGGCAGGGGACATGGGACGAAATGTTCAGGGATAACCTCGTCGGGCCGTTCCGGGAAAATCCTTCGTGTCGGCTGCGATCCCGCCTACGAACCACTGCGGCGTTTTGTGCCGCCGAATCTCGCGGCCACCAAGGCGCGCAGTTCCTCGCGTCCCTCGATCTTCAACCACCACAGGAGTCCGGCGTAGATCGCGCCAGCGAGCGGAATCAGCCCGGCAACGGCCAGCAGGTCGGCCGTGCGTCCACTGACCAGCCGGCCCAGTCCGAACCAGCCGGCGCCGACGGCCACGCTCATGAGCGCGGTCGCGAACAGGATCTTGGCCAGGCTGGGCCACACCGCCGCAATGCGCATTTCGGGAATCCGCCGCGTCAGCGCGCGCTTCAGCAGCAGCGTCTGCACGACGATCGCCGTCGTGCTCGCCAGCACCAATCCCGCCGCGCCCAGCCACCGCATGAGCACCAGGCTGAGGCCGAGATTCACCAGGAAGTCGATGGCCGCGATCTTGACCGGCGTCGCGGTGTCCTTGATCGAGTAAAAAGCGCGCACCGTCAGGTTCACCACCGAGAAGAACGGCATGCCGATCACAAACAACGCCAGGAGACCGGCCATGGCATGCGCATCCCCGCCGGTGAATTTGCCGTGCTGAAACAGCAGCCGAGTAATCGGCCCGCTCAACAACGCCAGCCCGGCTGCCGCCGGCACATTGATGAGGAGGATCAATCGCACCCCCCGGTGGAAGTCCCCGGCCATCGCCTCGAACTTGCCCTCCACCGCGTGTCGCGCCAACAGGGGATAGACCACGGTCGATACCGCGATGGCGAACACCCCGATGGGCAGCTCCATCACCCGGTTCGCCAGGAACAGGAGGGTGGCGGCCGAATCGTTGATCTGGTACGCCAGGAGGTTCGCGACGTAGATGTTCACCTGGTAGACCGCGGTTCCAAAAAAACCCGGCGCCATCAGCCGCGCGATCTCGGACACCCGGGGCGACAACGTGAAGTCAAACCGCGGTCTCCAGCCCTCCTTGATTAGGACGCCCGCCGGCACGGCCATCTGCAGGAAGCCGCCCACCAGCACCCCCACGCACAGCCAGCGGATCTCCCCCATCGGCGTTCGCGCCCAATGCAGCCCGGCGCCGCCGAGCGTGAGGATCATCGCCAGGTTCAGCCAGATCGGCGACAGCGCTGGCTCGGTGAAATGCTGGAAGACGTTCAGCGTGGCGTTGAACGCCGCCGCCACGCAGATGAACACCAGATACGGAAAGAGGATCACGGTCAGATCCGACGCGAGATACCATTTCTCCTCCTGCCCGCCGATCCAGCGCGAATGGGCGAACAACAGCATTGCCAGGGCGACGACGCCTCCCGTCACCACGAGCAGCCAGCTTGTGACCTTGTTCAACAGCGCGAAGGCCCCGGGCCGGCCGTGTTCATGCAACTCCTCCTGCAACGTTGGCAAGAACGCCGCCGTCAGGGAGCCTTCCCCAAGCAGACGGCGGAAGAGATTGGGCAGGCGGAAGGCCGTGTAAAACGCCGACAACAGCAGGTTCGCGCCGAAGATCGCCGCGCTCAATTCATCGCGCAGTAGTCCGAGGACACGGGAAACCACCGTCAGGAAAGAAACGACGCCAATGTTCTTGAGATTCTTGGACACGGGCGGGTGTTTCTCTGCGGACCTCCGGGGGTTAGCAAGTTCTTACTCAGCCCCACCTCATGAAGCGACCGCAAGGCGGGCCGGCTTGTCCTCCGGACGCCAGCCTGGTTCGCGCAAATTGCGGGAAGCGAGCTTGCTCGCGATTCCGAGGCAAAAATCGCCTGCGCCCCGATCGGCCCGGGGCCTGAGTCGGGATCATGCAGTAGGAAGGTCGCTTGCGCCCGATGATCGCCCGTCCCTCGACTTTGCTCGGGACCCTGAGTGACGGCCAAGCGCATTGGGGACTGCCGAGCGGGAGGCGACCGCAGACCATGCGCGCCACCAGTAGCGCTCTAATTCCAGTTTGCAACATTGACGGTCCCGGCGACCGGCGGCATCGTGCCGGTGAATGCCATTGCTGCCCAAACTTGTCGAACGGCTGCAGCGCCATCCCAAACGCGTGGTGTTTCCGGAAGGCGCCGATCCGCGCGTCCTCCAGGCGGCGCGCCAGTGGGTGACGCGCCGCATGGGCGCACCCGTTCTGCTCGGCGAACGTGCGCGCATCAAGGAGGCGGCGGCCCGGCTCGATGTTAACCTCTCCGGCATGCGCCTCATCGAACCCGCCCGGAGCGAGGATCTGGACGACTTCGCCAGCCAGTTTGAAACGCTCCGCCGCGACAAGGGGCTCAAACCCGGCGAAGGGCGGACCGCACTGCTCGACGGCAACTATTTCGCGACGATGATGCTCGCCACCGGTCAGGTCGACGCCCTGGTCGGCGGGGCCACCGTTTCGGCCTCCAGCGCCCTCCGCCCGCTCTTCCAGATCATCCCGCGACTGGAGAACGTCGCCACCGCCTCGTCACTGCTGATCCTCGACTGGGATGAGCAAAAGGTCGGCATCGACGGCTCGCTGTTTCTCGCCGATTGCGGCGTGATTCCCGAGCCCACGGCGGAACAGCTCGCCGACATCGCGATCGCCACGGCGATGATCGCCCGCCACCTGACGAATGAACTCCCGCGCGTCGCCATGCTCAGCTATGCGAGCAAGAGCGGATCCGACCAGCCGGCGGTCGCCAAGATGCGCCGGGCGACGGAACTCGCGCGCGCCAAGGCGGCGGGCGCGCGGCTGCCGATGGAGATCGATGGCGAGATGCAGGTCGATGCCGCGCTGGATCCGCACGTGGCGGAGAATAAACAGGTCGCCGGCGAAGTCGGCGGCCGGGCCAATGTCCTCATCTTCCCTGACCTCGCCAGCGCCAATATCGGGTTCAAGCTCGTGCAGGTGCTGGCTGGCGCCAATACGTTCGGCCAGATCATCACCGGTTTGAGCCGCCCGGCCGCCGAGATCAGCCGCGGCGCCAGTGCGCACGACGTCTTTGGCGCGGCGGCTGTCGTTGGCTGCCAGGCGATTGACCACCGCCTGCTCTATGGCGCGCCTTAGCCCGCATATGCCACAGTTTTTGCCACCGCTACGATTACTTATTTGCACGCGTCACCTCTGCTAGCAGTGGTCGCAAGATATGCGGGCTAGATTCAAAACCGCCCTGCTTCAGAGAGATGATGCCACCGTATACAACTGAGAACAGTGGTCTGGCCAAGAGAATCCCCGAAGCTTGCCCGGCCTCCCTGCTGAGCATTCTGGGGGCGGTTTTGCCAGTAGGAGGCTGGCCGGACGGAAGTCTGACAGCCTCCCAGGAATTCGCCGCGCTCTACCGGACGAGTTCCTCCCCACCGACACCGTTGCCTGGGCCTTGACCTCCGGCCTCTGGCGGCTTTCTTCCGACTTCAAATGCCCGCCCGCTGTCCGATGCCCCCCTTCTCCCTTCTCCCTTCTCCCTTCTGCTTTCTCCTTCTTCCGTTCTCCCGCCTCCTGTCTCCTGTCTCCTTTCTCCCATTTTCCGCCTCATGACCAATTCAAACCCATTTGAACAGCCACCGCTGCCGCTCCTCACTCATCCGACGAACGTCATCACCAAGCGCATTTTCGTCGCCGCCACGCGCATGAACGACGGCAAGACCACCGCCTGCCTCGGCTTGTTCGCCGCGCTGCAACATCTTTACCCGCGCGTGGGTTTCATCAAGCCGGTCGGCCAGCGCTACGTCGAAGTGGAGGGGCACAAGGTCGACGAGGACTCCTATCTTCTCGACATGATCTACAAGGTGCGCGTGCCCATTGAAAGCATGAGCCCGATCACCATCGACCCGACCTTCACTCGTCGCTTCCTCGCGAATCCGCGGGAAATCTACACCGAATTGGTGGACCGGATCTGCCGGGCGTTCGACCGGGTTTCCTGGGAGAAGGATTTCACCCTGATCGAAGGCACCGGCCATGCCGGCGTCGGCTCGGTGTTTGACCTCTCCAATGCCCGCGTGGCCAAGATGCTGGATGCGAAAGTCATCATTGTCTCCCAGGGTGGGATTGGCCGGCCGATCGACGAGATTGCCCTCAACAAGGCGCTGTTCGACCGCGAGGGCGTCGAGATCATCGGCGCCATCCTTAACAAGGTCGAGGCCCAGAAGATTCCGCAGGTCGCGCAGTATGCCGGCCTCGGCCTTGAGCGCCTCGGGGTGCCGCTGCTGGGGGTGCTGCCAGTGCAGAAGATGCTTTCCGCGCCCAATCTCCTGCAGGTCGCCGACGAGATCGGCGGGCGCTGGCTGAACGGGCATGCCTCGGGCGCGAACGAACGAATCCTGCGAGTCGTCGTCGGCGCCATGACCGCCAAGGGCATTATCGACCATCTCCAGCCCGGCAATCTGCTGATCACGCCCGGCGATCGCGACGATGTCATCCTCGCGGCGATCTCCGCCACCAGTATTTCGGGCACCAAGGCCATCGCCGGGATCATTCTGACGAACGACATCCTGCCCCACCCCAAGCTGCTGGAATTGCTGGCGCAGACCGACCTCCCGGTCATCGCCGGGCCGGAGGACGCCTACACAATCACCTCGAAGATCCACAACATGACTGTGAAAACGCAGCCGCAGGACAGTGACAAGATCCCGGTGATCAAGAAGCTCATCACGGATCACGTCGACCTGGCGAGGCTCCTGGCCGCATTCTAGCGAGAAAACAGGATTGATTTGCCGGCGGCGGCCCGCCACTTTCGCCGCTCTCAAGAGGACGCTTAGCTCAGTTGGTTAGAGCACTAGTATCACACACTAGGGGTCACTGGTTCGAGCCCAGTAGCGTCCACCATCAATCAATTCACGTTGATATAGAACACATTAGGCATTGTCGTGGCTTCCCTATCTGGTAAAGTCATAACATTTTAGGCCAAATTTCATAACATACACCCCGATATTCCCCGAAATTCAGGGATCTCCGGCAATCGGGAATCATCGCGGAATCCCGTAGGCCGAAGACGGGAGGGATAGACGCGAAAAGGATGGCACCTAAGATGCCTGAGTCCGAAGAGACCTGCAATAGGCAGTGTTTTCACTTCTCGACTTGGCTGTAGCAAGAAGTTCTCATGAGAACTCTTAAGCGTGGACTTTAGCGATGAGTGCGACTTTGAAGGCGAGACGCGTGCGCCCGATCCGGTCGAGCAGCAGGCAGAGGGTGAGTTGCGCGTTTTCTTCGAAAGCAGGCCGGAACAGGTCTTTTTTTCGCGACAAATCGAAATCGCGCACGAGGATCGGTTCTTTCACTGGATTACAAACAGAGCGCTACGGAGCCTGATAGAACAAGGCCTTCTCGCGACTGAGGAGCATCGCTTGAACTTCGGAGGAAGGGTGAAGCTGATATGGATGAGGGCGTACAGGTACTATAAGAGGAGAGCGGCCCAGGTAGTTCAATTGGTGGGCGAGTATTCACACCCATCGATCTCTGAAGGTTTGGGACGACAGGGGGAGGTGATGGTGCTTGAGGCGTTGGCTCGCAATGGGTTCAGCATTTTAGGACGGAATGCGATAGAATATGGTGGAAGACGTTGGGCCGAGACAGGACATGATCTGGACATAATCGTAGAGAAGGATGGATTAGGTTACGGGGTAGAAGTGAAGAATACCCTACAATACATCTCGCAGGACGACTACAGGAAGAAGAAGGAGATTTGTGGCGCTTTGGGACTGCGCCCCTTGTTCGCGGTAAGGATGATGCCGAAGACGTGGATTCATGAACTGAGGCTGGCTGGAGGGTACTCGATGATCCTGAAGAACCAATTGTACCCGTGGGGGCAAAAGGAATTGGCACGGAGAGTTGCAGAAGAGCTGGGTCTTCCGGTGGTTTGTGCGGGGGCGATAGAACAAGGTACGTTGGAGCGTTTCCTCGCTTGGCATGTTGTGAATTTGCGCCCCGATTCACATTAAGGATTCAGGAATGGCCGGCAGTGCAACGGGTTACGACTTACCCCTTGAATACGTAGTGTCTGGTTGTTGGGCAGTGGGCTAGGCGGTAGAGGGACGGTTTCACTAGGTCCTTTCCGATCATCTGATTCTTCCCATGCTTTTCCTCGAATCCCGTAGGCACAAATCCCGATTGATCGCAAACCGCGAAAGCAATCCTGATTCCTTGGGAAGCTGGCCTCAGTTAGAATGGATCTCTTCCTTTCGCCAACTCCTAATCAATCCGGCTTGCAGGCAATTGAGGGTTGCTTGAACGGAAATTTTTCGCATTTTCGGTCTCACCCCGGCCAATTGTGGCTCAACACGTGGAAACCACACGTCGCAATTCTGCGAGTCAAAAAACGGACCTCAAGATGAACTCGGAAGATCCGGGAAAGAAGGACCTATTAACTGTCAAAAGGATGCTCTCTGCCATCCTCCTAGGGGTCTTTTTGATCTTGCTCGTTCTAACAAATCCCAAAGAAGGGGCACACCAACGAGCTATCCGAGATGCAGTTGAACAACACACCCGCCTTGCCTCTCATTTAGGTCGCGGAGTATTCGTGGCAACAATGGCCACCTACCATAACTATGTCTTCTTTTCGGAAACCACTTTTGAAAGGAGAACCATTTCTATCGGCATCCTCGGGATCGTATGGGCTGATGAGAGGTGAACGTCAAATACCCAACCTCAGCCCGCTTCTCCCAAGTAATTCATAATGAAAAACCCCTGCCAGAAGCCCCATTCTTGAATTACCTTACGAATTACCCAACTACCCCCAGGGGTTTTCAAAAACCTATGGGAATCGACTTAGCCGATTTTGATGGAGGGGGGTAGTTTCTCCTCTCTCCTAAAAATCGAAGCCTTTTTTAATTACCCCATCCAATAATCATTATTAAAAGATCAGCTACAAAGCGGATAAAATGGGCAATATCCTATATCTGGCGGCTGTAATCCTGTCAGGGACACTCGGATTCAAAGGTTACCACTTCATTTGGAATGTTGCTTTTGGTATGGTTGCGTTTCAGGTCGCCTACATGGTAGAACACATCTCCCTAATGCTGCAATGGCTCCATAACTTTAGGTATAACCCATGGAAAAGCGTTATGGTGATATTCATTCAGATGTTCACCTTTCACTTGGCCTACTCCGCTCTCGTTTACGGCTTTGGTTTTGAAACCGCTCGGCTCTTAACGTAACCCACCAATGAACAACACCAACACAGAAAAGCATGCCAAATTCCACGTGATTAATTACGAGAAACGGAATCGAAGGATACCTCTTCCTAATCAGCATAATCACGGGAAAGGCTATGATCTAGTTACTGTAGACGCATCAGGAGTGAAAAGGCTTATCGAAATAAAATCTACGCAAAAGCGCCGGCATACTCATCGTTGGCTAGAACCGAAACAGTTCAAAGCCTTGCGAAACGAACAAAACTACTGGATATATCTTGTTCTTGATGTCACGAGAACAAGCGCAAGAATTAGACCCGTCCATCAATCGGATTGCCCTAAGAAAGCGACTCGCACATCTACCAAACACTGGTATAAGGTGCCAGAGTCGTTGCAATGGGATGCTAAAGAAGAACCACCTCCTCCCATGTAGATCCGTTCGCTGCTTCCATTTGCATATTCCATTCGGTAATCGCTATTCCGGCACTATTGCGAACAAAGGAACTATCCCCCTACGTTTATATGAGTGACAATGTAATTATATTAGGTGCTGGGTTTTCCAAAGATGCTGGAATACCGCTCTTATCCAATTTCGTCGATACAATGGCCGATATAGCCGTGCGCAAATCATGGAATGGTAAAGCTATTCCATTATCGGACATTCCGATTTTCGATATACCCCTTGAGATTCGTCGGGACTTGGACCACTACCACGGCAGGGCAAACTTCGATGATCGTAACTTGGAGGATATACTATCTATCCTTACGTTTAATGCGCTGGGAAATAATCCTCGCTCAATGGAGCATCTTAAAGGACTCAATCGTGCAATCGCGCGGACAATTGAACTAACATGCGATGTGCGTCATCCGGGCATAATCGGTTCGGACCACCGCGCCATAAACACGACGGGACCAGACGCATATAGGAGTTTCTGGCGTGCGTTGTTCGACTGGGCTTCACCGGAGCGCACTCTTCCCACTATTATTAGTTTTAATTACGATTTAGTTTTGGAACGGGCACTCTTCCAAGTGCTAAACAACACATATTATAACTCATGCCGCCCTGTGGTCAACAGTCGGTTCATTCAAGTACGTTACTTCTACGAGAAAAACATCGAGAAGTTCTATGAGGTGGGATACTGCGATTATCAAACAGAGTCTGATGACTCTTTTCATCTTACGCCCGGTAGTCTAGTTAGAGTGTCTGATGCCTCATCTGTGAGCAATGCCAAAGTCATCGAAATCCTGAAGCTGCACGGATCAATAAATTTCCCTTTGCCGGGGACTGACCTAACTGGTGCATCCTACAGTCTTGTTGAGTGTCTGGATAATCCGTATATTCTTCCTCCTATCGTAAATAAACTGGCATCGGAAACCCCGAACGCAATGTGGGAGACCGCGCTAGAACGACTTAGGAAGGCAAAGAATGTGATTCTTGTTGGGTATAGCCTACCCCAAGCAGATGTTACGATTCAATATTTCTTTAAAGCCGGTCTTGGGCCGAATTTAGGAATAAATAAACTCTTTGTTTTCGATCCCGTCTTGTACAAGCAAAATGAAGATGGTCGGGCAATGGTGGAACGCTTTCGAGGCTGCTTTGCGGACCAATTGCAGAAGCATATTGTTTTCCATCCAGGTGGTTCCTCAGACCTAGGAACTATGGCTACTTTTGTTGAGTTATTGCAACAGTCGCCATCCGCACTTCTCTATTAAAGTGGATGGGCTTATGAAGACATTGGCGAGCATCCTTTTCTGTTTGCTGCTTGCAGGCATGCTTTACGCCCAAGGGATCTCTGCGTTGCTTTGGGTGCCAGTCGGATTTGTCCTCGGTTTATTCGTGACCGCTCAAATAGTTCTACCCGTTCTTTTTGGTCTGCCACGCGCTATAGGCTTGGTAAGGAAACGACGGATGCGAGCGGCGGTATTTGGGCGAATAATAATGACGTCCGTTATTTGGGTTTTGGGGACATTTGTTCTGTTTTTATCGCTTGGATGGTTTTTGCCCTCTTTTGCCTCCGCTCTGTATCATAACTTGGCTTTTAATTTAGCGTTATGGCTTGGAACAATAGCAATAATTCTCTCTCCGCTGTCAAAGAGTTCTCGTTCCGATTTCAAGCAGGATTTTGAGAATGCGTATAGTCGCTATTTTCTTGTTAGCCCAAGAAGGAGGCAGGTTGAAGCGGCTCTTAAGGTCGCTTCAAACCTTTATTGTCACACAATCCAGGTGTACGAGAATGAACCTGCAACCTTACTGTTCAATCTTCCGGATTCCCGCTTCCGCTACTTAATTTTCTGCTTGAGCAGTGCGCTGACTGCAATTTTGGCATATGATGAGAAGAAGGTGCTTAAGCGCAAGGTTCTCCTCGAAGATTGCGTAGGCGTAACGATAACGTATGCTCAAGAGAAGCCCCTGGAATTCTTCGGCAGTACAGTGGTTCCTCAGAATGTTGTCGATTTTGGCAGAGCAAGCCTCCAAACTTTTATCAACCGCTGGTCGGGATGGGCCGAGCTTAAAATGAGTGGAAAGAACGCTGAGGTTATCGCTCTAATCTGCCAATTGGTTCGTACGACAGAATCTGATGCACTCCTGTCAGGAGAAGATAGACAACGTCTTGAGGGTTTGGCTCTTAAAATCGACGATTTTATGCCAATCATGCGGGACGCTTTCATTGAGTTGTGTGAAAAATAGGGTATTCTAATGTCCGTTCCATGGATTTTATGGGGCTTCGTAGTTCTAAATGCCCTCTGTTGGCTTGTAGTTTCCCTTACTCCAGGAGACCCGGGCGGAAGATGGTTGTATCGAATTCAAGGCTTAATCTGGTTAATCGGATGTACCGTGACAACGGTCCTGCCCATCTCCAAGCTCCATGTCCTTTGGATTTATCCGCTGGGGGCTATAACCCCATACGCGATCATGCGGTGGAGAATTCAACGACAGGCAGACATGGGAACGTCCGCGTCTGCCCTCATCATCAGACGCCATCTGGCGGAAGAGAGCGGCGGCGAAGTCTGGAATTGGCCCGAGATGTTGCGCGTCTTCAAGGTTCATGGCATAACATCGCCAAAGGAGTTCGCAAAAAGGATTGAGGGTCCCGAATTCTCAGGATGGTGGATTGCCAATGAACCCGGGGTTGGCGAGGTTAAGGTGATTCGGCGAGTGGACAAGGCAAAGGGAGCCTTATACTTCAAGGATAGCCCTCGCTTCTATTTCGGTTGGCATCAGGACTGACAGAAAGGAAAGGGTGCGTTGAAAATGGCAGCGGAGATTCCACCCGTAAGAGAAACTACTTCCGAGCATACATTGGTCAGTATGAAAAAACGACAAAGTCATTCCTCCCATAGAGCGATTACTGCGCTTCAACCGCCTCAGTCAACCAAATGGGATCTAGCACATTCGGCCGTCAAGGCGGCTCTCTCTCCCGTTCCAGCAGCATGGACAGTGAGAATCGGCAGATCCCTCTGCACTGCCTCTTGCAACACGCCCTTAATGATGGCGTTTGACCTCGGCCGGGCTCCCTGTCGCTGGGGGCCCAGGGCGCGCGATCTTGGGGGAAATTTTTGCGCGCGACGGCAGCAGCACGCGAAATCGCTTTGTGGCCCAGGAATGAAACACTACACTGGCGAATATGGTCAGGTCATTGAGCCTTTTGGTCACCTTCGTCAGAAAGCCGCCGTTCTATGTCTGGGTGCTGCTTGGCCTCTGCCTGGCGATCCCGCTCCTTTTTGTGTTTTCCACCGGCCTGGTTTGGGAGGACTTTCTCATCACCTACCGATACAGTGAGAACCTTGCCCGTGGTCAGGGTCTGGTCTACTCCCCCGGCGAGCACGTGCACGGGTTCACCTCCCCGCTCAACACCCTGCTTCCAGCCCTGTTCGCCTGGCTTTCCGGAGCCAAGGACTTCCGTCTGCCACTATGGCTTTTCCGGCTGGTGTCGCTCGCCGGCCTCATCTTTGCGTTCGTCTCGGTCACGAGTGTCCTCTCGCGTTCCTACTCCGGATCGCGCGCCGCCATGTTCGTCTGCTGCCTGTTCCCGCTGGTCGCCGTTCTGGAGATAAAAACGACCGCTTTCGCCATGAACGGACAGGAGGCCGGTTTGGTCCTGGCCTTCCTTGCCCCGGCTTTCGCCTTGGTCTGGCTGGGTTGGAGGGACCATGCCCTGCTTGGGGGCGTGCTGTGGGCCGGGCTGATGTACAGCCGACCGGACGGCTGCGTCTATATCGCCATTCTGGGCCTCACCGCCTTCGCCTGTGAAACCACTTCACGCCGGCGACTGGTGACCGCCCTGCTGCAGTCGGGCTTGATCTGCGCGGCGCTCTACCTGCCGTGGTTGCTGTTTACCTGGGCCTATTACGGTTCGCCCATTCCGCACACGATAATTGCAAAGCACGGGGCGGAATACGTTTCCCGGTTCTACGACTCCCACCGCACCGGCTTCGGGATGTTTGGCTATTTGGCGTCCGGCATCCGGACCGTCCCGGATGTCCTCCTCTGGGCTTTGGCTCCAATTTACGACGAGGCCGGCAGCAGCTGGCCGCGGTGGACGCACGAGTGCGAGTTCGCCCTGGAGTTGGTGGCGGTCCTTTACTGGCTGATCCCGACCCGCGACCGGCTCGGGCGCACGGCTTCGCTGTGCTCATTCCTGATTTGCGCCTATTTGGTCTACGCCAATATCGCCGCCCCGCACGCTCCGTGGTATTTTCCACCGCTGGCCTTCATGAGCCTGCTGACGCTGGCCGCCATCGTCGCCGCGCTGACCCGGCGTTTCGCCGGCATTCCGGCCGCACAGGGTTTCGCCCTCCTGGCATTGATTGGCGTGGTTTGTCTGATGGAATTCATCTTCCTTTCCTCGCTGCGCCCGCTTCGCCTCAATCAAGACATCATTGAATGGGACAATCGGCGGCTGATCGGCCTGTGGCTGAAGGACCATGTTGGGCCCGGTGAGACCGTATATCTCGAGCCCTTGGGCTACATTGGCTATTTTAGTCAGTGCAAGATGCTGGACTGGCCCGGTCTTGTCTCGCCCGAGGTGGTGGCCGCGCGGAGGAAACTGCCCTCTCCGTTCGGATACACCTGGGCGGAGACAGCCGAACTGCTCAAGCCGTCCTGGATTGTTGCCCGGCCCAATGAGGCCCGACTAATGCAGAAATCGACGTATCTTTCCGGCAACTACGAGCTGACGAAGGTGTTTGACGTGAGGAACCGAATGCAGGCGGCCATCAACCAGCACTATGGTGACCTTCCAGCGCCCGGCGTGAATTTGGCCGACAGCGTCTATGGCGTATACCACCGCCTCGAAACGGCGAAACCGTGACCACGCGGAACCTCGGTTGGAGCCGAACCGAAGGAATCGCCAGGTCGGCTCGTCGACCCGGATGCAGCGGCATGGCACCGTGACTGTACTGGCGCCCACGCGCCAGTTTCCTCCCCTCACGGAAATCATGGCGTTGGGCGCGTTTGCCTCAAGGAGATCCGCCGGTCGGCCCCGCATTCCCCTTGGTGGCCGCGGTTGAAGCCTCCGTCCGCATGAGCAAATAGGCTCCGTCGTTGTAGAGAATGGCGGCCGATGCCGCCCGCCGTTGCAGTTCCTTCAGAAAGGCGAGCGAACGCATCACGGTCGGGCGGGCGATCCGATCCGGATAGTGCCACTCCTCGCGATAATCCGCCTCCGAGCGGACGCCGTAGCCTTTGTACTGGATCAGGAAGTAGCGCAGTCCAGCCGGCCAGCGGGCCCAGCGCATGTTGAGTCCGGCGGGATCGGTGGTCAGAACCGGATTGCGGTGAAAATCCAGCAGAAAGGACGTGCTCACCCAAGCGCCCAGCGGTTCCCCGGCTGGAACGAGCTCCTGAATCCGCTGGAGGTTTTTGCGCGCGTCATCTTCGAACACCAGGCGGTTATATTCGAGATAGGCCTGACGCGGGGCCGGTGGCGCGAGAGCGAGAAACGCCAGCGGTGTCCGATCCCGCCACCATTGACGCGGTCGTTCGACCGTCGACGGCCAGAACAAGGCAGCGACCGCCAGCGCGAATCCCGCCAGTCCGAACTGAAGCACGAGCGGATGTTTGGTTTCACGGGATTCCACCAGCCGCATCATCGCCGGCACGACACCGATCAGAACCGGGCACGCATAGCGCGTCGCTCCGAAACGTCCAAAGGCCATGGGGCCGCCGACCACCATGAACAGGACGTAGGTCATGCCAGCCGCCAAACCAGCCGCGCCGGCAAGCGCCAGCGCCCCCGAACCGGGCATCCGGCCCCGCCGAGAAGCGAGGGCGAAGAAAACCGCGCCCGCCAGCACGGCGATTGCCAGCAGGGTATACGGCAGCGGTGCCTCGCCGTAACCCAGCTCCCGCGAAAAAAGGCCGAGCCCCTCAGCCACCGGCGGCGGCGTGACCACGGGCGGCTGCGCCGGCGCGAGATACAACGGCAAGTGCAGGAGGACCCACGGCGCAAGCCCCACTACGGTTCCTCCGGCCGCCCACAGAGCCGGCGCTGATCTCCGGACGCCAAGCCACCAGCCTGCGACGAACAGGCTAAGCAAGTGAACCCCCGCAAACACCACGAAGGTGGTCTTGAGCGCGATCAGGCCCGCGTAGACAATCCCCATCAGCAGCCCGGAGCGGGCGGTGGCATCCGACGACGCGACGCGCGCACTCAGGAGAACCGCCGTGGCGATCAGCGCCGCCCCGCTGAAAACCGACGAGATGTTCACGACCTGCGGGTTGATCAACCACGCGCAGACCGCCGCTGCCGCCGCGCCGATGCCCCACCGGCCGGGCGGCAGATCAAACGCGACCAGCGCGAGACACAGCAGCAGGCAAAACAAACCGTCGCAGGCGCCGATGTACTTGATCGGGAGGTGCGCGACGACAAAGGCCTGAAGAAACGCCTGGGCCCCGAGCGTCTCGGCGCCCACCGAGCCAAGCGGATTCGGCGCCAGCGTGCCCGTTGCCAGCATTCGGACCGGCAGCGCGAAATATTTCTCGAAATCGTCATGAACATTGTACGCCGACGGCGGCACCAGACACAGGGTGACGAATCCGCCGGCTGCCAGCAGCGGAAGCGATGCCAGCAGCGCGCCCGCCCTCGCCCCCGATCGCCCCCGCATCGCCGGCGCGGCGCCGATGAGCGCAAACACCACGCCGGCCACGATAATCACGTCGAAGGCCGCCGGCCTGGCCAGGTTCGCGAGGTTCAAACCGCCGCCAATGAAGATGACCGTTGCGAGCCCGAGCGCCGTGGTCACCGGCCACGCGGGCAGCGGCATTCGCAGGCTCCGCTGCACGAGCCAGCCCCATCCCCACAGCGAAATGCTCGCAATCGCCAGACAGACAGGAGTGATCAAAAGCGGCGGCATTGGTTTGGCGCTAGATTCCGCATTCTCCTTCGGCGGCCAATGGTGCGCCCAGATGAACGGTGCCGGAAGCCTGCTGGCGACTGACGTTCACCCCTGAATCCTCCTTCGCCAGGCCCACGGAGGACCGCTCGCGAGCAAGCTCATCTCCTGCGATTTGCATAGATGCGGCTAAGCTGCGAATTCAGTTCCCGGACGGATCCCTTCACCCAACCGGGCATGGACCAAAGGAATAGAAACAGCAGTCCGGCAAAGACTGCCCACTTGTATAACTGGTCGAGCAAGAAACAAACCGGGACATCAGCGAACATCACCCTCCCGGTAAACCTCGCGATCTCAAGATACCACAGCGACAAAAGCATGGACGATAAGACGACCATGGAGCTGACCGACGCATGGCGCTCCGAACCGCCGGCCCAGATCGCCAACTGGGGTATCGGAAGAATCAGGAAGATAAGCCGGTAATCCCAGTTGTTGCCGAAAAAGAAAGTTCCCAGATAAATCGCTGCCCCCGCCCGGAATGCGTCAAGATAAATGGGTTCCTTTTGTCTCTCCGATTGAACATCGTCGCGCCGCAAAGCGGTGAATCCCCAAAAAAACGCGAGCAAGACCACCAGGTAGGAAAGCATTCTGGCGGACCAATTCCCA
Source organism: uncultured Verrucomicrobiae bacterium (assembly GCA_963722225.1). GTDB lineage: Bacteria > Verrucomicrobiota > Verrucomicrobiia > Opitutales > Opitutaceae > Fen-1467. The sequence goes on from CAVRNM010000190.1 coordinate 22,534, forward strand.
GCAGGAAGGCTCATCCAGAAAACATCTATCCCATAGGAAAATACGATGCCCTTTTGCGTCGCCGTGCGGATCAGCGCGAGGTCTGAATACGTCAGGACGATATAAACGGTGGCAGCGACCAGCAGGACCAAGATCAGCCTGAGGAAGGTCGACCGGCTCGCCCGGAGCAGGACGGCGCAGGCGAAAAGAGGGAACAGCTTCAAGGCAAACCCGGAGAACACCGTCGCGGCGGAAACTGCCGGCCATCGATGAGCGGCCACCACTGACAAAGAAACAAGAAAGAACATCAGGAGGTCGACATTGCCCCGCTCGACGCCGAGAAGCGTGGCCGGCGATAGGATCGCGGCGATGACCAGGACGAGGATACCGCCGCTGGGGTTCGGCAGCACCAGGCAGACGCCGGTCAAGAAGAGAAAGATCAGAGCGATTCCGAGGACGGTCGTGTGATCGGGAGTCACCCCAAGCGGGTACAGGCTTTGCCATAGTCGGGGATAATTCAGGCGGCGATGCCACGGGTCTCCGGGATTCTCGATCATCGGGTCAAATCCCTGCCGGCGGGATTCTGCGCCTCCGGTCAAAACGCGGAGATCCCCCAGCGGGAGCGTCATCGTCGGAATGCTCCACAATCTCCAGGTCGCTGCATACCCAAAAAGTTCAATCAGGCACAGAATAAGGAGCGTCGCTAGACCGCACGCCATCATTGCTCGGGCTCTCGATCTCATATTGTGTCGCGAGGCGTCAGCCGGAGGATTTCCCGCAAAACGGACCGTGCGCGTTAGTCAATCTGGTCAGAAGTTACTTCGGCCGCGCCGCCCTCGCCTACTCCACGGCCTTGAACCACTCCTCGATCGGCAGCCGGGGCGGCTGAAAGGCGTTGACGTGGCTGCCTGGCTTGGGCCTCCCGAACGGGAGTGCGGCAATGAACAGGGCCCCCTCGCTTCCCGGGATGTGCTTCTTGAGGAGATCGGGAAAGGCCATCGCGCTGAACTGCGGGCAGGAACCCAACCCCAGCGAGGCGAGTCCGAGCATCAGGTTATCCAGGACAAATCCGCAGTCGAGGAAGGTGCCGTAGGAGTACGCCGATTCCTGCGTGGCGAGGAAGAAAACCTGACGCGCGCCGAAAAAACGGAAGTTCTCGCGGTCGTGGGCGCGACGCTTTTCGGCATCATCGCGGGCAATGCCCTTGTGCTGGAAGATTCCAATGCCGACGGCGCGAGCCCGGGCCATCCAGGGCGCGGGCAGGGTTTCGGGCGAATAGCGATAGGGCGGCTTCCCCGGCCGGCCCGAGTCGAAGGCTGCGAGGTAATCGGTCCGGAGGCGTTCGAGCGCCGGCCCTTGCAGCAGGAACAGCCGCCAGGGCTGGGTATTTTTGGAGCTGGGCGCCCGACCAGCGGCCTCCACGATCTGGCGGATGGTTTCCGTCGAGACGAGTTCCGGTTCGAACTCGCGGATGGAGCGACGCTGGTGCATGGCCTCGAGGGCGGTGAGCATGGGCCGGAAAATGAGAGCCGCGGCGCGGACCGTCAATCCGCCGAATCGGCGCGTCGGGACCACGGCGACAGGAATAAGCAGTCAACTCGGCGTCATTTCGTCCGGTTGCGCGGGTGGAAGCGCGCGTGCTCGGCCAGCCGCCGGTCCGGCGTGACCGCCGTGTAGATTTGTGTCGTGGCGATGCTCGCGTGTCCCAGCATCTCCTGAATCGCGCGGAGATCGGCGCCACCGCTGAGCAGGTGCGTGGCGAAGGAGTGGCGCAGCAGGTGCGGCTTCACCGGCCGGTTGAGGCCCGCGCGCCGGGCGTATTTCTTGATCAACACCCACAGCATTTGCCGCGAAATCGCCGTGCCCCGGGTGCTGAGGAAGAGCTGGCTGCCCGTACGGGGCTTGACGAAATGCCGGCGCGCCGCGGTGACGTAGCTGACCAGCGCCGCGCACGCCTTGGTGCCCACCGGCACGACGCGTTCCTTGCTTCCCTTGCCAAAAACCCGGACAAAGCCGTGATCAACATCGAGCTGCTGCAGGGTCAGCCCCGCCAATTCCGAGACCCGCAGCCCACTCGAATAAAACAGCTCCAAAATCGCCCGGTCCCGCACGGCCAGCGCGGCGCCGCCGGCGGGCGCGGCAAGAAGACGTTCGACTTCGCCCACCGTCAGCGTGCCGGGAATCCGGCGCACCAGCTTTGGTCCGATCAGGAGTTCGGTGAAATCGCGCGCACACACGCGCTCCCGGACGAGATAACGGGCAAACGTGCGCAGGGCGGTCAGTTTCCGCGCCAGACTGCTGACCGCAAATTCCTCCTCGCTCAACGCGTAGATCCAATCGGAGACCTGCGCCGGGAGGACTTCCGCCCAGCGGCGCGCGCCGCGGCGCGCGATGAACCGCGCGCATTGCCGGAGATCGCTCTCGTAGCTGGAAACGGTATGACGCGAGAGCCCCCGCTCCAGTTCGAGAAAGCCGACAAAACCGTCGAGATCGTCCGCGAGTCCGGCGGGCAACTCAACCGCGGGACCGGCGGGGTTTGTTCCGGCGCCGGCCGGCGGCGTCAGGCCGCCCTGCGCCGTCCCGTCCCGGTTTTCATGATGGGCCGGCCGGCGTTTCATGGTCGGCAAGGAGGCGGTCGGACTTCCGTCCGGCCAGCCTCCTACTGGCAAAACCGCCCAATCCGACCCGTGAAAACAGGCAGACTCTCGGCGATCTCACACAAATTGGAGCAATATTGGCTCATCGGATCACATTCATTGCTCAAAGAAAGGGGCGGTTTTGCTTTTCACAGCCTGAAGGGTTGGAAGCCCGAAAGGCTGCTAACGGATCAAAAGCGCCGGCGGCGCGGTCCCGGAGGAGGCGGCGTGGACTCGCGCACCCGGTACGTGATCCGCGCCTTTTCAAGATCGTAGGGACTCATCTCCATTTTCACCCGGTCGCCCGAGGCGATCTTGATGAAGTGCTTCCGCAACTTGCCGGAGATATGTGCCAGGACCGTATGGCCATTGGACAACTCCACCCTGAACATTGTGCCGGGCAGGACGGTGACGACCTTTCCTTCGACTTCGATCGATTTTCCGTCAGACATACAGGGCGCGGCAAATGCCGGAGGTGAATTTAAACATGGTGATGCGTCAGCAGCAAAAGACAGTTGTAAGTGGGTAAGGCTGAACGTAAGTCAAGGCTTTATGTCGGAAGCCAAACTCGATTGCCCGTTCCCGAAGCTCTTTCCGTCGCAATTGATCCGGGATGACGTCTTCTTCATGGCCCTCGCCTATAATCAGGCGATCGACGCCTGGCGCGAAGACGAAGTTCCGGTGGGCGCGATCATCGAACGCGGGGGCGAGGTGATTGCCGCGGCGCACAACCAGGTGGACGCCACTCGCGACCCAACGGCGCACGCCGAGATCCTGGCGATGACGCAGGCGGCGCGGGCCATCGGGGACTGGCGACTGACCGGGGCGACGCTCCACGTCACCAAGGAGCCCTGCCCCATGTGCTCGGGCGCGGCGCTGATGGGACGGCTCAAACGCGTTGTTTTCGCCGTCGCCGATCCGAAGATGGGTTGCCTGGGCGGCGCCACCGACCTCAACGCGCTGCCGAGGGCAAACCACCGTCTGGAGATCACCCGCGGCATACTGGATGCCGAATGCCGCGACCTCCTGCAGGCCTATTTCCGGCTGAAGCGCGCTGGCGCGGCGGAGTGAGCGGGCAACAAGACCGGCTCGATGCAGTCTGCCGTAACATACGTTTTGATTCGGCCGGGAAGAAACCTGTAGCTAGCAGCCTGTCGGGCTTCGAGCCCTTCAGGCTGCTAAAAGCAAAACCGCCCCTTTCATTGAGCAGGGAATATGATCCGATGAGCCAAAAGGACTTCAATTCGAGTAAAGATCGCCTAGATTCTGCCCGTTTCCCCGGGTTGGATTGGGCGGTTTTGCCAGTAGGAGGCTGGCCGGACGGAAGTCCGACAGCCTCCTAGGGTCGCCGACCCCGGGCCGGCCTCCGCGAGGCCGGCTGCAACGCCAGCCAACCCCGGGCCGGCCACAACGCCAGCTCCGGGAGCGCACGTCGGAGCGTCGAATCACGGTTTTATCAAAGGGCCGCCCCACCGGAGGCCGAGTTTTCACGCGGCACGGTTGACTGAGCGTTGCTCCGGTGCACTATTAGCTGTTGAAATCGAAACGAACCTCAATCCTTACCACATATGGCTTACGAACTTCCGAAACTAGGCTACGCCTACAACGCCCTGGAGCCGCACGTTGATGCGCGCACGATGGAAATCCATCTGACCAAGCACCACCAAGCCTACATCAACAATGCCAATAATGCGCTCAAGGATCAGCCGACCCTGGCGGCGCTTGATGTCGATCAGCTCATTGCCGACCTCGGCAAGGTGCCGGAGGCGATCCGCGGGGTGTTGCGCAACAACGGCGGCGGCCACAGCAATCACTCGTTCTTCTGGAAAATCCTGGGCCCCGGGAAAGGCGGCGTACCGAAGGGCCAGTTGGCTGCGGCGATCAACAGCACGTTCACCAGCTTCGAAAAATTCAAGGAGGATTTTGGCAAGGCGGCAATTGGACGATTTGGCAGCGGGTGGGCCTGGCTCATAGTGACGCCCGACAAGAAGCTGGCCATCGGCTCGACCGCCAACCAGGACAGCCCGCTCATGGGCAAAGCCGTCGCCGGTCTGGAGGGCAAGCCGGTGATCGGCCTCGATGTGTGGGAACACGCCTATTATCTCAACTACCAGAACCGCCGCCCAGATTACGTCGCCGCATTCTGGAACGTGGTCGATTGGGACGCCGCCGAAGCAAATTTCAAATCGGCGTTATAGCAGGTGGAAATCAGGAAGGCCGGTCAAAGCGACTGGGCTGGAGGCGCGTGGCGATCCACGAGTTTGTTTCCGGGGTTCCTGAGTTCCACAGAGGCCTCTGGAGATACTCGATCGGGGCTCGCAGACATTTCTGCGTTCTCGGCGACAGTCTCATCGAGAACGCCGCGTTGACGCGCGGCGCTCGATGGCGCGTCTCACTGAATCCAATAGCTCGCCTGGGAGCATTTTCCCAGGGCCGTGGGGCTGATGGGCGTGGCGCGCTTCGTCTCGGTGTCGAAGAGGATCAGGCGGCGCTGGTTGGCCTCGCGAGCCGTGTAGATGAGGTGGCGGCCGTCCGCCAGCCAGCAGGGTTCGATCGCATCCAACGGCGCCTGCGACACCACCTCCGCCTGCCCGGCTGAAAAATCGTAGACGGCAATCTGGTAGCCGCGGCCCTCCGCCACGGTGAACGCGATCTTGCTCGGATCCCACCGGCACCAGTCCGGCTCGGCGCAGTACCGGCTGATGCCGGACGTGAGCCGCTGGGGAAACGCCCCGGCGGCAGCCGGCATGAATACAACTGCGGCCCCGGCTCGGACGTAAAAATCAACCGCGTGCCGTCGGGTGACCAGCATGGGCTGGCTTTGACTGCGGGATTGCGGGTGAGCCGCGAAATCATCCGTCCCTCCGCGTTCCCGACGTAGATTTCGGAATTCCCTTCGCCGCTCAGCACCATGGCGATCCGGCCGCCGTCGGGGCTGAAACGCCCGCCGGTGTTGGTGCCCTGCACGCTGACCAGGAGCCGGGGCTGGCGGGTGGCGAGATCGAGCACATAGATATCGGGAAACCCGTTGCGATAGCTGGTGAAGATCAGCTTCCTGCCGTCCGGCGACCAGCGCGCGGGAGAGGATCTGCCGGCTCACTCCCGGCCAGCCCACGACTTCTCCGCCAAACAAGTCGGAGGTCATTATCTCCATTCCGGCGCCGCGGTCGCTGATGAACGCGAGCTTCCCCGCGAAAAAGCCCCGCCGCTCCTTGCTGGTGTGCGTCACGGCGACATCGGCGGCGCGCAACAGGGCATTGCGCGTGCTGGTGCCTCCGACGGTCTCGCTGAACACCGGCAGTCCGGCCGAACCGCGCGTGATGTCCACCCGCACTTGCGCCGATCCCACCAATGTGAAGTTGAGGTTGTACGCCGCGTCGTCGGCCACCAGCCGGTAGGCGCCGTGGGCGCTGAACGCCCGCTGCGCCAGGCCGGCCAGTTCATTCGGTGAACCAGTGACCTTGACCGACGTGAGATTCCGGTCGGCGGTGATGCTGACCACCCCCGTATGGGGTTCGTCAGCGAGCGCCGAAAGGGCGCCCGCAAGCGGGAGCAAGAGGAGGAAAAGATGGCGGATTCGCATGGGAAGATTTTGTGGAAAGGCCGCAGCGAGCGCGGCGAGTTTCTTATTTACAGACCCGGCCGACTGCACAACGTAATTCCGACTTTCGCGGTCTGTGCCGGGTGCTTGTGTTTGCCCGCGGACTGCGCACCTTTCACCACCGAACCGTGACACCCGCAGCGATCAAGGAGGCACTCAAGGAGGTGAAATATCCTGGCTTCAGCCGGGATATTGTGTCGTTTGGGCTGGTGCGCTCGGCGGCCTTGGTGGAGGGCACGGCCCGAGTCTCCCTCGCGCTCACCACGGCCGATCCGCAGGTGCCCACCGCCATCAAGGCCGAGGTGGAGCGGGTGCTGCTGGCCCTGCCGGGGGTTAAGGCGACCGTTGTCGACATCGCGGTCGCGGCGGTCCGCACGCCGGCGGACGCGGGCGGCGGAACAGCCGGCAGCAGCCCCACCGCCAAGCGCATCAAATATTCGATCGCCATCGCGAGCGGCAAGGGGGGCGTCGGCAAGTCCACGTTCGCGGTCAATCTGGCTTGCGCTCTGGCGCAGGTGCTGGCGGCGCAAGGCCGTCCGGACGGTCGCGTCGGGCTGATGGACTGCGACGTCTATGGACCGTCGGTGCCGCTGATGATCGGACTCGACGGGCGTCCGGAAGTCGTCGGCGAGGGGGCGGACGCCCTGCTCGTGCCAATGGAAAAGCATGGGGTTAAGGTCATGTCGATGGGCTTTCTCGTCGACGCGAACACTCCCGTCATCTGGCGCGGTCCGATGATCATGAAGACCGTGCAGCAATTCGTCGAGAATGTGCAATGGGGGGATCTCGAGGTGCTGCTCATTGATCTGCCGCCCGGCACGGGCGATGCGCAGCTCTCCCTCGTGCAGACCCTGCCGCTGGACGGCGCCCTTTTGGTCACCACGCCGCAGCTCGCGGCCACGAATGTGGCGCGCCGGGGCGGATTGATGTTCAAGAAAGTCAACGTTCCGCTGCTGGGAGTCGCGGAGAACATGAGTTATTTCGTCGATTCCGTCGGCCAACGCCATGATCTCTTTGGCACGGGCGGTGGGAGCCTGCTCGCCGCCGGTCTCGAGACTTCCTTGTTAGGCCAGGTCCCGTTGCTGCCCGAGATCCGGGTAGGCGGCGATACCGGCGTGCCCATTGTGGTGAGCCAGCCCGCCGGCGCCGCCGCGCAGGTCTTTCGCCGGATGGCGCAGAGTTTGCTTGACCGTTTCGCCTTGCCCGGTCGTTGAGTTGACAGCCTTGGCGTTCGAATTCAATTTTCCATCATGGCGCTGACGAAAGAAGACGTGGTTTCGGCGTTGCGCACCTGCCGGGATCCGGAAATCCTGATGAACATTGTGGACCTAAACCTTGCCTGACATCCGTGGTCTCCATGTCTTCATCTTCGACCAAAGAGCCGGTGAACTCGCGCGAGTTTGTAAAACAATCCTCGCTCTATCAGGAGTTCCTGGCCGAACGGGAAGAGATCCTGCGCCACAAATGGCTGGAATCCGAGCGGCTCGGCTACGACATCGGTTTCGAGCGGGCGCTGCTCGATTGGATCCGCAAGCATCGCGACAGCTGGCGGGCTCACCGCCGGGCGATGTTGCAGCAGCAAGCGGCGGCCTCCCACCCGGACCCGGCCAAGTCGCCCCCGGTGCGCTGACTCCCAATCCGCCGAAAACGAAAGACTGGCCCCCGGGGACCGGAAGCCAGTCTTGAATAGCTGCCCATCGCGCCGGACCGGCGACCGGTCGGCGAGGTGGTTTACTTAATCTCCTTGTGCAGGGTGTGCCGGCGCAAGAAGGGATTGTATTTCTTCTTTTCAATGCGCTCGGTCACGGTCTTCTTGTTCCGCTTGGTCATGTAGCGGGATGGCGGTTTGCCCTCTTTACGGGCTTCCGTGCACTCGAGGATGACGATTTCTTGCATGGTGAAAGGGTTGAAGGGTCAGAGCAAAGGGTCCGGCCAGCCGGGAGCAATCCCAAAGTGCGGCCCCGCCCAACTTGGGTGTGTGACTGGAATCTGACCCAAGCAGCCGGAATGATGCGGTCTGGGCGATTCTCGCGCCCAGTCTCACCGACTGGTCTGGTGGGGATTGTGGGTGGAGGGCGCTGCGCCGTCAGCACCGCCTGGGTATTCGGCGGCGACAGCGCGCCGCCCTCCAGAACTCTTTTGTCCCCCCCCAAGCCAGATTCCATCGACACACCCGGCAGATCAACCCGTTCAGCTTACGCTCCGCTTCCGCTCCGTCAGCGGCAGCATCACACCGCGGCGGAAGAGGGTGACCTGGCCCGTGCTCGAGGAAATCACGATCGAAATGCATTGCGTGGCCACCGAGATCGCCGCCGCCGCCGCATGGCGGGAGCCGAGACCACTCGGCAGGGGATGATCGTAATCGGCGGCCTGGATGAGGCTGCCCGCCGACTCCACCACGCCGTCGCCCCGGATGATGAAGGCCCCGTCAATGGAGGAGAATTCCTTGATCGTCTCATCCATGAACGGGCTGAGGATGTTCCGGTCTTCCTCTTTGTAGCCGTAGAACGGATTGAGCACGAGCGGCTTGATCAGCTTCTCCACCTTGTCGGTGTCGCCCACAACAAACAAGCCTCCCACCGGACGGCCTTCCCGGCCCTCCACCGCCAAGTCCATGGCCACCGCCAGCACGCGCTCGAGCACCTCGG
>CAVRNM010000191.1:0-4718 GCA_963722225.1 uncultured Verrucomicrobiae bacterium
AACAGCTATGGCTCGCGCCGCGGCAACGACCAGGTGATGACGCGCGGCACCTTTGCGAACGTGCGGATCAAGAACCTCATGCTCGGCGGGGAAGAGGGGGGGCACACGCTCTATTTCGACCGCGGCGCGGGCGATCGCGCCACCGGGGAGAAGATGCCGATTTACGATGCGGCCATGCGCTACCAGGCGGATGGCGTTCCCCTGATCGTCGTCGCCGGCCAGGAATATGGCACCGGCTCGTCGCGCGACTGGGCGGCCAAGGGCACCAGTCTGCTCGGGGTGAAAGCCGTGGTGGCCGTGAGTTTTGAACGCATCCACCGCTCCAATCTCGTCGGCATGGGGGTGTTGCCGCTGCAGTTCCGGGAGGGCACGAACGCCCAGACGCTGAAGCTCGACGGCACCGAAACCTATTCGATCCTGGGTCTGGATCGGGACCTCGTTCCGCGGCAGGACGTCACCCTGCAAATCTCGCGCCGGGATGGCACGAGCGAGGCGATCCCCGTCCGGTGCCGGATCGATACCCCGATCGAGGTCGATTATTACCAGCACGGGGGGATCCTGGCATACGTCCTGCGTCAGATCATCGCAAGAAACTGAGTATCCTGGTATGGAGGGACGTGTGACGGGAGGGTTGGTCCGGTTTGCCGACCGGCCCGTCGTGCCGCAAGGCGGGTCCGATTCAATCTCTTTTGCATCATGCCTGAGGCAGCCAACAAGATGGTTTTTCTGGTCGATGCGTACTGCGATCCCGTGATCGTCCGCATCCAGGGGCGCGCGTGTGTGGCGAACAGCGCGTCATTGCACGATTTTTTCGTGCAGATGATCAGCCAGGGCAAGACGCGGTTTGTCATGGATTTTGCCGGCTGCGCGAGCATGGACAGCACGTTTCTCGGCGTGCTGGCCGGCGCCGCGCTGGAATTGCGCCGGCAGGCCCCCCCCGGCAGCCTGGTGCTCTGCCGCGTGGCCCGGCGCAATCTGGAGTTGTTGCGCAACCTCGGGTTGCATCGGTTGCTGACCGTCGATGCGGGGGATTTCCCCATGGAGTTCGGCCAGGGAACCGCGCCCCTGAACGGGGGCCGCGACCTCGGCGAACTGGAGGGCGCCCGGCTGGTGCTGGAGGCGCACGAGAATCTGGTGGCGGCCGATCCCACGAATCAGGGGAAGTTCCAGGACGTGCTGGCGTTCTTGCGAAACCGGGTTGATCAGAAGTAGCCGGTGGCATCGGGCGGCGATTTTGAAACTCGACCCGGCGGCCGCTTGTCGGAGAATCCTGGTATGCTCTTTTTCTTGCTCGGAGCACTGTTCGGTGCGCTGGCCTTGTTCGGGCTCGGAGTGCAGGCGCGCGCCCGGGCGGACCGGATTGAGGAGGAGAAGCTGGTCCTGGCCCAGGAAAAGCAACTCGTGGTGGATTTCATGCATCACATGGTGCAGGCGCTGGGCGAAGGCCTGTCCCGCGAAGATCTGTTCCAGCGCATCGTCCATGCCGCCATCCTGTGCACCGGGGCGCTGAGCGCCTGCATCTTTGAAAAACGATCCGACAACAAGATGCAGGGGGTGGCCGTCGAAGGGCTGTTCCCGCCGCATCGGCCGCTGCCGCCGCAGGCGAAGGGCAAGCTCACCACCCGCGCCCGTTTTATCGAGCAGGTGTTGAAATCGGAGGTGTTTGACCTGAGCGAGGGGGTCGTCGGACAGGTGGCGCGCACGGGCGAGGGCGTGCTGATTGCCGATGCCCCCGCCGACCCGCGGATCGTCAAGCATGATGATCCGGCGCTGGTCGTCCAATCCGTCATCGCCGCTCCGATCCGGTTTCAGGATCGGACGATCGGCGTCCTGGCCGTGACCAATCCGGCCGACGGCCTGCCGTTCACGGCGTCGGACTTCTCGCTGGTGATGTCCCTGGCCGAGCAGGCCGGGCTGGCGGTGCACAATCTCGAGTCCCTCCATTTCCAGATTGAGAAGAAACAGCTGGATCTTGACCTGGCCCTGGCCAGCAGCATCCAGCAAATGCTGCTGCCCGACACCACGCCGCAGGTGGCCGGGCTCGATGTCGCGGCGCAGTATGTGCCGACGCAGAAGGTCGGCGGGGATTTCTACGACTTTTTTCTGCTGTCGCCGGCGCGGCTCGGCATCGCGGTGGCCGATGTGTCCGGCAAAGGGATTCCGGCCTCGCTGCTCATGGCGATCTGCCGGACGAACCTGCAACAGATCGCCTCGCGCCACGACTCCCCGGCGGTGGTGCTGGGCGAGGTCAACCGCGCCATGGCGGGGGAGGTCTGTCGCGGGATGTTCATTACGATCATCTATGCGGTGGTCGACGTGGCGGGGAACACGGTGACCTTTGCCCGGGCCGGCCACGAGCTGCCGCAGATCTAGCGGCAGCTCGTGGCCGGCCCGGGCAAAGGTCACCGTGTTCCCCGCCACGTCGACCACCGCATAGATGATCGTAATGAACATCCCGCAACAGACCTCCCCCGCCATGGCGCGGTTGACCTCGCCCAGCACCACGCCGGGGAGTCGTGGCGCGAGGCGATCTGTTGCAGGTTCGTCCGGCAGATCGCCATGAGCAGCGAGGCCGGACTTGCCGGAACACATCGCCACCGCGATGCCGAGCCGCGCCGGCGACAGCAGAAAAAAGTCGTAGAAATCCCCGCCGACCTTCTGCGTCGGCACATACTGCGCCGCGACACGAGCCCGGCCACCTGCGGCGTGGTGTCGGCAGCAGCATTGCTGGATGCTGCTGGCCAGGGCCAGGTCAAGATCGAGCTGTTTCTTCTCAATCTGGAAATGGAGGGACTCGAGATTGTGCACCGCCAGCCCGGCCGCTCGGCCAGGGACATCACCAGCGAGAAGTCCGACGCCGTGAACGGCAGGCCGTCGGCCGGATTGGTCACGGCCAGGACGCCGATCGTCCGATCCTGAAACCGGATCGGAGCGGCGATGACGGATTGGACGACCAGCGCCGGATCATCATGCTTGACGATCCGCGGGTCGGCGGGGGCATCGGCAATCAGCACGCCCTCGCCCGTGCGCGCCACCTGTCCGACGACCCCCTCGCTCAGGTCAAACACCTCCGATTCAACACCTGCTCGATAAAACGGGCGCGGGTGGGGGGCTGCCCTCGCCTGCGGCGGCAGCGGCCGATGCGGCGGGAACAGCCCTTCGACGGCCACCCCCTGCATCTTGTTGTCGGATCGTTTTTCGAAGATGCAGGCGCTCAGCGCCCCGGTGCACAGGATGGCGGCATGGACGATGCGCTGGAACAGATCTTCGCGGGACAGGCCTTCGCCCAGCGCTGCACCATGTGATGCATGAAATCCACCACGAGTGCTTTTCCTGGGCCAGGACCAGCTTCTCCTCCTCAATCCGGTCCGCCCGGGCGCGCGCCTGCACTCCGAGCCCGAACAAGGCCAGCGCACCGAACAGTGCTCCGAGCAAGAAAAAGAGCATACCAGGATTCTCCGACAAGCGGCCGCCGGGTCGAGTTTCAAAATCGCCGCCCGATGCCACCGGCTACTTCTGATCGACCCGGTTTCGCAAGAACCCAGCACGTCTGGAACTTCCCCTGATTCGTGGATCGGCCGCCACAGACCTCGTGCGCCTCCAGCACCAGCCGGGCGCCCTCCAGTTCGCCGAGGTCGCGGCCCCCGTTCAGGGGCGCGGTTCCTGGCCGAACTCCATGGGAAATCCCCCGCATCGACGGTCAGCAACCGATGCAACCCGAGGTTGCGCACAACTCCAGATTGCGCCGGGCCACGCGGCGGAGCACCAGGCTGCCGGGGGGGCGTGCTGGCGCATTCCAGCGCGGCGCCGGCCAGCACGCCGAGAAACGTGCTGTCATGCTCGCGCAGCCGGCAAAATCCATGACAAACCGCGTCTTGCCCTGGCTGATCATCTGCACAAAAAATCGGTGCAATGACGCGCTGTTCGCCACACACGCGCGCCCCTGGATGCGGACGATCACGGATCGCAGTACGATCGACAGAAAAACCATCTTGTTGGCTGCCTGAGGCATGATGCAAAAGAGATTGAATCGGACCCGCCTTGCGGCACGACGGCCGAGGCAACCGGACCAACCCTCCCGTCACACGTCCCTCCATACCAGGATACTCAGTTTCTTGCGATGATCTGACGCAGGACGTATGCCAGGATCCCCCCGTGCTGGTAATAATCGACCTCGATCGGGGTATCGATCCGGCACCGGACGGGGATCGCCTCGCTCGTGCCATCCCGGCGCGAGATTTGCAGGGTGACGTCCTGCCGCGGAACGAGGTCCCGATAGACCCAGGATCGAATAGGTTTCGGTGCCGTCGAGCTTCAGCGTCTCGGCGTTCGTGCCCTTCGGAACTGCAGCGGCAACACCCCCATGCCGACGAGATTGGAGCGGTGGATGCGTTCAAAACTCACGGCCACCACGGCTTTCACCCCGAGCAGACTGGTGCCCTTGGCCGCCCAGTCGCGCGACGAGCCGGTGCCATATTCCTGGCCGGCGACGACGATCAGGGGAATGCCATCCGCCTGGTAGCGCATGGCCGCATCGTAAATCGGCATCTTCCCCGGTGCGCGACGCCCGCGCCGCGGTCGAAATAGAGCGTGTGCCCCCCCTCTTCCCCGCCGAGCATGAGGTTCTTGATCCGCACGTTCGCAAGGTGCCGCGCGTCATCACCTGGTCGTTGCCGCGGAACAAGTGAACGGCAACTGAACGAAGCGGTCACATAAAC
>CAVRNM010000192.1:0-16512 GCA_963722225.1 uncultured Verrucomicrobiae bacterium
CTCTCTCTCTCTCTCTCTCTCTCTCTCTCTCTCTCTCTCTCTCTCTCTCTCTCTCTCTCTCTCTCTCTCTCTCTCTCTCTCTCTCTCTCTCTCTCTCTCTCTCTCTCACACACACACACACACACACACACACACACACACACACACACACACACACACACACACACACACACACACACACACACACACACACACACACACACACACACACACACACACACACACACACACACACACACACACACACACACACACACACACACACACACACACACACACACACACACACACACACACACACACACACACACACACACACACACACACACACACACACACACACACACACACACACACACACACACACACACACACACACACACACACACACACACACACACACACACACACACACACACACTCTTTCTGGTGCAGTTGCTCCAACTCCGCCATGGCCATGCTGCCCCGCCCTCCGCCAGCCCGGCAGGCGCCAGGGTCTTCGGACGCTCGCCTCGGCGGGCCTGATCCCCGGCGACGCGGCCGCCCGTCTGCTCGAACACTATGATTTCCTCAAGCGGATCGAGGATCCTGCCGCTCGAGTGACGCTAATCGCGCGGTGACCCTGCTGGCGGCCTCCCCCGAGGCTCGCGCTCCGCTCGCCCGGTGGCTTGGTTTTGCTGACGAAGTGGTCTTCCGGGCGGGACACCCCGCCAGTTGGCGGAAACCCGCAGTGGATTGTCCTGTCCCACCGAAGAACTCTGACTCCATTCGTAGTTTGTGCTTTGTTAGGTAACGTTTGGGGGACCTACGCGTCAAAAAATAACTCGTGCACCCGCCTTTCTGCAACTATTCAGTGATGTCCTCTTAAAAATAATCTACTAGGGTCCCGCCGGACCTTGGCCGTCGGCGCGCTGCTGCTGGCTGCCCTTTACCCCCTCCGCGCCCTGCGGAACACAATTTCGAGACCACGCCCGCCCGGGCCCCAGGAGGCGAGCACGACGGTCAAGCTCCTCGAGAAGTTCAATTTCAACCACCACAATGTTGATGATCAGCTGAAACCCGACCTCGGCCAGAACCTGATCCATGATTACATGGGCGAGCTCGACCCGCAGCGCCTGTTTTTCCTGGGCACCGATCAGGAGGTGTTCACCCAGCGTTACCCGCGGCCTTTATTACAATCTGCGGACCCTGAGGGCCCCGTTCGGCAGTCAACGTCATGTTTGAGAAGCGCGTTGACCAACGCGTCAACTGGATCTTCGACGAGCTGAAGAAAGAGGCCGATCTGCTCGACGGCCCCGCTGCAAATCCAATCGACTGCTCCCAAGGGCGCCTGGTCCGCCACCGCCACCGAGGCGCATGAAGACTCGGGCTGTCGGCTGAAATACGCAGGTCATCCAGGAAATCCTCGCCAAGAAGACTCCCGACGACGCGAAGCACACAAAAAAACGAAAAATGAGCGCACGCTCAAGACGCGGCCGATATCGACACGGACGATGTGACCGAGATGTTCCTAACTTCCCTCGCCAACCTTTACGACCCGCACTCCAGCTATTTTTCACCCGCAGAAACTTCGAGGATTTCGGAACAAAAATACGGCTCTCGCTCGTTGGATCGGCGCGTTGCTGGGATTTGAGGATAATGAATGCGTGGTCAAGGAACTCATCCCCAGGCGGACCCGCTGATCTCGGCAAGCAATTGCATCCCAATGACAAGATCATCGCCGTGAGCATTCATGGCGTTGAGCCCGTCGATGTCGTCGGCATGAAACTCCGGAAGGTCGTCGATCTGATTCGCGGAACCAAGGTGACCCTCACCGTCGTTCCGGACGGAGCCGTCGGCGGCGGCCGCCGGAACGACGGTGAGGGTCACCTTGGTGCCCTTTTGGCCGCGAATCAGATCGACGACCTTCCGGAGTTTCATGCCGACGACATCGACGGGCTCGACGCCATCAATGCTCACGGCGATGATCTTGTCATTGGGATGCAATTGCTTGCCGAGATCAGCGGGTCCGCCTGGGATGAGTTCCTTGACCACGCATTCATTATCCTCAAATCCCAGCAACGCGCCGATGCCAACGAGCGAGAGCCGCATTTGAATGCCGAAATCCTCGAAGCTCTCGGGTGAAAAATAGCTGGAGTGCGGGTCGTAAAGGTTGGCGAGGGAAGTCAGGAACATCTCGGTCACGTCGTCCGTGTCGATATCGGCCAGGTTCTTGAGCATGCGCTCATAATGCTTCCGGACGGTCTGCTTCGCGTCGTCGGGAGTCTTCTTGGCGAGGATTTCCTGGATGACCTCGTATTTCAGCCGGCGGCGCCAGAGGTCGTCCGCCTCGGTGGCGGTGGCGGACCAGGCGCCCTTGGAGCGGTCGATTGGATAGGTTTCATGGGCCGTCAGATCGGCCTCTTTCTTCAGCTCGTCGAAGATCCAGTTGACGCGTTGGTCGACGCGCTTCTCAAACATGACGTAGATGTCGAACGGGGCATCGAGCCGGCCCAGGGTCCGCAGATTGTAATAAAGGCCGGGGGCGTAACGCTGGGTGAACGCCTCCTGATCGGTGCCCAGGAAAAACAGGCGCTGCGGGTCGAGCTCGCCCATGTAATCATGGATCAGGTTCTGGCCGAGGTCGGGTTTCAGCTGGTCGTCAACGGTCTGGTGGTTGAAATTGAACTGCTCGAGGAGCTTGACCATCATGCTCACCTCCTCAGCCCGGGCGGGCGTGGTCTCGAAATTGTGTTCCGGCAGGGCGCGGCTGGCGGAAAGGGCGGCCAGCAGCAGCGCGCCGACGGCCAAGGTCCGGCGGACCCTGGAAAAGGGCAGGAGGGAGGACATCATTGGATGGTTGAGAAAGGCGGGTGCGCGAGTTGTTTCATGACGCGTCGCTCCCCCAAACGTTACCTAACAAAGCACAAACTACGAATGCATCAAGGTTGTTGCGGCAAAAGGGACAGGACAATCTGCCGGGTTTCCGCCAACTGGCGGCAATATTCCGCCCAGAAGACTGCTTCGTCAGCAAAACCAAGCCACCGGGCGAGCGGAGCGCGAGCCTCGGGGGAGGCCGCCAGCAGGGTCACCGCGCGATTGGCGTCACTGCGCAGCAGGATCTCGATCCGCTTGAGGAAATCATAGTGTTCGAGCAGACGGGCGGCCGCGTCGCCGGGGATGAGGCCGGCCGAGGCGAGCGTCCGAAGACCCTGGCGCGTGCCGGGCTGGCGGAGGGCGGGGAAGGCATGGCCATGGCGGAGTTGGAGCAACTGCACCAGAAACTCGAAGTCCACCAAGCCTCCGGCGCCGGTCTTGAAGGCGCGCTCGGGCGGGGCGACCACTTCGCGCTCACGCTCGATCCGACCTCGCATGGCCCACATCGCCGCCGCGGAATCTCCGCCGAGCGGGGCGCCATAAAGCAACCCGGAGACGAACGTCCCAAATTCCGCGGCGACGCCCGCCGGGCCGGCGACCACCCGCGCCCGCGTCAGCAGCTGACGTTCCCACGGCTGGGCGGAGGAGCCAGCATGATACGCGCGCAGGACGGCCGGGGTGGTCACGAGCGGGCCCGCGTCCCCGTGCGGCCGCAACCGCAGGTCCACTGCAAAAGTCGCCCCCAGCGGTCCGCCGTGCCGCAGCAGTTTTTGCAGTTCGCGGACGGTCGGCTCAGCCGCCGCGGCGTCGGAATCGGCGGCGACCAGCAGGAGATCGAGATCGGAGCCGAAGGTCAGCTCAGCCCCGCCGTATTTGCCCAGGGCCACCAGGAGAAGGTTTGGCGCGGGATCAAGTCTCCGCAGTTCGTGCTGCAGGACGGCGTCAGCCAGCAGGGACAGACTGGCCTCAACGTCCTCGACCCCGAGGTGGCCGAGAAGTTCGCCAATGGCATAGCGCACCTGCTCCGCCTTCACGTACAACCAGAGCCACTCGGCGTGGCCGGCGTCCGCGGGCCCGGCGGCGAGTTCCCCGGCGAGGTCTGCGGCGCCCTTGCGCTTTCGCAGGACCTCCGGCCGCAGGACCTCCTCGACAATTTCCGGATGCGCGGCGAGCAGTTCGTATATAAAGGTGCTGCGGTCGAACAACAGCGCCAGCACCCGGAAGAACTGGGGGTTGGCCGCGCAGCCGTTGAAAAACTGCTGGCGAGTGCCGTAGCGTTCGGCGAAACGGGCGATCCGGCGCAGCGCCGGCACCGGGAGCGCCAGTTGCGGCAGGATTTCGTCGAGCGGGTCGGCCAGGTGCTGGAACCGGACGACGAGCTCGCGGTTCACCTGATGCCTGCGGTCGCCGCACACGAAGAGCCGTAGTTCGTCCGCCGCGCCGACCGCGGGGCCAAACCACCGGTGCAGGCGCTCGCCCACCGCCGGCGGCGTGGTCGGCGACGTGAAAAACTGCCACCATTCCTGAAAGTCCCGGTCGCCGGCTTCGCGGCGGAAGAGCCCCTCGTAAATCTGCCGGACGCGCGTCCGCACGGCCTTAAGCTGATGCTGGAAGGTCGCGGCGGAGGAGAAGCCCAAGGTCCGCGCAATCGCGGTGATCTCGGCGGCGTCGGCCGGCAGGGCGTGCGTCTGGTGCTCCTCGCGCATCTGGATGGCATGCTCGACCCGGCGGAGAAACCAATAGGCTTCGCTCAGAAACTCCGCTTCTCCCGGCTGCATCAGGCCGTAGCGCACCAGCTGGTCGAGCGCCACCGTGGTCGAATGCGTCTGCAGAAAGGGATTCCGGCCCGCGTGCAGCAGTTGAAACGCCTGGGTGATGAACTCGATCTCGCGGATGCCGCCGTGGCCCGACTTGATGTCGCGGGCGAGCCCCTCGTGGCCGACCGTTTCCTGCTCGGTGCGGGTTTTCATGGCGGCGACCTCGGCCAGCAGCGAGGGCGGCGGATGGCGGGGATAGCGAAAGGACTGCAGGCTCTCGAGGAGTTCCGCGCCGAGGGCAAGGTCGCCGCCGACCGGGCGCGCCTTGATGAGGGCCATGCGTTCCCAGGTCTGGCCCGCGGCGGCGTAGTAGTGCTCCAGGCTGGCGAGCGAACGCACCAGCGGGCCGTAGGCACCTTCGGGGCGCAGGCGGACGTCGACGCGAAAAAGGAACCCGTCGGCCGTCTGCGCCTGGAGCAGGTTCGTCGTGTTCTCGGCGACCTTGGTGAAGAACTCGGCGTTGGTGAATGCGCCCGGCTGCCCTTCCTTCCGGCAATGGCCTTCCCCGTCGTAGAGATAGATCAGGTCGATGTCGGAAGAGAAATTAAGTTCCTGGCCGCCGAGCTTGCCGAGAGCCAGCACGCAGAAGCGGGCGGGTTGGTCGAGATCCTCGTCCCAGGGTTGGCCATAGCGGCGGGTCCATTGCCGCAGGGAGATCAAATAGCACTCGCGCAGGCAAAACTCCCCCAGGCGGGTCAATTCCCCGACGGTAACGGGAGTAGAGGCGAGGCCGTTCGCGTCGCGAAAGGCAATGCGGAGCGTCATCTTGCGCCGCCAGAGCCGCAGCAGGCTCAAGTAGGTCTCGTCGCGCGCCAGGCCATCTTTCGGGGCGGGAGCGGTACAGGCCCGCCATTCATCGAGCAACGCCTGGTAACGATAGTCAGTCTCGCGATTGTGGGGTTCTTCGAGCCAGAGCGCGTACTCCGGATGCTGGAGCAGCAGGCGGGCATAGAGCGGACTGGCGTCAGCCAGGCGCTCGATCCGGAGCCAGGCGTCCGGCGGAAGCGCGGTCGCGTCCCAGGAAGGATGTTCCTGGCAAAGCAAGGCGCGAAATCTCCCCGACAAGGCGTGACCGGTGGGCGCGCTCACAATTGAACTTAGTGGCGGCTGAGAAGATCGCGGGCCTCGTCCAGCAGGCGCTTTTCCTCTTCAGTCAGGGCACCGAAGCCCTCGCTGTTGATCTTGTCGAGTATGCGGTCAACCTCGGCGCGCAAGTCCTTGCGATCGCGTAGGTTTATCTTAAAACGGGGAGTGGCGTCCTTTTTGCGACGGCGCAGCCAGCGGGGCAGCTCGAGGCGGGTGCCCGACGATCGGCCGAATGGGTCCTCCTGGCCGGCCACCCGGAAGAAGCCGTAGGCGACAAGCATGGCCGCGAGGTTGGCCGCGCTGCCATTCCATAACGGCGAATGTTGTCCCGTCACCTCGTAGAAAAGAAAACAGACGAGGTTCAGCGCCGTCCAGATCCAGCCGAAAAACTTGGGCTTGGCCGTCACGGGGACGACGAAAAAGACGAGAAACGTCATCTGATCCTCCGCATGATAGCAGCAATAGAGGGCGAAAATGCCAGACAAGGCGGCGAGCGGTCCCAGGATTGGCCAGTCGACTCCCACCGGATAAACGGCGAGCCAGGCGGCCGCGCCCGCGACGACGAAGGCGGAATAAAGCCAGACAAAGCGGCGAGTCCCAACCAGCTCCCGGACCGCACCGCCGAAGAAATACAGGCCCAGCAGGTTGAAGAGCAGGCTGAAAATTCCGCCATCGTATCCGGCGGTGTTCTGCAGGAAATTGTAGGTCAGCGGCGTCCACAGCCGGTGGCCGTGCAGCACAGGGCCAGCCGCCAATCCCAGCCAGCGGTAGTGGCCAAAAGAGCCCAGCCATCGTTCCATGACATGCTGCAGCAGAAACAACGCGGTGAAAATGGCCATCAGCCATTTAACCACGTCGAAGGAGAACGAGTTGCCCGTCTCCCGCATGTATGAGCGATCGGAAAGCATCCGCTTGAAAAACTAGAATGACCTGAGGCTAAACTCAAGCCCCCGGCGTAACTTGGACCCGGTTTTGTTCGAACGGTGCCGCCGGCGCCGGCGGAACGCGCGCGGCCCGGAAAGAGTCCCGAAGCGGGGCGGGATGCTCAGGCGACCTGCCAAGGGGGAAGCATTTCCGGTCTTTCCGCCGCGGGGATACCCTTGACAGGCGGCAGCATTCGTTTTTGTTCCCGATTCACCATGGCGAACAAAGCAGACAAGTGGGAAACGAATGCGGCGGGCAAATTTTACGTCGACCAGCAGTGCATCGATTGCGATCTCTGCCGCGAGACGGCACCGGCTTTTTTTACCCGCTCCGAAGAGGGCGGTTACTCGTACGTGAGCAAGCAGCCCGCCACCGAGGAGGATCTTGCGGCCTGCACGGAGGCGCTGGAGGGCTGCCCGGTCGAAGCCATCGGCAACGACGGCGACGCGTGAGCTGACCGGCTCCTCGCGGGAGGCCGCGGGACGACAGTGGGTGGGGTCGCGAGAAGCTTTTTGCCCTCGTTGCTCGGCGCTAATTGTTAACTAAAACATACAATGGTATTAACTATAGCCGTGCGGGCAGGGCAAGGCTGGCGCGCCGGTGCACGGAGCGTCTGGTGGGGTGTTGTAGGGCGGGGTCGCCGCACCCCGCCACGCTTGGAAAACCGGCGGAATCCGGCGATCCCGCCCTGCATCCGGATGCTTCATTTCGGCTTGGTGCTCATTGCGGTGGTGTCGTTGCTGACCGCGCGGGCTTTGGCTCAGGCTCCGGTCGAATTGCCGGTCTTTTCCGTGTCATCGGAAAGAGTGGCGCTGGATGATCCGGTCGCGTCGTATGCCATGCCTGTCACTTTGCTGCGCTATGAACCGTTGCTGGACGTGGAGGCGCGGAATCAGGCGGAGGGCCAGGCGGACATCGCAATTCGGGGCGGCATCTTTGAAAACACCGGCTTCCGCATTGGCGGCGCCTTCCTCTTTGACCCGCAGACGGGGCATTACTTCGCGGAACTTCCCGTGGCGCCGGCCATGATTTCGGCGCCCCGCATCCTGACGGGCGTGGACAACGCGCTCGGCGGGTTCAACGCGGATGTGGGTACGGTCGCGTATGACTGGCAGGCCATTCGCGCGCGGGGCGAGTTAACGCTGACCGCCGGGCAGTATGGTTCCTACGATGGCAGCATCTACCAGGGAGTCGTGAGCGACACGCGCCTCGCCGGCCGCGTGTTGGCCGCCGACGCCGAGGTGGCGGTCTCATCCTCTGATGGTTCAGTGCCGTTTGGGGACCACCATTACCAGCGCTACGACGGGCGGATCCAGCTGGCAGGTGACGGTTCGCAGACGGACCTTTTCTACGGATACCAGGCAAAGTTTCTGGGCTGGCCCGATCTTTACACCCCGTTTGGCTCCGACGAAACCGATGATTTGGAGACTGCCCTGGTGCTGCTCAACCACCGCATCACCTGGGGCCCGGGCGACGGGCTTGAGGCGGCCGTTTTCTGGCGGCGCAACAAGGACGACTATGCGTTCGATCGCTTCGCGCCGGTCGGTGCGGTGCATCCGTTCCAGACCACGACGTGGATGGACGGCCTGACGGTGTCCGGGCGCAACGACCTCGGCGTCATCGGGATTGGCTACGATGCGGCGGTCCTCACCGACAATCTCAAGTCCACGTCACTGGTTTTTGGCCCTTTCCATTCGCGGACCTACGCCAAGTTTGGCGTGGACCCCGAGAAGGCCTGGTCGCTTGGCGACGGGCGGCGGCTGACGGTGAAGACCGGGGTGACTCTCGACGACACCAATCGCGAAGGCTCGGCGGTCTCCCCCTTGGCCGAGATCGCACTGGACGAGGCTGAGCCGGCTGGCTGTTCAAGCCGCCTGTACCTTGATTATGCCGATTCCACCCAGGTGCCGACCTATACGGCGCTCGATTCCAGCCCGACCGCCGGACTGTTCCGGGGCAATCCTGACCTGGGGCGCACCTTCAGCCATAATCTCGAACTGGGGCGCGACGCGGCGCAGGGGGCATGGCAGGTGCATGTCGCGGTGTTCTATCGCCGCGACGACCACCTCGTGGATTGGACCTTCCAGCAGGGGGTGATCGCGCGCATCGCCGACCCGGTCGACATCGATACTGCCGGAGCGGAAGGCACGGTGCGCTGGTCGTCGTCCTTTTGCGATGTCGTCCTTGGCTACACCTACCTGCAGAAGCGGGCCGACTATGGTTCGGCAACGGTGGACGGCAGTTTCTACGCGCTCAATTTTCCGAGGGACCGGCTGACGCTGGCCGTCGTGGCCCGGCTGGGCCACGGTTTTGAGCTGCGCATGGACAACCAGGCGCGCATTCAGGAACCCAATCCGTTGCGCACCGAAGGGGGAAACCAGGCGATCATCTCGTCGCTGGGGTTGTTCTATCGGCCCCCGGGCTGGCGAAACATCGATTTCCATCTCCAGGCGGACAATCTCTGGAACAGCGCCTTTCAGCAGGTGCCGGCCGTCCCTGCCGCCCGCCGCGAAATCTCCGCCGGCGTGACGTACGGTTGGTGAGCATTTGGCGGTGGCCCCTCTTGCGTTGGCGTTAAGCCGAATCCCCGCATTCAACCTCATTCGGATCTTCCGGAATCAGACCGTCCCGCGCCGGGCTTCTAGTTCGAGCCGGATGGCCTGCATCCGGGATTCGCTGAGCGGATAGAAGGCCAGCAAAACCAGCGCGACCAGCAGGGCCGCCACTGGAATCGCGGCAAACAGGAAGCGGATCCACCAGATCGTCTCCGGAGTCTGCGCTCCACCGAGAGACTGCTTGTAGCCGACCGCCTCCAGCAGGTAGTTGGCCAGTCCCAGGCTCAAAGCCATGCCGAACTTGGAGACCCAGGAGTACCAGGAGGTGAAAGCGCCTTCGCGCCGCTGCCCCGACTTGATTTCGTCGTCGTCCACCACGTCCACCTGCATCGACGGAAGCACCACCCAGAGGCCGGTCGACGAAAAGCCGGTCAGCGCGGTGTTCAGGACGATCAGCCAGCCGTTCCCCGGCCGGTACATCCACCAACTCGAACCGAAGGAAATGATTCCGCTGGCGAGGGTGAACAGCAGCGCCTTGATCTTGCCGTGGTGGCGCGCGATCCATCCGGCCGTGAAGACCCCCATGATGCCGCAGACCAGATAGCCGACGCTGCCCCAGGCGTAATAATACGACATGATGGCCTGGTCGCCGTGGAACGCATAGTAAGTGCCAACATACTGGGAAAGACCGCCGAGCATCGTGGTCGGAACGACAAACACCACGCCGACCGCCAGCAGCACGAGGAACGGCCGCGACTGGAAAGTCTGTCCGAGCGTGGCCCAGAAATGGGTCTTGGGCTGCCGGGCCGCTTTCGCGTAATAACGCTCCTTGACGAAGAAGAAATTGGCGAAGCCGGCCACGATCATGAGCAGCCCGGCCAGCCCCGCCGCCCATTGCACGCCGCGCAGCACGTTGGGCGTGCCCGTCGCCGGATCGTTGAAAAGCGGCAGGTTGGCAAACCACCACGCGAAGGCCATGTAAACGCCGGAGATCTTCTGGATCACCGCCTTGAACGCCATCACACTCGTGCGTTCATGGTAATTGGGCGTCAGCTCGTTGCCCAGGCTCAGGTAGGGCATGTTGTAGAGGCTGATGATCGGCGAGAAGAGGAACAGCGACACCAGCATGAAGCAGAACAGCCGGTTGTGCATCCACGGCGCCGATGCGTCCCAGTGCCGCGACGCCATGAACAGGCACGGCAGCGCGAGGCCGGCCGCGATCGAGCCAAACAGGATGTACGGGCGGCGGCGGCCCCAGCGCGAACGGGTGTTGTCCGACAACCAGCCAAACAAGGGATCGGTGAATGCGTCGAACATCCGCGCGATCATCAGCACCGTGCCGACGAGATTGGGCGCCAGGCCGAGGTACATCGTGAACACCGGCCCCGAGAGATTGGGATAGAGCCAGTGCCCGAAGATGTCGTTGACCCCGCCAAAGCCGTACGCGGCCTTGGCGGCAAAGGGGATCCTGTCGTCGGGGGCGACCGCGGCCGGTTGCGTTTCAGGCGGATCAGGGGGATGGGGCATGGCGGGGAAACGCGGGATGCGGGGGCAGATTCCGGAAAACGCCGGCCGGCGGGCGACCGGCGTCCGGAAATTGCTGCGGCGATGCTGGCGGCCCGGGCCAGTGCGTCGAGCCAGGAATGGCGCGACTAATCCTCGCTGAACCGGTAACCGATTCCGGACTCGGTCCTGAAGAATTTCGGCTGGTTGGGATCGTTTTCCAGCTTCTGCCGCAGGTGGGTCATGTACACGCGCAGGTATTGGGTCTGCTCCTCCGCCTTGGGTCCCCACAGTTCGCGGAGGATCTGCCGGTGCGTGATCACCTTGCCCCGATGCAGCACCAGGAGACGCAGCAACCCATATTCCTTGGGGGTCAGCTTCACCGCGGCTCCGGCCTTCGTCACCACCCGCCGCGCAAAGTCGATTTCCACATCGCCGAAGCTCACTCCGCTCGCTTCCTCCTGGGTCTGCACCCGCCGCAGCATCGCCCGCAGGCGGGCCAGCAGCTCGCCGCCGCCGAACGGCTTGCTCAGATAATCGTCCGCCCCGGCGTCGAGCGCCTCGATCTTGTCCGCCTCCTGGCCGCGGACCGAAAGGATGAGCACCGGCAGCCGGCTCCACTCCCGCAGCCGCTTGAGCACCTCGATGCCGGGCAGGTCGGGCAGGCCGAGGTCGAGGATGATGGCGTCGGGCCGCTTGGTCGCCGCCTCGACCAGGCCCAGTTCGCCGCCCTCCGCCTCGCGCACGCGAAATCCCGCGCCCTCCAGCGTCACGCGCAGCAGGCGGCGGATCTGCACCTCGTCGTCGATCACAAGCACTTCGGGCTGGAATGGGGCGTCGGTCATTCGGGCGGAACGCTAGCAGGGCGTTCGAGCGGAAGGAAGATCGTAAAGCGCGCGCCGCCGGCGGGCTGATTGTCCGCCTCGACGCGGCCGCCGTGCGCCTCGGCGAAACCGCGGGCGATGGAAAGTCCCAGGCCGAGCCCACCGGTTCGGCCGGGGTCGCCGCGGTAGAATTTGTCGAACAGCCGGGCCTGCTGGTCGCCGCGCAGGCCGGGCCCGTTGTCGGCCACGGTCATCCAGATTTCATGGGCCGCCTCGTCGGCGCCGGCGGAGAGCGTGATGGCGGCGGCGGGCGGCGTGTGCACGCAGGCGTTGTGGATGAGGTTGGCCAGCGCCTGCTGGATCAGGCCGGCATCTGCCCGCACCAGCGGGAGGCCCGCGGGCAGCACCGTCCGGACGTCCCGGCCGCGCCAGGCGTCCGCGGTGGCCTCGCGCGCGGCGTTGATGAGATCGGCCGGGTCGCACCAGTCGCTGCGCAACCGCAGCATGCCCGACTCGAGGCGGGTCATGTCGAGCAGGTTGTTCACCAGCCGCTGCAGTCGCTGGGTCGCGGTGCGGATCTCGGCCACCAGGGGGCCGTCCGCGAGGTTCTCCGCGGCCGAGGCGATCACGGTGAGCGGCGTTTTCAGCTCATGCGAGACCCCGTCGAGCAGGGTGCGGTGCAGCTTCTCCGATTCCTGCGAGAGGCGCGCCGCGTCCTCGGTGGCCCGCAGGCGTTCGCGGTCCAGCGCCAGGGCGATCTGCGTGGCGAAACTCTCCAACAGGCCGCGCTGGCTGACGGGCAGCGTCCCTTCCGCGGGCGGCTTGACGCCCATCGCCCCCACGCAGTTTTCGCCGGCGAGCAGCGGCAGGTAAAACCCCTCGGCGGAAGGCAGCGTGTCGGTAAACCGGCCGGCGGCCTTGTGGTTGCGAAACACCCAGGCCGCCACGCCCTGCTCCTTCTCGTTGGCGACGTAGGTGGCGGCCGGGTGGAGCACCAGCCGGCCGGGCTGGACCGGATCCGCGG
This sequence comes from uncultured Verrucomicrobiae bacterium, assembly GCA_963722225.1. Lineage (GTDB taxonomy): Bacteria > Verrucomicrobiota > Verrucomicrobiia > Opitutales > Opitutaceae > Fen-1467. The sequence goes on from CAVRNM010000192.1 coordinate 12,590, forward strand.
TGAAGATCGCCAGGCGCGCCCCGAACAGCTCCTGGACCTGGGCGGCGGCGTTGCGCAACACCTCGTCGGCGGACCGGGCGGCGGCGATGGCCCGGGTGAGCTGGTAGAGCGCGGTGGCGCGCTGCTCCCGCTGGCGCTCGTCGCGCTCCTGGGCGCGCAGCCGGCCGGTGAGGCGGCCGGTGACGAGCGCGATGACAAAGAATATCCCGAACATCAGGCCGTCCTCGAACTTGTCGATCCGGAACGTGAAGATCGGCGGAATGAAGATGAAGTCCCACACCAGGGCGCTGAGCGTGGCGGCGAGGAGGATCGGCCCCTGCCCGACAAAGAGCCCCAGCAGGACGACGGCGGTGAGGTAAAACAGCGAGATGGCGGTGTAGCCGGTCCAACCCTGGACCGCCAGGCCCGCCAGGGTCATGCCGAAGACCGTCAGCAGGGCCGTCACGTATTCACGAGGCCGCGACGCGGCGGATCCGGTCCATTCCCGCCACCGGTGGCGCCCCGTTCGCGGCTCGGCGGGCACGACATAGACGTCGATCTGGCCGCTGCGGCGGATGAGCCGGTCGGCGAGGGAACCGCCGCGCAGGAAGTCCAGGACGGGCGACCCCCGCGATTTGCCGATGACGATCTGGCTGGCATTGTGCTGCTGGGCGACGCGCACCAGCGTGCCGGCGACGTCGCGGTCGGGCACCACGACGATCTCGGCGTTCAGCTCGCGGGCCAGCGCGAGATTTTCCTCCAGCATCTTCCGCTCGGCCGCCGTCTGCGGCGCCGGCGTCTCGACGTTGACGGCGATCCACGGCGCGTCGAGGGCGTAGGCCATGCGGCGGGTCCAGCGGATGAGCCGGGTGGAAAACGGGCTGGCGCCGACCGCCACGAGCAGCCGCTCGCCGCTGCGCCAGATGGCGCTGACCTGCCGGTCCTCGCGAAGCTCGCGGAGCTGCTTGTCCACGCGCTCGGCGGTCAGGCGGAGGGCGAGTTCCCGCAGCGCGGTGAGATTGCTGGCCTTGAAGAAATTGTCCGCTGCGGCGGCGGCCCGGTCGCCCAGGTAGACCTTGCCTTCCGTGAGCCGTTCCCGGAGCTGGGCCGGGGTGAGATCCACCAGCTGGATCTCGTCCGCCGCCTCGATCATCGAGTCCGGCACGGTCTCCCGCACGGCCACGCCGGTGATCTGGCGGACGGTATCGGCGCGGCTTTCGAGGTGCTGGACGTTGAGCGTGGTGAACACGTCGATGCCGGCGGCCAGCAGTTCCTCGACATCCTGCCAGCGTTTGACGTGACGCGAGCCGGGGACATTGGTGTGGGCGAGTTCATCCACGACCACGAGCCGGGGCCGGCGCTTCAGCACGGCCTCCAAATCCAGTTCCCCCAGCTGGGTGCCGTGGTAGGCGAGCACCTGGCGCGGAATGACCGGCAGTCCTTCCAGCAGGCGCTGCGTCTCCTCGCGTCCGTGGGTTTCGACGAGCGCCACCACGATGTCCATTCCCTCGGCGTGAGCCTTTCGGGCAGCCTCCAGCATGGCGTAGGTCTTGCCCACGCCGGGCGCCATGCCGAAAAAGACCTTCAACCGGCCACGGGTATCCTTGGCTTCGGACCGGCGGATGGAGGCGAGAAGAGCGTCGGGATCGGGGCGGGCAGCGTCTGACACAGGACTCAAGAATGGCCAACCGTCGGACCGGGGGCAAACCCGGAAAATATCAGGAATACAGCGAACGGGGATTGGTCGGCGGCGGCGGTTCCCCAGGGCGCGAGTCACCCGAGAGCCGCCCGCCGAGCAGACCGAGGATGTAGCCGGTGAACAATGCGGCCACCGCCACGAGCACATAGACCGAGAAACGCCAACGGTGGTAATCGTTGCCGGGTGAGGTTGACGCGTGCATGAGTGCCTCCCGTCGTGAAGGTTGGAATCACTGGCCGGACGGAGTTTTATCCAAGGCGAGGTTGAGCAGCAGGACATTGACGCCGGATTCACCCAGGAGGCCGAGATCCCGGCCGGTGGTGTTCTGGTCAATCAACGCGCGGACCTGGGCCAGGGACAGGCCGCGGGCCCGGGCCACGCGGGGCGCCTGCAATCCGGCGTTGGCGGAGCTGATGTGCGGATCGAGGCCGCTGCCGGAGCGGGTGACGGCATCGGCCGGGACCGGAACGGTGTCGTTCAACCCATTGGATGCGCGGTACGCCGCGACCAGATCCTTGATCCCATCGAAGTTTCCCGGGTCGTTGACGTCCTTGCCGCTGGCATCCTTGGCATGGCTGCCGGTGGCCAGCTTGGCGCTGGTGGGGCCGAGGTTGGTGCCGCCGGAGTTGGTGGCGTCGAAGCCCGTGCCCGCCGCCGAGGGCCGGGGCTGGAAATATTTGTCGCTGCTGAAATTCTGCGCGAGCAGCGCGGAGCCGCGCACGGAGCCGTCCGGGTCGACCAGCAGGCTGCCGTTGGCCTTGGCCGGGAACAGAACTTGTGCTCCCGCCCAGACGGCCAACGGATAAACCCCGCAAAGGAGGACGACGAAGGCGAGCGTGAGCACCAGCGAGGTTTTGAGTTCGACGAGAAGGGCTTTCATACGAGATGGAGGGCGTTGGTGAGGACATCGATGAGCTTGATGCCGAGGAAGGGAATGAGGATGCCGCCGAATCCATAGATGAACAGGTTGCGCCGGAGCATGGCGGCGGCGCCGATCGGCCGGTAGGCCACGCCGCGCAGCGCGAGCGGAATCAGCGCGATGATGATGAGCGCGTTGAAGATGACGGCACTGAGAATGGCGCTGAGAGGGGACGCCAGCCTCATGATATTGAGCGGCGCGATGGCGGGGAACACGCCGACCAGCATTGCGGGAATGATGGCGAAGTACTTGGCGACATCGTTGGCAATACTGAACGTGGTCAGCGCCCCGCGCGTGATCAGGAGCTGTTTGCCAATCTCAACAATATCGAGTAGCTTGGTCGGGTTCGAGTCGAGGTCGACCATGTTGCCGGCCTCCTTGGCCGCCTGCGTGCCGGTGTTCATGGCCACGCCGACATCGGCCTGCGCCAGCGCCGGCGCGTCGTTGGTGCCGTCGCCCGTCATGGCCACCAGGTGCCCGGCGCTCTGCTCCTCGCGAATGCGGCGGAGCTTCATTTCCGGGGTGGCCTGCGCGAGGTAGTCGTCCACGCCGGATTCGGCGGCGATGGCGGCGGCGGTGAGAGGATTGTCCCCGGTGATCATCACCGTGCGGATGCCCATGGCGCGCAGCTGGCCGAAGCGCTCCTTGATGCCGCCCTTCACCACGTCCTTGAGAAAAACAACGCCCAGCACCTCGCGGCCTTCGGCCACCACCAGGGGGGTGCCGCCTTCCCGGGCGATGGCGTCAACCGCGCCGGCCACGGCCGGGGGATATTTGCCCCCTTGGGCCTCGACCCACGCGCGGACGTTCTCGGCCGCGCCCTTGCGGATCGCGCGGGCGGGCTGGCCGCCGACGCCGGCGAGATCCACGCCGCTCATGCGGGTCTGGGCGGTAAACGGCACAAACTGGGCATGGGGCGCGGTCAGGTCGCGCCCGCGGAGGTTGAATTCCTCCTTGGCGAGAACGACAATGGACCGACCCTCGGGCGTCTCGTCGGCGAGCGAGGCGAGCTGGGCGGCGTCGGCCAGGCGGGGGAGCGCCACGCCGGGTGCCGGCACGAACTCGGTGGCCATGCGGTTGCCGAGCGTGATGGTGCCGGTTTTGTCCAGCAGCAGCACGTCGATGTCGCCCGCGGCCTCGACGGCCCGGCCGCTCATGGCGAGCACGTTGCGCTGGAGCAGGCGGTCCATGCCCGCGATGCCGATGGCGCTGAGCAGACCGCCGATGGTCGTCGGGATCAGGCACACGAGGAGCGCGATCAAGGCTGTGATCGAAAACGCGACGCCGGCATAGTCGCCATAGGGCTTGAGCGTGATGATAACCAGG
>CAVRNM010000193.1:0-7008 GCA_963722225.1 uncultured Verrucomicrobiae bacterium
GCACCGCGAGAAAAAGCGGGAAACCGGCCAGCATCGCCGCGCCTGACACCAGAAGATATGCGCCGGGGAAACGCGGGCGCAGCTTGTCGGCGGCCAGCCCGCCGAGGTAGGTGGCGATGAGCCCTGCCACGACGACAATGGCCCCGAAGACGGTGATTGGAGAATCGCCCGTGCCGGGGCGCTGTTTCAGGTAATACGGCATCCAGAAGGCAATGCCGCCGATGGCAAAGGTCATGGCGGTCATGCCGAGGGTGCAGAAAACGTAGGACGGCGTCCGCAGCAGCAGCGAATAATCGCGCCAGCGGACGGCGACCGGCGCCGCGGCCCGGCCGAGATCCGCCTGACCGCGCGGCGGTTCGCGCATGAAGAAACTCCAAACGCCCAGGGCAAGGCCCGGCGCCACGACCAAATAGAACGCCCAGGGCCAGCTTTCCGGACTGGTGCCGAACACTCCCGCGCCCCAGGGCCCGAGACCGGACTTGGCCACCCGCTCACCCAGCACGTAACCCAGGGCGCTGCCGACCGGGATCGCCGTGTAGAAGCAGGCGAACACCTGGCCCCGGACCTGCACGGGGAAAAAGTCAGAGACGAGCGACGGCGCCACCGGGCCGTAGGCCGCCTCGCCAATGCCCACGAAACAGCGCGTCAGCAGCAGGACCAGGAAGGTACCGGCCAGCCCGGAAGCGCCGCTCGCCAGGCTCCAGAGCACCACGCCGATCCCGACGAGCCGCCAACGCGAATACCGTTCGGCCAGCCGGCCGAACACGGGAGCGCCGAGGGTGTAGACAACCATGAACGCCGTCCCCAGAATTCCGATCAAAGCGTTTTCCGGGGTGAAGCCCAGATGCCGTTGGGTCCACTGCAACAACGCGGTGAGCGCGGGGCTGCCGCTGACGGACCCGCGGGCGTCGAAGAAGGATTCCTTGATCCAGGGAACCACCGCGGCGAGCACATTGCGGTCGAGGTAATTGAAGAGGTTGATGCCAAGCAGCAGCAACAGGGCCCGGCGGGCGCCGGGAAACCGGCGCCCGCAGCTGGCGGAAGCTCCGGTCCCAGGCGCAAGCGGAAACGTCATTGGGGCAATGATTCGAAGGACATCGTTCGGAATTGCCTGCCCTGGTCAAGGGCGGGCCGCCGCCAGCGGGGCCAAAGACAATCCGTGACCGGGGGTGTTGACCGTTGGCAGCAAGGCGTCGGAGCCGGGCCGTCCGCCGGCAAAACGCGCGTGCACGGCAAAGGCGAAGTTGTCGAGCGCCCCGGCGTCCGCCGGATCGCCGTTCAACGACAGCGTCAGCGAGAGCAGGCCCTCCCTTTCCGCAGCGTGGAAGAGCTGGGCTTCGGCAATCTTGTTGGGCATGCATTCCAGCGGTCCCACGCTGAGCACGGCATCGATCTCCCCGCGCCGCCAGTCCTCCACGGATCCACCGATCGTGAGAACGGCCTCGCCTTCCAGATCAGGCCGGAGATAGGAGCCGCCCGCCGCCAGCGCGCGGCGGACCAGCGGCCGCCCCGGCCAGCCCAGCGGCCGGGCGACCGCTGTGTATGTGAGATTCTGGATACGCTGTTGCGCCGCGCTGGCGATCCGGGCTCCGGCGTGGAACCCCGGGTCGTTGGCCCGGGCGGCCAGGTCGGAATACTCGATCCACTCGTTGAGCGGGGCGAGGCGGGCGCGCAGACCGCGGGTCTCCAGCTGGTCGACGATGAAGTTGTTGGCGAACCCGTCGCAGCGAACGTACACCTCGCCCACCACCAGCACCGTGGGCAGGGCGCGGGAGGTGCGCACGCGGGCAAACTCGGCGGCGGCGTCGGCGAGCAGCCGGCGGAGGCCGAACAGGCGGCCGGTGGCGACCTGCCAGAGCGCCGCGGGCAGGGACAGATCGCCGGTCACGATGGCCTGGATCTCCCGCAGCAGCCGCGCAAAACTGCGGTCGTAGATTTCCCGGGCGGCGCCCGGCCGGAGCTCGACCGGCCGCACGTCGTGCAGGGCGCCCTCGAGCAGATCGGAGGCCATCATGGCGGTGAAAATCAGGGCGGAGAGCCCGCCGGGCAGGTCGTCGAAATAGCCCGTGTCGGCCGGCGACCAGATCCGCACGCGACCCGCCCAGCCGAGGCGTTCCAGCGTGATCTGGTTGAGCAGATTGTAGCAGCCCTCGCGGCACGGACCGTTCGTGGTGGTCATCAGGAGGGCGAACCGGCGGTCGGTGGTGCGCTCGCGTTCCAGACGATGGAGGAGATTGCCCAGGGTGAGACACATCGGCAGGCACTCCTTGCCCGACGTGTGGCGGCGGCCGTGGCGCAGCGATTCGGTGTCCGGCATCGGCAGGCATTCCGCCGGGAGGCCGAGGCCCTGGAGGGCCGCGGCCACCACCTGCGAGCTCGGGCCAATCCAGGGAATCAGCAGGGTCTCGCTCTGGCGGATGATCTCAGGCAGCGACGCCGGCTGGCGTTCAACCCGATGAAATTCCCGGAGCGAAGTCCCGGCAGTGGCGCCGGGCAGGTCCAAGCTGACACAATGCAGAAAGGCCTCGATGCGCGTCTTGGTGCCGGCGTCGCCGGAGTGACCGTCGGTTTCGATGACGGCAAACGGTTTTCCCTCCATGATATAGGCGAAGAAGTGGAGATTGAAGCTGTCCGGGCCGCACGAGTAGTTGCTGCAATACAGGCTGTAGACGCCGCGCGTGCGGCGGATCTGATGGGCAGCGCGCAGGATCCGCTGGCCGTGGCTCCAGTACATGTCCTTGAACGTGGGCACGGCGTCGTCGACCGGATAACAGTCGAGGGGAAGGCCGATGGCTCCCTGTTCCCGCAGGAGGGCGGGCACATTGGAATTGAGGACTGTGTTGTAGATCGTGTAGGGCCGGCCCAGCACCACCACGGGCGCAATCCCGTGCGCCCGGCAGAAATCCAACGCCCGCCGTCCGATTTCCTCGCCGGCGTGCTCGAACTGCGCCTGCGCCCCGGCGGCCCGGCGGTGCGCACGTTTCCAGTCCTCGCCGGGGCATCCAGCCTGGTCGGCGAGCTGCTGGCAGCCGGCGAGAAACGCCGCCGACTCCAGATTCCCCGCGCCCAGGTCGATCACCGGGGACAGCACGCGGGCGGTGGCGGTTTCCTTGAGGTCCCAGCGCAAAAGATCGGGACTCGCCTGCGCGATGGGGCAGGTGCCGGCGTGCGGCTCGCCATCCACCCGGGGCAGGCTGCGGATCATCGGCAGAAAGAGATGATCCGCGCCAGTCTCCGCCATGCGGCTGACCAGCCCGTGAAATTGCTGCATCGGGGCGCAGAAGGGAACGTGGCAGTCCTGGATGCCCCGCTTGAGGGCGGCCTGATCGCATCCGCCCACAAAACGGAGCGTCAGACCGAGTCCATGGAGAAACGTGGCGAAGAAGGGGAACAGGCCCTTGAGCATGAACTCGTCGCTGAGCGCAACCGTCCGGCCGGGCGCCGCGGTTGCGCCCGGCGGGCGGGAGGACAGGCCGGAAATGAGCCGCTGGATGAGTTCTTCCCGCTCGCGGAAGGGATCCGGGGCGAGGTCGGGCAGCTTCTTCCGGCGCGTGCCCTTGTCGTGCAGGGCGCAGCCGCCGCCCCAGGTGAACACCTGCCGGCGATCGGCGACCACGGTTTGCAGGCGTTCGATCCGGCAGCGGTTTCCCGGCGCGCCGCAGCCGGTCGTCGCCTTGCAGGTGAAGGTGTCCTTGGCGCCGACCCGGGCCGTCAGGAATCGAGGCAGATCCAGAGGGCGCAGTCCGGCCAGCGGAAGCTCGCGGTGGGCCAGCAGGGCGATTCCGAGGGCGCCCACCGTACCGGGGCTCGGCGGGATGATCACGTCGCTGCCGGTCTGCCGGGCGACCGCCGCGGCGAGGGCATCCGACGAAAACGGCATGCCCTGGCAGAAGATGACCCTGCCCACGGTGCGGTTGCCCTTCACGCGATGCAGGTAATTCTGGACGATCGAGTCGTAGAGCCCGGCGATGATCGTGCGCTGGTCGACCCCGGCGGCCACCGCGTTGTCGATGATTTCGGCCATGAATACCGAGCAGTGCTGGCCGAGCGAAACACCTTCGCGGGCGGCGAGCGCCTCCTGCCCGAGTTGCCTGACGTCGTGGATGCCGGCGAATTTCCGGCCCTGCTCGGTGATGAACGAGCCGGTTCCGGCGCTGCAGGCTTCATTCATGGCGCAGTCGACCACGCGTCCGTCGGCCAGACGGGAGTATTTCGCATCCTGTCCGCCGATCTCGAAAATCGTGTCGACCCGCGGATCGTAGTGGACGGCGCCGGCCGCGTGGGCCGCGATCTCGTTGAGGACGCAGACCGCCTCCTTCCCGTAGCAGTTAACGAGCAGCGAACCGACGATCTCGCGGCCGCTCCCCGTGACGCCGACGGCGAGCACGGGTTGCCCGCCCGCCGGGCTGTGTTGAAACCGTTCCAGCAGGGCCTGGGCGGCGCCCACCGGATTTCCGAGGGTGTCGCGATAATCCTCCCACCGGAGATCGGTGGTGACGGCACCGATGGCGACAATTTTCGAGCCGGTGGATCCGATGTCGAATCCGAGGATCAGCGGACCGCACGATGGCTCTTCCGCCGGGGCGGGCGGCCGGCGGGTCAGGCGATGGACCTGGTGTAGCGAAGCCGCGAGCGGCGGGACGCGTTCCAACTCCGTTCCCGGCGGGACTGCGATCAGGTCTTCCAGCGTGGGCACGGGCCCGGAAGGGCCGCGTTCCGCCGCGAGCAACGCGCAGCCCAGCGCCTCGAAATAAAGCCCGGCATCGTCGGGCAGCGCCAGCAGCGCCATGGCATGGGCCGTGGCGAAGGCGCCAATGGCGCGCTGGATGCGCGGCGCGCGGCTCACGCCGCCCACGAGCACGAGGCGGGGCGGAGAAACGTCCGGCTTGAGCAGCACCAGGACATTCTCCGCGACCGCGTCGAACAAGCCGGCCAGGATGCGCGCGCGATCCTCGCCCTTGTTTGCCAGGTGGGTCATGTCGCTCTTCAGAATGACCGGGCAGCGGCCCGACAGCGGCGCCGCGCCGTTGGTCGAAGCGGCGAGCTCGCTGGCCTCCTCGATCGTCAGCGAGAACCGTTCGACCAACTGGCGGAGGAAATTGCCGGTGCCTTGGGAGCACCGGCTGTTCTCGCGGAAAACCTCCACGTGGCCGGCGCGAAGTTCGAGCACCGAGAACCCGTGGCTGCCGATGGAGACGACCGTGGCGGGCTGGTCGCCGGCGAGATGCCGGCAGGCGCGGGCCTGCGCCTGCGGCGCCGGCACTTGCGGCAGCCGGACCGGTTTGCCCAGCCGACCGCTCACTGCGGCCGAATCGACGGATTCCCAGTCCCATTCTTGCAGCAGCGCGCGCAGCCGTTCGGCCGGCCTCTTGTCGTGTTCGGCCAGACGGCGGCGGCTCCACCGGAGACCGCTAACATCATGAACAAGCTCGACGAGCTTGATGGTCTCGGCCCCAACATCGATGCCGAGAAAACGTCTGGTGTCCGGGCTGGATCGGCGGGGCGACGAAGCGATGGGATGGAAATTGGCCATGGCGGAGGAGGGTTGAAGCCGGATCGGAATCTGTCGGCGCAGGTGGCGGCGGTCCGTCCGCCTAACGGGATCTGGAAATCCGTTGCGCCCGAATCGCAGTCGGCAGCTGGACACGGGCGGAGTCTATCCGATCCGGAGGCGGAACCGTTAATTGATAACTTCAATGTCCGGCATTGCCGGTGCCAATGTCCGGCGAGTCGCGATTTCCGGCGGCCCGCCAAGCCGGAGTCATGCCGCCCCGACGGCAAAACGCGCTTTGCTTCGGAAAGGAAGAAACTTGTAGCCGGGGTCGCTGACCCCGGACCGGCCTCAGCGAGGCCGGCTACAACGCAAGCGCTGTTTTCTAGGAGTCAAGGTGGAGCGGCTTGTCTCCAAGACGCCCTCGGCGCGTTGGGGACTACCGAGCCCCGCCAAGGCTCAGCGCGTTGCCCGTTCGACTTCGCTCACTCCACACTACTAGATGCCTGCTGCCTCGGCGGCGGCATCAACCGCGCCAGGCCGGATCCGGCTCAGCCCGCGGTGAGATTCTCGTCGTCGGGGCTTTTCTTGCGCAAAAGCTGCTCCAGCGCCATGGTCTCGCCGCGCAGGTTTTGCTGGCGTTCCCGGATCTGGCTCTCGTAGGTGGGCGGCGGGTTTGGATTGCGATAGAACACGCCTGTATAAAGCGTCCGGCCGTATTCCTGCGCCAGCTCCATGGCGCGGAGCCGGTTGGTGGCGTCGTGGCCTTCCGCCTCCAGCTTGCGCATCCGCGTTTTTTGGGTCTTCAGCTGCGTGTCCGCATCCCCGTAGGTGATGCACGGCGACTGGACATTCACGAAGGAGAATCCGGGATAACGGATCGCCTCCTCGATCATTTTCGCGAGGCCTTCCATGTCCGCGGGCACGCCCTGGGCCACAAAACCGGCGCCGTAGGCCAGGACGTAAAGCAGCGGGTTCACCGGGTCTTCCATGCTCCCGTAAACCGAAGAGGAGGTTTTCTTGCCGCGCGGCGAAGTGGGGGACAATTGGCCCTTGGTGAGGCCATAGATCTGGTTGTCCATGACGATGTAGGTCAGGTCGGGATTGCGCCGGATGGCATGCGGCACATGCCCGCCTCCGATCGAGAAACCATCCCCGTCACCGCCCGCCACCAGCACCAGCAGATCGGGATTCGCCATCTTGATACCCTGCGCGATCGGCAACGCGCGCCCGTGCACCGTGTTGAAACCGTAGGCGGTGGTGTAGCCGGGGATGCGACTGGAACAGCCGATGCCGGAAATGAACGCAATCTCGTGCGGTGGACGCTTGATGGCGGTGAGCGCCCGGTAGATCGCGGTGACCACACCATAATCGCCGCAGCCGGGACACCAGATCGGCTTCAGGCTGCTGCGATAATCCTTGGTCGTGAAAACCTCCGGACTGAGGGGACATTCGGTGCTCATGGGCAGGTCGCTTCGTGCTGGGGAAGCAATACGAGAATGAACCGAAGCAGACAT
>CAVRNM010000194.1:0-4770 GCA_963722225.1 uncultured Verrucomicrobiae bacterium
GCACATGGGAAACCAGGAGCGAAAAATTCCGCAGGCCCAGCCGTCGCGCCTGCACGACGGCCATGGCGTTGGCGGGAGCCGTCGTTTCGAAACCGACGGCAAAGAACACCACTTCGCGGTCGCGCTGCTGCGCGGCGAGGTTTACGGCGTCGAGTGGGGAGTAAACCATCCGAACATCGCCGCCGCGCGCCCGGGCGGTCAACAGGTCTGCGCCTGTGCCCGGCACGCGGAGCATGTCGCCAAAGGAACAGACCGTGGTGCCGGGCCGGGCGGCCAGCGCCACCGCGGCATCGATAAGTTCAACGGGTGTGACGCAGACCGGGCAGCCGGGGCCATGCACCAGCGTGATCAGGGACGGCAGCAATTCGTCGAGACCGAACTTGACGATGCTGTGCGTCTGGCCGCCACAGATCTCCATGATCGTCCACGGGCGCGTGGCGCGGCGCGCAATCGCCGCAGCGAGCTTCCGCGTCGGAGCGGCGTCGCGATATTCATCCACGAACTTCATATGCCGGAAGATGTAGGGTCGCCGCTTGGCGGCGGACCGTTTTAAAAAGAATTGAGGCCCGGCGGCGAGCGCCGGCCTTACTGAACATTCGGTGTCGGCTAATCTTATCGGTAGTGCAAGCCGCGATTGAATTGACCCGGTTCAAGCGTGCGGTGCCGATGCCGGAGACGGCGACGTCAACTCCCCGATCTCGCCCATCTGTTCGAGATAGGTGAACGTTTCCGCCGCTTCCTGTTCGTTGACGACGCTCAGCGCCATCCCGACATGCACCAGCACGTAGTCGTTCACCCGTGCCTCCGGCACACAGGCCAGGCTCACTTGCTTGACGACACCGGCAAAGCTGACCCGGCCGGTGCGCAGGTAGGGATCATCGCCGGCGATATCGAGGATTTTTCCGGGAACGGCGAGGCACATGGGGAGGACAGCGGGGTTGTCGATGCCAAAGGTACGAGGCGTCCGGGGTATGGCAACTGCGAACGCAGGAACTCAGTTGGAGGCCGATTCGTGGATCCGTGCCGTGGCAGTGCAGAAACGGATTGCCCGCGATTCTGCGGCAAATTCCTGACGAACGGCCCGAACATCTTGTCGACAAATTCCGACCAAATGGCGCCAGCCATTTGGAAATAGCTGCTTGGCGGACCTAGACCGCCAAGCAGCTATGCGGACTCGATGATCAGGTTGGCGTAGGGCACGGTGTCGCCGGTCCGGATGAGTCCGATGGCGTTCGGCACGCGTTTCTTGAAGTCACTGTGCGGTTCAAACGCGAGGGGAATGCCGGCCAGGTGCGCGACCAGCGCCCGCTGCCGGGACTTGTCATTGTGCTGACGGAATTCCTCGGCGGCATACACCCGGCCGATATTGAAATCCGGCCGAAGGGCATCGAGGACCTGGAGCACGGTGGGGATGTCGTCGACCAGCGAGAGATCGACCGTCTCAATTCTGGGCCAGAAAGGAAAGCCACGATCGGCGATGACCAGGGTGTTGGTATGCCGCACTCGCGCCAACAGGCTGAGCACGGCGGGGTTGAGAATGCCGGTTTTGAGCATGGCGGGGGAGGGGATTTGAATACCTTTTCCAGGCGCCGCAGAAAGACAAGCCCGGGAAAGCAATGGAGCAACGTCCTTCGAGTTGCCAGTACGTGATTGACATTGTGCCGGGGGAAATTCTCCTAGACCCTCTTTTTCGCCGCACTGCCCAGTAGCTCAGCGGTAGAGCAGGTGACTGTTAATCACTTGGTCGCTGGTTCGATCCCAGCCTGGGCAGCCATTTACAGCCAACGACTTACGCTCGTTGGCTTTTTTGTATTATTTCGTGCTTGGCCACTTCTTGGCCACTTTTTTCACTCTGAAATGCCCTCTGCCACCTTGGCGTCGCAGATTCAACCCGCAGGTGAAAGATGAATGGGGCCTTGCTGACATCCGGCCGGTGACCGTGTCCGCAGGGTGATTTTGTTGAATGTTGCGAGGAGAGATTCCCCATAATACTTGCATCCCACCCATAGCCTGCTAACAGAGAGATAACAGATAAGACGCTGATGCGCTTTCAACCGGGAGTTTCAGGCAATCCACGCGGCCGGCCGAAATCCGATTTCGCAATCGCAGAGCTTTGCCGCCCCCACACGAAGGAAGCCATTGCCGCCCTGGTTGCGATCATGGGCAACGGGGACGCCCCGCCCGCGGCAAGGGTGGCCGCTGCCACGGCAATTCTGGACCGAGGCTGGGGCCGGCCGGCTCAATCCATGGCCGTCAATTTAGAGTCCCGGCCGCCAGGAACCTGTAACCTGCCAATTGAAGAGCGGATCAAACTGATTTTGGCCACTCATGAGGCAGACGACAAACAGGCGGGACAGGACCTAGCACCCAGCCCGAACTTGCTGGGCTGATTTGGCATCGGTGCCAGCCACAACGGATAGGTAAACCGCTGTGCTTACCTCCCAGAAGCGATGACTAGACGATCATGATGCCAGATTGGTGCCCGTTCTCGCCGTGGTGTAGTTGCGCAAGTCGTTTATAGGACAACCGAAAAATGAGCCTTCTTATTTTTCCTGAGCCTCCCTGCCGGTGTCGCATAACTTGAGTGCCAAGGAAAAAGGGGGGTCCAAAACGTCCGTATCGGGGACAGGTCAATGCGAAGTAAGGTAGGATGCCCGCTCAGGCGTCGGAGCAGCAAGTGCCGTCGCGGTTTTCAAGACGCCTCTACCAGCGGTCGCTGGGATCGCTCACGAAAGCAACTTCGCCGTGCTGGACGGTAAAGCGTCGTTTCTCAACGTCGTATCCTCCAATGGCGTTCTTTGCCTTGTATTCCAATATCACGACGCACGCGACATCGTCACCATCTCCATCGAAATTTCGATCTACGATCTCCAGTGAATCGGGGCCGCGTAGGTTCCGCTTCACCAAGCGCAGGCCGCTGCTTCCGCCTGGGCGTGGAGAACTTGTGTTGGATTCGCGTCCATCGCGGGCGTAACGACCGCTGGCACCGCTGCCTGTAGGGGCTTCGCGCTTGGCTTCTGACAAAGCCGTTCGAGCACCCATCCGTTCACCTCATCCGAGAACATGTCGAATTCGAGGGTGGACCGAGTAAAGCCGTTCACAGCTTGGTACTGATAAGGCCCAGCATACCGCGCGAAATGCTTGATATCCGTGAACAGGAAGTTCTCCGGGAGATCTGCCGATGTATATATGAACACAAGTTCGGGGACCGAGTCGACCCAACCGGGTATCGGATATATCTCTCTCCATGGGTGCATAAGATAACCGCCTTCCACTTTCTGCACGACACGCAAGGTCACCATCGGGAAAATCGTGCCCACTTCCGGGCTGTGTTTTAATGCATCCACGAACAAATAACGCGCAGCCACCGCTAAACCCAACTTGTCGCCTAAACAGCTACCATCTATATTCCAATATGTATAATACTCTCGTGTACTCTTGTTGATCGGCAGCGCATCCACCATCGCCCGGATCTGGGCCTTGATTTCTTGGGCGGACAGTGCTGGCGGGGTAGGCCGCACAGGCGGCGCAGCCGTTTGCTCCACGGCAGGACTTGCCGTCCGCACTGGTTCCGTCGCTTTGTCCGGCGTCCACAGCGCGAAGAGCGCACTCCCGACAATCATCAGCACAAACACGGCCAACACTGAGCCTGCGAAAAACGAGGCGAGCTTTTGCGCATCAGCTTTCATGGGGCAGCAACACGCCCACCTCATAGCGGTGTTTGCCGCAAAATAAAACCCTAATATGTGGGGGTGCAGGCTTCGCCATCCTATGCGCCAATATCCGTCGAGTCCCGCCTTGCGGGCGCGGATGGAGCCAAGAGGTAAGCGCCGAAAAGGCGGGGCTGGGAGCGCGGCACTTTCAAGACATCGAATCCGGCCGGCGAAACGGAGTGCGGCTGGAGACCATTGAGAGGATCGCCAAGGCGCTTCGTGTCGAAGTCTGGCAACTTCTACAGCCCGACCGGTTCCCTGAACCCAAAATCCAGAGGGGCAAGTCTGGCCACAGCATAAAGCGGTAGGAAAGACGCGGCTGCGCATGGGACTGGGTCATGCTGAGGGGCAGGCTGGCCCGTGCGAACGAGTTGCCGGAATGGTTCAATCAAGATTGATGAGTTGGATTTCGGACGGGTCGGACGGGTTTCAGGCTACACCCCTGCAGGTAATCTTTGATCCTCACGCTCTGTTTGGGTGTGGGTTGAAAGGCGTCCGAAGCGTCCGAGAAATTGGCTTCGATCCCCTCCATCCAGTCCCCCGGACGGTTCGGACGGGTGCTTTTGAGTCGGTTTCATCCCCGGCCAGCTTCCAAATCAAGCGGCGGTGCTTGGTGTCGCCCTGGTGGGCCGCACACCCAAACCGCCCGTCCGGGTACACAACAAGGTGTTCGCCACGCTGATCGTGCCCGGCAGCGGCACAGGCCGGACAACGGGCGATGGTCTTGCCCCCGCTCTCGTGGACATTCTCAAGTTTGGTCAGTCTAAGAGGCATCGATTTTCAATCTCCCGCAATTCCTGGCTGGGGGCCGGCGCCGCGCACCTCGGCACTCCCTGAAGTGCCACGCCTGAATATCCCCGCACAGAGGAATCATCGCGTTTGATGTCTTGTCGGCGGGGTGCGCGGAACAAATCGAGCATTACATTAGGCAACTCCCGTTGCACTTTGCTTGCTGGGATGGGCGCCCAATCCATCTGATCGCAGAATTGAAAGTAAGCCTCGACGATCTCGGAAACAGCCAAGTCTGCGTACTTATCAACCACAATGCGCTCCTCCG
>CAVRNM010000195.1:0-49403 GCA_963722225.1 uncultured Verrucomicrobiae bacterium
CTCGCCTTTGACGGCGGCACGCACATCGCCTCCTATCAGCTGAATGCCTTGGGCTCGGAGGAAAAGTATTATGCGTTGAATATCTATTACTCGGCGGACGAGCAGGGTTCCTTTGCGAATCCCCGCGTCGATCGGGCGGAGGTTGTCCTTTCGGCTCCTCTGCCGGTTCCCAACTTCCAGATTGAAGAGGCGTCCGAATCGTCTGATCTGCCCTGAGGCGCCCGGAGGAAAATCGGGCGGGAAAGGCGCCGGGGAGAGGTCCGGCATCTCCACCGCGGTTGTTCCGACAGTCGTTAGTCGGCCGTCATCCGGCAGGAGTGGGCGCTGAAGCCCGCGCCGAAGCTGGCGAGCCAGAGGTCGCCGGTTTCTCCCGGATGATGGCGCAGGTATTCCTCCAGCACGAAGAGCACCGAGGGACTGCTCATGTTGCCGTGAGCCTGGAGCACGGCGCGGCTCTCCGCCAGTGGATATCCCGGCAGGGCCAGGGCAATGGCCTCGATCACGTCGCGCCCACCGGGATGGACGAGCACAGCTTCCGGTCGCACGGTGCGCTCTCCCGCAAAAAGGGCGGCGACTGCCGCCGCCGCTTCGACCGGCACCGAACGATCGAGGAGATTGCGCAGCTTGCCGCCGCGGGTCTCGAACCGCAGCAGGTCGCGTTTCTCCGGCCAATGGAGCGAGCGGAATCCGTGGCATCTCAGTCCGGGCGCTCCCGGCTGGCCGCGCCACACCGTGGCGGCGGCGCCGTCGCTGAACAGGCAGGCGCTCGTCAGCACGCCATCGTCATCGTCGAGATAAAACGCCGCGGAACAGATTTCCACCGCCACGCACGCCACCACCGCCTCCGGCCGGGCCGCCAGCAGGTGACTGGCGGCGCGCAGGGTTGGGATGGAGGCTCCGCACCCCATGCCAACCAGATCATGCAGGATCACGTCGTGGCGCAGGCCGAGTTGCTCCGCCACGTAGCTGGTGACGCCGGGACACAAGTAACCGGTGCAGGTGCAAAGAAACAGCGCATCGAGTTCATCGGGCCGAAGTTCCGCCTGGGCCAGCGCCCGGCTCAATGCCGCGCCCGCGAGGAGCGGCGCCTCCCGGCGATATCGCGCGTTCAGATCGTCCGGGGAAAGTTCGAAGGTCTGGGCAATGTCGTCGACGGCGAAGTGGCGCGTCGCGATTCCGCTGTCACCGGTCAGGATGGCGCGGAGGATGAGTTGCGAACGCCGGTTCAAGCGGTGCAACGCCGGCGAGCTGCGGCTGATTTCCCAGCATTGCCGTTGCGTGAAGACGGCGGGCGGCACCGCCGTCGCGAGGGATTGAAGAAACATGGTGGGCGAGCTAGTGCGTCAGGTGATAAAGCTGGCCGAACGGCACAAGCCGGGCTCGGCTGGCGAGAATCAGCCAGCGCTGCCGGCGCGGCTTGAGCAGAAAAGGATGCAGCAGGTTCGCCGCCGCCAGCCGCCGGCGGAAGCGACGGCGGAGATTTCGATCGACGGTGGCGACGGTGGCGGCCCAACGCGATCTTCCCCGCGACCAGTCGATTAGCGGGTCCAGGGCGAGCGCCGCGCTTTGAAATGCCATGGCCATGCCATTGCCAGTATACGGAGGGGTCTGCGTAAAGTGGTCTCCCAGGCTGATCCGGTTGGGGCGGGGAGGTCTGGTAGCAACGCACACCCCGGCGACTGCGCAGAACGATGCCTCATCCAGGTTCGCCGCCCGCAAGCGCCGGATAAGGCCATTCAAACCGAGCGCCTCCAGATAGTGCAGGAGCAAGTCCGATCCGGGGGAACCCGGTCCGTCTGGGAAGATCGGACGGCGGGCGAACAGGCCGCAGACATTGGCTTGGGCGTCTTCGATGGAGGAGAGTCCAACATAGGCTTGTTCGGCGAGGTGAACCTCAAGGTCGCCGGCGAGAGGCAGGTTGCGCGCATGCACCTTGAGGCCGAGCCAACGGGAAGATTGGACGCGGCGACCCGCGGCAAAAACCCGTCCCTCCGGCTCGGCGTCGAGGTCCAGCCGGGTGTGCACCTGCAGCCGGCCGCCGGCGGCCAGGAAAGCCTCCGCCAGGCGCGCATCGAGCCGGTGGCGGCTGATTCCGAGCGCTGGAGCAGGAAGCTGCTGAATTCGAATCGGGCGGTCGCGCTCAAACCAGACGACTTCGCGCAGGCGCAGGGCGTCGTCGAGGAGCGGCGCCAGGCCGAGCCGCGCCACGGTCGACGCATCCAGGGCCGCCATGAATTCTCCGCAGACGCGATGCCGCGGATAGTCGTGCGCCTCGAAGATCGTGGCGGGCACATCCCGGCGCCGCAACGCCAAGCCCAAGGCAAGGCCGGCCAGGCCTCCGCCGACGATTTCGACCGGCTGAGGATACCCGCCGGTCATGTCGGTATCCGGACGCGATCGCGGCGCCAGGCGATCGTGCGGTTGGCCCCGAACAGGGTGGTGGAGCAGCGCCAACCCCATTGGCCGATCTCCAGGCCGAGGAGGCGGGGGAGTTCGTCGCCTTGAAATCCTGCGGCGATGCTGACGTTTCCATCGTGACGGCTGACGTGGTTGGCGCCGAGCAGCGGTGCGACGAGGCGGAACAATCGCTGAGAAATCCGGCGGCGCCCGGGTTCACAGGCAAGGACAAGGCCGGTGCGCAAATGGAGCCGGCCGCCAAGCGCGGCCAGCTCAGCGTCGGTGAATTGATGAAATATCAGGTTGCCATAGATGACATCAAAGGCGCTGAAGCCGGCAAACGTGCGCAAATCGTTACAGTACCAGCGGGCCCCGGCCGGCCAGAATCCGGGCATTGGCCAGGTGTCGAGCCCGTCGACCTGCCAGCCCCGCCGACGAAGCTCGCGCGCCAGCTCTCCCGTGCCCGCGCCGACTTCAAGGATGGATTCGTCCGGCGCGGCGCAAGCGGCCAACGTGCGCGCCAACCACCGGTAATTGCCCATCAGCGCGTTAATGACGCGCAGGTCGCGGCGGTTTTTGTGCGCAGCGGGATGGTCATGCGGCAGCGAATCAAGGAGCTCGGCTTGAACGATGCGCGGCGTCACACCACAGGCTGCCGATATCGCCGGAAACGTCAAACCAGCGTGGGGCCGGCTGCCAGCGTCTTCCCCCGCAGCTCGTTTTTCAACGATTGACCGGATCGCACGCGGCAGTCGCCTCCACCGGCGGGTTTGAGGGCGCGTTCCAACCGCGGCACGTCCATGGCGGCGCCGATCGGCCATCGATGCTACAGAGATTCTCCATCGTCCGACCGGCTGATCGTGCTTCGTTCCGCCCGGGTGCGGCCGCCGCACCTATTCCCCGCCGGGCATTTCGATGGGAATGATTGCGTGGCGGCGCAACTGGACGCCTCGCAGAACGGTGACAATCGCCCGTTCGCCAATGCGGTCGCCGGTGAGCAGCCTGTGCAGCCCGTCCAAGGTCGGCGTGCCCGCCTCGTCGAGCGCCAGGAGGATGTCGCCCTCCTGCAAGCCGGCGCGTGCGGCGGGACTGCCGGGTTCCAGCCCGGCAATGAGCACGCCTGTTTCCTGCTTGAGATGATGGTGCCGGACGATCCTGCGGAGGAGTGGAACGTTTTGCCCGACGATGCCGATGAAGCTGCGGCGGATTCGACCGTCCTTGATGAGCCAGGCGGCCACCCAGCGGGCGGTGTTGCTCGCGATGGCAAAGCAGATTCCCTGGGCTGGCCGGATGATCGCCGTGTTTACGCCGATAACCTCACCGCGGGTGTTGACCAAGGGGCCGCCGGAGTTGCCGGGGTTGAGAGCGGCGTCGGTCTGGATGACATTGTCGATCAGGCGCCCAGAGGCACCGCGCAGCGACCGTCCGAGGGCACTGACAATGCCCGCGGTCACGGTTTGCTGGAACCCCATCGGCGAACCGATCGCGAGGGCGATTTGACCCGGGCGCACGGCGTTGCTGTCGGCCATGGTCAGGTGGGCGATCTCGTCGGCGCTCACGCGGAGCACCGCCAGATCGGTCTCCGGGTCGTCTCCAATCAGCTCGGCGGCAAGCTTGCGACCGTCGGCGAGGAAAACCCGGAGTTCGCGCGCGCCGTGGACGACATGGCTGTTGGTCAGCAAATAGCCATCAGGCGAGATGAAGAAAGCCGAGCCGGAGCCGCCGGGAGTGTTGTGGCCCCTGACCTCAAGATGGACGACCGCCGGGTGCGCAGCAGCGAACGCGTCCGAAACGGCCTGTGAGTACGCGTCAAGCAGGACAGCGTCTCCTGGGAGAGCAGGATCGTGGGACAACGTGGCAATCATAGGAGGCAGAATGAGCACGCAAAGCGCCGTTCTGCAAATGGAGGACCGCCCCAGGCCCAGCCTTATGATGTCACGAAATCGTCCGCGAGGCCCATCGCCTGACGCAGCCCGGCGAGCGCCACATTGTATCCATAGTCGGCCTGGAGCTCGTTCAAGCGCGCCTGGGTCAGCGCCACCTGACTTGTGAGAACGTCGAACTGCGTGGCGGTGCCCGCCCCGTAGCGGACATCGGCGAGCCGGAGCGCTTCCTGCGCCTGGTCGACGGTCTGGTGGAGGCCTGGACAAGCTCCCAGGCCTCGACCAGCGAGGAGTAGGCCTGGCGCACCTGCACGTCTACGGCAAGGGTGGTCTCGGCCAGCGAAACTTCGCCTGCTCCAGCTGGGAACGGGCCTGCACGACCCGCCCCGCGGTGGCCCGGCCGTCAAAGATGTTCCACTGGGCCTGGACGCCGGCGGTCCACCCGTGCAGGTTGTCATTCCACGTGCCGAAATACGGATTGCGCGTCCACAGATAACCACCCACGAGGTCGAACTCCGGCTGATAACCGGCCCGGCTGGCCTTGACGTTCTGCTCCCCGGCCTGCGCGATGCGATCGAGCTGCTTCAGCTCGGGGCGCTTGGCATGCCCGCCGTCAGCGCATCAACCAGCTCAACCTTGAAGCGGCTCCCCGACCGCGAGGCTGCCGGAGAATTCGGGACCTTGGCGGCATCCGCCCCGGAGGCGGAGGAGAGAAGCCCAGCATCTGCCGCAGCTGCTCGATGGCAATCCGGAAATCATTGCGCGCCTGAATGAGCGGCGGCTGCCCGTTGGCCAGGGCCACCTGTGCCCGCAAGACGTCAAAATTGGAGATGCTGCCGGCATTGAACCGGTATTGCGCATCCTGCAGCTGCTTCTCCAACAGGTGCACATTTTCCTCCTGCACGGTGATCTTCTCTTTCCGAGCAGCACGGTGTAGAATTGCGAGCGCACCGCCAGCAACTGCTGGTTGATGATGCCCTCCAGCTCGAATTCCGCCGCCTCGCGGGCCAGCTGCGCGCCCTGATGGAGGCGGTCACGCCGCCGCCGGCATAGAGGACCTGCCGCGCCTGCAGCGAGATGTCCAGGCGTCCGAGGTTGCGGAAGGACTGGGAGATCTCCTCCGAGTTGCCCGTGTAGCTCCCGCTCGCACTGACATTTGGGATCTCCCTCGCCCGCACTTCGATTTCCACTCCCGCCTGCCGGCGGATCCGTTCGCGCGCCTGCCGAATGGCAAAATTGTTCTCCAACGCGAATCTGATCGCCCACTTTAGATCCAGCGTGTCGGGCATGGCTTCCGGCGGGTTCGGGGCGGAATGGAGCGCGGCCGCAGCCAGGACGCCGAGTGCCAAGGCGGCCATCCCCCAAGCGCTCTGATGGCGAGCCGCGCGCTTCATGCCTGCTTGGCCACCGGTTCCGCCACGGCCAGGGCAGCCTCGGCCCTGCTTGCCACCGCCCGCGACCGCTCCCGGGCGTGATCCTTGGCAAAGAGCACATAGATGGCCGGCACCATGAAGAGCGTGAAGACGGTGCCAATCGTCATGCCGCCCACGAGCACGAGGCCGATCGAGTTTCGCGCGGCGGCCCCGGCGCCGGTCACCAGGGTCAGCGGGAAGTGCCCGGCGACCGTGGCGGCGCTGGTCATGAGGATCGGCCGCAGCCGCGTCAGCGCCGCCTCATGCACCGCCGCCAGTTTGTTCCGTCCCTGTTCCTGGAGCTTGTTGGCGAACTCCACAATCAAGATGCCATTTTTCGCAATCAGTCCCACCAGCGTCACGAGTCCGACCTGGGCGTAGATGTTCATCGTTGTCGTCCACCCATTCGTCCAGAAGGGAATGTTCGGATTCGGCATCTTCAGGAAGGCAAAGACCAGCGCGCCGAACAGTGCGAGCGGTACCGAGCCGGCCAAAATGATGAACGGATCGGTGAAACTGTTGAATTGGGCCGCCAGCACCAGGAAGATCAGGATGATGGCCAGCGCAAAGGCGGGCAGGAATTTGTTCCCTTCCGTGCGCAACTGGCGCGACTCGCCGGTGTAGTCGAGCGTGTAGCCCTTCGGCAGGATCTGGGCCGCCTTGTCTTCCAGGAAATGCAGGGCCTGGTCGAGCGGCAGCACGGAGGCGCCCGAAATCGTCACCGCGTTCAGCTGCTGGAAGCGATTGAGGGAACGCGCCACCGTCGAATCCCGGATGGTCGCAATCGTGCTGAGCGGCAACAGCCGGCCGCTGGGGCCGGTGACGTAGATGTTCTGCAGCTGCTCGGGGTTGAGGCGGTCAATTCGTTTGACCTGCGGGATCACTTTATAGCTCCGGCCGGCAATATCGAAGCGGTTGACGTAGTTGCCCCCCACCGCCGACGCCAGGTCAGCGCCGACCTGGGTCAGATTGAGGCCCAATGAAGCGACCTTGTCGCGATCGATCACGATCTCGGATTGGGGCTGGTCGACCTTCACGTCGATGAGCGGGGGGAAAAAGAACTTTCCACTAGTGGCGGCCGCCTCCTGGATCTTCTCCGCAAATTGCAAAATCTCCTCGGTGTCCGCCGTCGATGCGAGCACGAGTTCAACCGGGAAGGTGCCGCCGCCGGGCAGGGCGGGCGGGAGCACGGGGAACATCTGGATTCCCGGGATGGCCTGCAGCATGGCCGACACTTGGGGCATGATCTGGAAAATGTTGCGCTTCCGCTCGCCCCAGGGCTTTACCAGCATGCCGCCAAAGCCGCCGCTCGGGTTCGTGATCTGGAACGTGAATTGCGTCTCCGGCACACTAAGAAAGGCCCGGTTGGCCGCCGCGGCAAACTTGCTCGTCTGATCGAGCGTGGCATTGGCCGAACCCGTCACCACGCCGAAAATGACGCCCTGGTCTTCCGTCGGCGCCAGTTCCTTGGGCGCCAGCACGTACATCGGCACGATGAGCAGCGCCATCACAATCCACGCCGCATAAATATAGTGGCGAGCGCCCAGCGCCCGCTCGAGCACCCGGCCGTACGCTGCCCGCAGGCGGGCAAACTGGCGCGTGATGTGGCCGGAGAATCCGGTTTCGTTGTCGTCGCGGCGCAAGAGCTGGGCCGACATCACCGGCGAGAGGGTCAGGGCCACCACGCCCGAAATCGTCACCGCCCCCGCCAGCGTCAGGGCGAACTCACGGAACAGTGAACCGGTGAGACCGCCCTGCAAACCGATCGGCAGGTAGACCGCTGCAAGCGTGATCGTCATTGAGATGATCGGGCTGACCAGTTCCCGGCCGCTTGAGAGCGCCGCCTGCATCGCGGTCATGCCTTCGCGCAGGTGGCGCTCGACGTTCTCAACCACGACGATCGCATCGTCCACCACCAGTCCAACCGAGAGGACGATGGCGAGAAGCGTGAGCAGGTTGATTGTGAACCCGAACGCCTGCATCAGGAAAACGCCGCCGATCAGCGACACCGGAATGGCGACCACGGGGATCAGCACGGAACGGAATGATCCAAGGAACAGGAAGATGATAATGATGACGATGACCAGCGTGTCCATGAGGGTGTGCACCACTTCATGGATCGCGTTGCTGATATAGGCCGTCGCATCGTAGGCGATCCGCCCTTCCAGGCCCGCCGGCAGGTTCTGCCCAAGCGATGTCATTTCCCCGCGGATGTGCGTAATCACGTCGAGCGAGTTGGCATTGGGCAGCGGGTAGATCCCCATGAACACCGCCGTCTCACCGGAAAACCGCACTTCGGTGTCGTAATCCTCGGCGCCGAGCACGATGTCTGCCACGTCTTCAAGGCGGATGATGGCGCCGTTTTGCTCCCGGAGCACCAGCTGCTTGAACTCGTCCACGGACCGCAGATCGGTGTTGGCCGTCAGATTCACCTGCACGAGCGAACCCTTGGTCTGGCCCACGGCCGCCAGGTAATTGTTCGCCGCCAGGGCGGCGCGCACTTGGGCGGGGCTGATGTTGAGCGCCGCCATCCGCGCCGGTTTCAGCCAGATGCGCATCGCGAAGGTCCGCGCTCCCAGGATGTCGGCGCGCTGCACGCCCGGCACCGCGCTCAAACGCGGCTGGACGACCCGCGTCAAGTAATCGGTGATCTCGTTTTGCTGCAACACGTTCGAAGAAAAGCTCAGGTAAGCGGCGGCAAACTCGCTGTCCGCCGACTCAACGCTGATCGCCGGCAGTTCGGCCTCGGGCGGCAGATCGTTGCGGACTTGGTTGACCCGCGAATTAATCTCCGAGAGCGCTTTGATCGGATCATAGTTCAGCTTGAGCCGGACGGTGATCGTCGACAGTCCCTGCGCGCTTTGGGACTGGATGTAATCGATGCCGTCGGCTGCGGCGATCGCGCGCTCCAGCGGGGTCGTCACAAATCCCCGCACGAGCTCGGCGCTGGCGCCAATGTAGACCGTGCTGACCGTGACCGTCGCGTTGTCGCTGCGCGGATATTGCCGGACATTGAGCGTCCGCATCGCCTGCAGTCCGGCGATGATGATCACGAGGTTCACCACGAGCGCGAGAACGGGCCGCCGGAGGAAGATGTCAGTGAAGGAGGATTTCACAGCGTTGGGTGATTGAGGAGGGCGTTGATCCGGCGGCCGCACTGCCGCCGCCAGGCGTCGAACGGCGACTCAGTTTTAAGGATGAAGGCACCACCGGGCCGCGGCGACCGCCGCATTTCGGGTCAAGTGTCGTTGGGTTTCGGCGCCAGTTCGACCACGGGCGCCAATTGGTTATCGACGGTCACGGCGATGCCATTGCGGAGCTTGAATACGCCAGTGGTCACAACGGCGTCACCCTTCTTGAGCCCCGAGTTTACGACGACGAGATCGCCGCGATGCTGGCCGAGGCGGACGACCTGCTGCCGCACCACCTTGCCCGCGGCGCCGCCGCTCTCGCCCTTCTGGTCCTCCACCACGAACACCGAATTGCCGTACGGGGCGTACAGCACGGCGGAGGCCGGGATCACCAGGACCTGGTCGGCTGTGGGCAGCAGCACGGCCGTGTTGACGAACATCCCGGGATGGAGCCGCTCCCGGGGATTGGCGAGCGTCGCCTGCACGCGCACATTGCGCGTTGCGCTGTCCACGTCGGGATTGATGGCGGTAATCCTGCCTTCGATGACCTCATTGGGCGCCAGCGCGTCGCTCGTCACCTGGACCACCAGGTCGCGAGCCAGCTCCGCCAGCCGCTGCTGCGGCAGCTGGAAATCCACGAAAATCGGGTCCAAGGCCTGGAGCGAAACGATCGGGTCGCCGGACTTGAGGGACTGACCGAGATTGACCAGCCGGATGCCGAGCCGCCCGCCAAACGGCGCGCGGATGGTCTTTTTTGAAATCGCGGCCCGGATATCGTCCGCTTGAGCCTCGGCCTGCTTGAATTGCGCCTCGGCGGAATCCAGCTCCGACTGGGAAATCGTGGATTGGGCAATCAGCTCATGGTCCCGCTTGAGGCTGACCTTGGCCAGGGCCACGCTCGCCTCGGCCGAGCGCAGCTGGGCCTCCTCGGTCGAGGTGTCCTGTTGAACGAGCAGATCGCCGTCCTTGACCGTTGTGCCCGGTTCAAAGGCGATGCGCACAATCTTCCCATCGAGCTCCGCCGCGACATTGACGCCTTGCACCGCCGCCAACGAACCAACCGACTCAATCGTGGGGGTCCACGCCTCCTCGCGCACCAAGGCCGTGGTGACCGGCTCGGGCGGCAAGGTCGCGGCGGCAGCGGCCGCGAACATGGTCTGGAATTGGAGCAGCTTGATGCCGCCCAGGACGCCCACCAAGAGGACTAGGCCGCCGACGGTGATGGTTAATCGTTTGAACATGACCGGAGAGGGTTGAGGCTGGTTGAGTTGAAGCGTGAGGATCCGGCGGGATCTATGAGACCGGACCGATCGACATGACCTCGGCGCGTTGGACGATCTTGGCCAGCAATCGCACGAGGGTCTGGCGTTCGTCTTCGTCCAACGGTTGCATGATTTCGGCCATCAGGTGAAAGTGGCCTGGCAGCAAATCCCGCAGGAATTGATTCGCTTTGTCCGTGAGAACGACCGACATCATGCGACGGTCATCCGGATCGGGCACCCGGTTGACAAAACCGTCGCGCTCAAGCGTGTCGACCAAGCCGGTCATCGTTGCGCTGGTAACTCCGACAGC
Source organism: uncultured Verrucomicrobiae bacterium (assembly GCA_963722225.1). Lineage (GTDB taxonomy): Bacteria > Verrucomicrobiota > Verrucomicrobiia > Opitutales > Opitutaceae > Fen-1467. Next base: position 10,396 of record CAVRNM010000195.1, read on the forward strand.
CTCCGCGAGTTCCGCCTGGGTGCGCGGGCCTGACGGAGGGCGGCCGGCGGCCGCGCCCGCTGGTTGGCGCGCAAGCGAGCCGCCCCAAAGCAGCATCATGACCGCGAACCGTCCTTGGGAGATTTTGTGCCGGTTGAGATTTCGCCGGGCCACGCCGAAAACCTCGTCCCCCGCACGAAGCAAGCCCAGGTAGGCGGCGCAGGCCGACGGATCTAGTTTGGGAAACTCCTGAACCGCCTCGAGCAGGCATTCGTAACGCGGCAGATTCTTGAGCATCAAAAGCGGCATAACGGCGGTTCAAGTGTTGATTATGAGCCGCCAGACGGTATGGGGCCTAATCAATCCAACAAGTCAGCCGTGCATTTTCTGGCAAAGAATGCGCCAAAAAGTAGAAGGTCTAATTGCGTCCCTGTGGACCAGAAATCCCAGTCGCAAAGGATCGGCGGAAACACGTCCTGATTCCCGCCTTGGGGCACTAAGCGGGAATCATGCAGCCGAAGTGGAGCGGCTTGTCGCCAAGACGCGATGGGCGCGTTGAGGACAACGCACAGCACCTCTCATTGCTGACAACGCGGAGCATGGCCGCCGTTCAACTGCCTGGGTCCGGCTCAGTCACCGGCCCGTCGCCCCGGAAGGGTGGCATCGATCTGCGGAACCGGCGCGCTCGCGATTGAGCCAGACCTTGCAGACGCTCTTCATGCGTGTGAGGATGTAATAGACGGTCTGGCTGCGCAACCGCACCAACTGGCCGCCGACAATCCGGGGCACAAAATCCTGCGGCACCGCCATGATCTCCTCCGGCAGCGCTCCGTCCAGGCCCTGGCAGAGGATTGCGGTCATCGCCCGGGTCAGCGTCTGGACGTGGGGCCCAAGCGAGACTCGGAAATGCGCGCGTCGCTCCGCATCAACCGCGAGGAAAACTCCAACCGTGTCCGTGCATTCTTCGTCTTTGCGGATGTCCTCCAGGGCAAACGTCTCGCCGGTTCGCGGCGCGTGGCGCGTGGCGCCCTCCGCATACGCGACCAGGTTCTCGCGCTTCTCCTCGTCGGGCAGGGCATTGAAGAGATCGACAATCTCGGCGAGGTTCGGAGGGTAGGCGGCCATTTTTCTACAGGCGGTTTTCGAATTGCGATCAGGCAGCTCGCGGCCGGCCTCGATCCCGGAAGACACGGCAACTGGCCCGTGAGATTCAAAAATCACTTTGCCTCCGCTAAGCGCTCTTTTCGATCGGCGCGCGAACCCGGTTGCCCCATTCCGTCCAGGAACCGTCATAATTGCGGACCTTCGGGTAGCCGAGCAGGAAGGTGAGGACGAACCAGGTGTGGCTGGAGCGCTCGCCGATCCGGCAGTACGCGATGATGTCGGCGTCCGGCTTCAGCCCGAGATTGTCGGTGTAGATCCTCTGCAACTCCTCGAAGGTCTTGAAGGTCCCGTCGTCGTTGGCGGCGGTCTTCCAAGGCACGCTCCGGGCGCCCGGGATATGCCCGCCGCGCAGCACACCTTCCTGGGGGTATTCCGGCATGTGCGTGATCTCGCCGCGAAATTCGCCGGGCGAACGCACGTCGATCAGCGGCTTCCGGGCCTGCATCTGCAGCAAGGCGTCCTCATAAAAGGCGCGGATCTCAGTGTCGCGGCGGCGCGGCGGCACCGGGTATTCAACACGAGGATACGCCGGCTTGGTCCGGGTCATGGACCGGCCCTCGCCGTGCCATTTGGCGCGCCCGCCGTCCAGCAGCTTCACCTTCTCGTGCCCGAACAGCCGGAAGGCCCATAACGCATACGCCGCCCACCAGTTCGATTTGTCCCCGTAAAAAACCACCGTCGTGTCCGGGCCAATGCCGTTCTTGGAGCAGACCGCCGCGAAGCCTTGCGGCGTGACATAGTCCCGGACCGTGTTGTCCTGCAGGTCTCCCCGCCAGTCAATGTGGACCGCACCGGGGATATGGCTGGTATCGTAAAGCAGGACATCCTCATTGCTTTCCACGACCCGGAGGCCCGGGTCGGTCAGGTGCGCCTGCAGCCATTCGCCGTCGACCAGCATCTCGGGATGAGCGTACCGCGCGAATTTCTGGTTCATGATGGAGAGGTTGAGCGAGGCGCCTGATCGGAAGCGTCCGGCGCAATTAACCTGCCTCGGTCCGCGATGCAACTGTCCGCCCCAGAAATCCGGGTTAGGCAGCCGTGGGCATGAGGCAACGCTCGCTCCCGTTGCACCTTGTCAATCCGTGGGCGGAGGCTTGAAGCCCGGGCTCCGTGGACCAGACTGCTGGGGGTGGATCACTCAGCGCATTTGACCCGCGGCTTTTTTCCCCTGGCACCGGGACCGCGGCCGGGGCGTTCTGGTTGGTTCACCTGGAGCTTACCGCGACCAACCATCGACTGGGTGTCGGAATTTTAAGGATCGATCCTCTTTCCGACTGCGGAAAAATATCGACCTCCTCCGCGCGCTGCGGCAATGGGAAAGCATGTGCCGCCAGCGCGTAATGACTTGGTGGTGGGTCAGCTTGATCGCGGTCGCCAGCGGCCGCGCCGCGGAACGCCCTGCCGTTGACGCCTTCTTCCAGAATCCGGAGATCGCCTCCCCGGTGGTTTCTCCCGATGGCCGGCACGTCGCCTTCCTTTCGCCGGTCAAGGACAAGATGTCGGTGATCCTTTTCGATCTGACCGCCGGCACGGTGGAACCCATTGTCCGCGCGTTTGACGGCGACATCACCGAGGTTTTTTGGAAGGGCGATGACCGGATCGTGTTTTCTGCCGATCCGAACGGACGCGAGTCCCGGGCCATCATGGTGGTCCAAGTCTCGACAAAGAGCGTCCAGTTCCTGGCAGAAAACTTCAGGGAAAACCGGCAGGACGCCGCCTACGCCAGACTCGTGGATCGTCTGCAATTTGACCCGACGCATATTCTCGTCTACGGGAGATCGTCCCCCAACGGTTGGCATGAGGGGCTCTTTACGATCAATTTGCTCACGGCGGAACGGAACCGGGCTTTTGGCGACGATCCCGAAACTGGCGATTGGAAGGCGGATGGTGACGGCGAGGTACGTTATCGGGTTCGGCAGGACGGTGACCGGACCATCCACGAAAGCCGCGCCGATCGGTCGAGCTCATGGGCTCCCATCGCGGAGTATGCGGGCGGAATCCTCGCGGAAAACAGCCCGGTCCGTTATCATGGTTTTTCCGCCGACAACCGCACCATTTATTTGACGAAGGCCGACGACGAAGGCCGCGCTGCCTTGTACGGGTACGACCCGAAGACGCGGCAATGGGGCGCCCCCCTGTTTCAATCGGACGGCGGAGGAATTGAGACAGTGCGTTTGTCGTGGGATCATTCCCGCCTGGAAGGAGTCGATTACGGTCCGGACGGCCGGGAGGAAAAGTGGTTTGATCCCCGCCTGGCGAAGATCGCCGGCATGTTGCGCAAGGCATTTCCGGCAAAGTTCGACGTCACGATCGTCAGCTCCGATCGGAACGAGAACGTATTCACCGTCGTCGTCCACGGCGATTTGAACCCGGGAGAGTTCTACCTACTCGACCTTCGGGGCAAAACCCAGCTCGTCCAGCTGGGGAAAACCCACCCGCGGATCTCACCCGACCAGCTTCAGCCCATGAAGCCGATCGAGTACCGCGCGCGCGACGGCCTCCTGATCCACGGTTTCCTCACCCTCCCGGCGGGAGCCGAAGGGAAACGGGTCCCGCTGATCATTCACCCCCATGGCGGTCCCTATGGGATCTATGACCAATGGGGCTACGATCCGGAGGTCCAGTTTCTCGCCAGCCGCGGCTACGCCGTGCTCCAGCCAAACTATCGCGGTTCGGGCGGTTATGGAATCACTTTTCTGCTCGCCGGGCGGCGCGAATGGGGCGGCAAGATGCAGGATGATTTGACGGATGCGGTGAAGTGGGCGGTGGACCAGGGCCTCGCGGACCCGGCCCGGGTTTGCATCTACGGAGCCAGCTACGGCGGATATGCGGCCCTGGCCGGCGCCGTCTTCACGCCCGATTTGTACCGGTGCGCGGTGAACTATGTCGGCGTGTCAGACCTGAGTTTGATTTCGAGCTGGCAGCACGAAGAAGCCGAAGAAGGAAAAGCCTTCTATCATAATATGGTTGGAGACGATAAGGAAATCCTCAATTCCCGTTCGCCGGTGAACTTCGTCTCCCGGATCAAGATTCCCACGCTTCATGCCTACGGGGAGAACGATCCGCGCGTGGTCATCAAGAATTGGAAGGAATTGGAGCGGGAACTGAAGAAATACCAGAAGACCTACGAATACATCTATGAGGGCAACGAGGGCCATGGATTTCGCAACGAACAGGCCCGGATCAATTTCTACCGGCATTTGGAGGCGTTTCTCGACAAATATCTAGCATCCCCGACAGGGCCGGCCGAGCCGACGGTGGCTCGGTGAGGCGTCTGGGCGGCTGCCTCCCAGTCATCGATCGAGCGGCGACTCCCGCTTCGTCGGATTCCCAAACAAGCCCTCGGGGACCCGGCGCTGGCGGACGGCGTGGCAGCCCCGGGGAGAAGACCAGCTAAACGGCTTCACAAAACAGGGGGATTAGGTTAGTCGTATTTCCATGGGGGTCAGAATTGTCCTGGTCGACGATCACCGGATCTTGCGCGACGGCTTGCGCATGGTTTTGGAGCGGGAACCTGATCTCAAGGTGGTGGGCGAGGTTGGGGACGGACGCAATGCAATGGAGTGCGTCCGGCGTGAAATGCCTGACCTCGTGGTCATGGACCTGCACCTGCCTGATGAGAATGGCCTGGTCTGGACGCAGCGTATTTTGGCCGAGCGGCCCGGCACCAAGGTTTTGGTCCTTTCTGCCGACGCTGATCTGATGCGGGTGCAGGAAGCTTTGCAGGCTGGAGCCGCGGGATACGTGCTGAAAGACGAGGCGGCGGACGAGCTGGTCCGCGCCGTCCACACGGTGATGGAAGGGAAAGTGCATCTTTCGCCTTCCGCGGTTGCAATGCTCGTCGAGGATCTCCGGGCCAAACCCGATCTCGAAGGCGCCCGCACCGTCCCAAAGCTGTCGGAGCGCGAGATGGCAGTTCTGAAACTGATTGTCGACGGCCTGCGCAACAAGGAGATGGCCGAACGGCTCGGCGTCAGTACGAAGTCCATCGAGACTTATCGTGCCCGGTTGATGTCCAAGCTGAGTTGCGCCAGCACGGCGGAACTTGTGCGTTACGCCCTGAGAGAGGGGATAGTTTCCCTGTAGGCGGACCAGGCCTTGAGAGTGCCGCCGGCGACCGACCTCGCCCGCCCGCGGGCTTCCTGCCCGGATGCGCAGAGTGGCATTCCGGCCTGAGGGCGCGGTCTCCTTCGGCTGTTTCGTTGCGGCCTTGCGCGTTGCCTTGCCGCCGGCGGGCGCCGCCAAGCCACCTGTCCCCGCGGACGAGGGCGGCTTGGCGTGGGCCGCGGGTGCTCTCCGATTTGTGGAGTGGAAGGTGCCCTGGGTGTCAGGGTTTCCCTGACAGAGCCGGCGTCCTCGGTTGGTAAATACCTGACGCGCGGCTGCGCATATTCCTGCAACAGAACGAGGAGGAGTGTCCCGATCCTGGGTCCTTGCGATGACCGCATGCCGCTTCACCTGCCCGGACGAGCTTCGGCCCCACTCCGGCCCCGCCGCCAATTCCATCATCATCCCTTCGAATCCTCTGCCAAGATCAACTTATCATGAACGCACGCAATAAGAACCTCCTCGTTGCCGCCTGCCTGACCGTGATGCTGTCCGGTCCGGCCGGCAGCACGGCCCAGGCCGATGATTTCAGTGTTCACGGGTCGATCAGCGTCACCGCGTCGGATTCCGACACGGTCGACTACCTGGGCGACACCAAGGACACCCTTAACCTCAACCTCGTCGACGTCATCCTCAACAGCACGCACCGCTTCGACAACGGTCTGCGCGTCGGCGGCCAGGTTTACGCCTACAAGCTGGGCGATTACCAGGAACTCACGTTGGATTTCGCCAACGCGGATTACTCCTTCTGCCAGCAGTTCGGCGTTCGGCTGGGCCGCAACAAGCTTCCGCACGGCCTCTACAACGACTCGCAGGACCTCGATGCCATCCGGACCTTCGCCTCGCTTCCCTTCTCCTTCTATCCGCGGCCGCTCCGGGCGGTCGATGCGTCATTCGACGGCATCTCGCTTTACGGCACTTTGGGCCTCAGCCGGGCGGGCAGCCTCGACTACCAAGTCTATGCTGGCGCTAAGGAGGCCCTGTCGGACAGCAATCTCCCGCTGCTGCGCGGCATTAGTTCCTCTCTGATTCAGTTTGATAAATGGCAGTTTGGCCAGGGCGTGCAGGGAGCGTCGTTGTTCTGGAACCTGCCGGTGGACGGGCTCAAGGTCGGCTACTCGATTCAGCGGCTCCCGAATACCACGCTCTCCGGGGTGCTGGGGACGACCTCGACACTGAGCGGTGGCGACCTCGCGCTGGCCGACAGGGTCGACGAGATGCTTGGCCAGGGCGCGTGGGACTACTCCGGCTCGTTCGCCGGCACGCCAGCCACGGTCTCGGGCGTGGACATTTTATTCCGCACGCTTTCCGCGGAGTACACCACTGGCAAATGGGTCTTTGCGGCCGAATACAAGCTCATCGACGAGCTGCACGGCACGACCACGATCCCGGCGCTCGCTCTGCTGGGCCAGCCGACAACCAGCCCATATTCCGCCAATCTCGACTATTATTACGGCATGGTCTCCTACCAGGCGACCGACAAGATCGGCCTCGGCTACTACTATGCCGGGAATTGCGACGATCGCAAAGGCAGCGCCGCCAGCCGATCCAATCCGGCCGACTTCTCCAAAGACAACTGCGTTGCAGTGAGCTACAACCTCACGAAATGGTGCGTGGTGAAGGCCGAGTATCATTTCATGGACGGCTTCACGCCGCTGGGGCTCTCGGGAGACCCGAGGCCCGCCAGCACGGCCGACAGCAAGTGGCACTACGTGGTGCTCAAGACGACGATCAGTTTCTAACCTCCGACTCAGGAGATCCCCGCATGAAACGCTTCATCACCCTTCTCCTCGCGTGCGCGGCCCTTGCCGTCGCCGCCCGTGCCGCCGACTACCAGCTCATCGCGAATCCGGACGCCGGCACCGCCACCGTTTCGAAAGAGGAGGCCAAGAACATCCTGCTCGGCAACAAAAGCAAGTGGGACAACGGCACTGTCATCAGGCTGGCGGTCCTCTCGGACGGACCGACCCACGACAAGGTCATCAATGACATTACTGCCCGGACCGCCGACCAGTTTGGCAAATATTGGAAGAAACAGGTCTTCACCGGCAAGGGTGTGATGCCCGAGACCATGGCGGACGATGCCGCGATGATCGCGTATGTTGCCAAGACTCCCGGCGCTTTTGGCTATGTCTCCGGCGACGCCAAGCCCGAAGGGGTCAAGGTTCTGACGGTGCAGTGACCGAAGGACCCCCGCGGCACCCTGGAAGCGGGCCGGCCGCCCATCCCACCATGAAATGGAACAATCTCAACCTCCGGACCAAACTCCTGCTGGGCATCGCGATCCTCGTTGTCGGATACGTCTCCTCAGTCGCGGTGGGTTTTGTCACCGGCGCCCTGCAGGAACGCATGCTGGCGGCGGTCGGTCGCGTCAGCGTGCCCGTGTCGCTCAAATGCCAGTCGGCCCTCTTTGAATTCGAGGCGTCCGCCAAGGCCTTCACGGATGCCACCATGACCGGCGAACCGGATACCTTGAAGGACGCCGCCGCCCGGAATGCCAGGACCGTCCAGATGGTCGATGAGATCGCGAGCCAGGCGGAAGCGGCCGGACTGGCGACCTACGAGCTTGCGGCGCTCCGCAGCCAGCTGGCCGGACTCGACGGGGCTCGCGCTGACCTTTTCAAGGGCATGACTGCCGCCGATGCCGCCACGCGGGACGCGGCCCGGCCGAAGGCGGCTGCCCTGACCGCCGGAACCGACCAGATGCGCCAACAGCTCACCCAGCTTTCCGCCGCCGCGGCGGCCCAGCTGAACGCGCGGCTCGACGACAGCACCAGCAAGATTCGCAGCCAGCGCTACACGAACCTCGTGCTGGCCGCCATCGTCGTCACCTTGGGTTGCGCCACGCTCGTGTTGATCATCCAACGCTCGGTGATGCGGCCGGTGAACCGGGTGGCCACCAATCTGGGCGAGGCCTCGGGGCACATCGAAACTGCCTCCGGCACGGTGCGTGAGTCCGGTCAGCGCCTGGCCGATGGCGCCAGCGAGCAGGCCGCCTCCTTGGAGGAGACCAGCGCCACGCTCGAGGAGATTTCCAGCGTCGCCAAGCGCAATGCCGAACATTCCGACGTGGCCAAGCACAAGGCCTCCGAGGCCTGCGCCGCCGCCGACCGCGGCACGGCCGACGTCGGCACGATGCGCACCGCCATGAGCGAAATCAAGGCGGCCAGCGACAATATCGCCAAGATCGTCAAGACCATCGACGAAATCGCCTTCCAGACCAACATTCTCGCCCTCAACGCGGCGGTCGAAGCCGCCCGGGCCGGCGAGGCTGGCGCCGGATTCGCCGTCGTGGCCGAGGAGGTCCGCAGCCTGGCCCAGCGCAGCGCCCAGGCGGCCAAGGAAACCGCCACCCTGATCGAGAACTCGATTGAGAAAAGCAATCGCGGGGTGCAGATCAGCGCCAAGGTCGCGACCAACCTGGAAGAAGTCGGCGCCAAAATTCGCGAGGCGGACACGCTCATCGGTGAGATCGCTCATGCCTCGGCCGAACAGAGTAGCGGCGTCAACCAGGTCAACCACGCGATGGTCAAGCTCAACCTGGTGACCCAGAATAACGCCGCGAGTGCCGAGGAAAGCGCCTCGGCGGCCGTGGAGATGACGGCCCAGGCTGTCGCCATGCGGGCCGCCGTGAGCGAACTTCAGGCTTTGGTCGGCGGGGGCCAACAACCGGCCGTCCGGCTGGAGAAACAGGCGGCTCCCGGGCGGAAACTCACGGTGTCCGTCCGGCACGCCCGTCCGACCATTGTCACCGGTGCCACCAACCGCAATGGAAACGGCAACCTTGCAGGGTTCTTCAAGAACACCTGAAAGCGAAGCACCGGGCGAGGCGACACCCTGAAGCCCGCCGCGGGGCGTAAAGCAACGCGCGATTGACGGTCCGCTTGGAAACGGCTGGAATACAGGCGATGAAGCCGAGCTTGCCCGAGCCGCCTTTCGTCCATCCCCGCGGATGCCGGCATAGCGGATTGCTGCCGAGCCATTCATCCCGAGCGGTGCAAATCAGTTCTTCGCCTGTCGTCGTCGCTCCCTCCGCCACGGCCGGCGCGCACCGCGAGCTGGGCGCCGGCCAAACCGGGTGGTGAATCCGCCATGATCCGGGCCCTGCTGAAGCACCGACTTTTCCAGCCCAACCGCCATTGGCCGGGTTCCAAGGCGCATGTCCCCGTCGACATTTGCTACGCCGTGCTCGATGTGTTCGCGTGGACCGTGTTCCTCGGCAGTGCGACCAGCGTGGTGTTGCTCTATCTCGAACATGCCCCGGCCATCTTGGCGCGACCGTCGTTCTGGGTGGTCTGCGCGCTCCCGTTGGTCGCGGCCTGCGCGGCAGTTGGCCGTGGGTTTCCGTTCACCCTGCGCTTCGCGCTCGTTGCGCTCGTGCTGCTGGCGTTCCTGGTCGTGAGCACCCTGGAAGCTGGAGTGATGCCGAACACCTCCCTTTATGCGATCGTGCTGCTGGCGGCGCTCAGCCTTTTCTTTGGGTACCCGGCTGCCATGGCGGGGTTGGGTCTGATCACCGCCCTGCTGCTGGTGTCCGCCTGGGGTTGGATCCTGGGGTATTTGCCCCTGACATCGTCTCCGGCGCAATCATCCGGGATGCTCCTCGATTTCCGGTCGCCGTTCGTCTGGGCCCGGGTGCTGCCGATCATGGTTCTCTTCATGGCAGCGCTGCTGACCGTCCTGCACTTTGTCCTGCAGCGACTGCAGGATACCCTCAGCGAATCCCGCACCTCGTTGCGGCTCCTCGCGGTGGAGCAGGAGCAACGGGCCAGGGCGGAGGTCGAACGGAGCCGGCAGGCGGAGCTCCTCCGATCCTCCGAGCGCAAGTTCCGCACCTTGTTCGAAACGGCCAACGACGCGATCTTTCTGATGGATGAGCAGGTGTTCCTTTCCTGCAATCAAAAGACCGAGGCGATGTTCGGCGGCAAGCGGGACCGGATCATCGGCCAATCGCCCATCGGGTTCTCACCACCCCAGCAGCCGGACGGCCGCGATTCGGCCGGGAGCGCACGGGAAAAGATCGCCGCCGCATTTGCCGGCACTCCCCAGAACTTCGAATGGCAGCACCTGCGACTGGATGGAACGCCGTTTGACGCGGAGGTGAGCCTGAATCGAGTCGAAGTTGATGGCGCGGTTTTTCTCCAGGCGATCGTCCGGGATGTCACCGAGCGCAGACGGACGGAGACCGCCCTGCACGAGAGCGCGGTGTTCCGCAAACGAATATTCGATAGCTCCCGGATCCCCATCGTGGTGATGGATGCCGAGACGCTCCAATACGTCGATTGCAATGAGGCCGCGGTTGAGATCTACCGCTTCCCCGCGCGCGAGGCGATTCTCGGCAAGGTCCCGGCCGACGTTTCCGCACCGGTGCAATATGACGGCACTCCGTCTTTGGAGAAGGCGCGCCTCTACATCGAGCGGGCATTGGCCGAGGGCAGCATCGCCTTCGAATGGCGGCATCAGCGCCCCGACGGGGAAATCTGGGATGCGGAGGTCCATCTGATGAGTTTTCAGTCCGGCCCGCGTCGTCTCCTGCAGTTCACGTTGCAGGATATCACCGAGCGGAAGCGGACCGCCGCCGCGTTGGATCGCGAGCGGCGATTCTTCGAAGCGCTGTTTGAGGCCATGCCGGGAAACGCCTTCGTGATCGATGAGAACGGCCGGTACCTTCGTTGGAATCGCAGTTTTGAGCAGAATTATGGCGTGACCTCCGAGAAGGTCGAAAAAGGGGCCTTTGCTATGAGCGATACGATCCATCCGAAGGATCGGGAGAAGGTGGCTCAGGCCCTAAGACGGGGCTTGATGGCCGGGCAGGGTTCGGTCGAGTATTTGTCGATCCGGGCGGATGGCGTGGAAGTCCCCCGGCTGGCCAGCGGCAAGGCATTTGGCTGGGACGGCAAACGCTACGGAATCGGTGTAAGCCTGGATATTTCCGAGCGGGTGAAAGCCGAGCGGGCGTTGCGCGAGAGTGAAGAACGGTATCAACAGATTGCCAAATGCGTTCCGGACTTGATTTGGACCACGGATTTTTCGGGCCGGTATACTTACGCCAACTCCGCGGTGGAACGCACCCACGGCTGGAAGGTCGAGGAGTTTCTTAAGCTCACATTCCGGGACGTCGTGACACCGCGGCAGGCGGCCAAGGATGCGGCAATGATCGAGGATGGCCTGAAGCAGGCGGGCACCGGCCACTATGACCGCAACGCGATTCGCACCTATGAGTCCGAGGAAATGCGCAAGGATGGCTCCGTTTTCTTGGCCGAAGTCTCCGCCACCTTCCTCTGGTCGGAAGAGGGCAAACCCGTTGGCATCATCGGCATCACCCGCGACATCACCGATCGCAAGCGGGAGGAGGAGAAACGCCAGGCGTTGCAGGCCCAGCTCATCCAGGCGCAGAAAATGGAGGCGGTCGGCCAGCTTGCCGGCGGCGTCGCGCACGACTTCAACAACATCCTCACGGCGATTCTGCTGCAGTTGAACATGCTGCAGGACGACCCCAAGCTTTCCCCGGAGGTGCACAGCGGGCTCAAGGATTTGGAGGGCGAGGCCAAGCGGGCGGCGAACCTCACCCGTCAGTTGCTGATGTTCAGTCGCCGGCAGGTCCTCCATCCCCAGGTGCTGGACCTGAACTCCCTGTTGGGCAATCTGCTGAAGATGCTGCGCCGCCTGATCGGCGAAAACATCCATCTCGAGTTCAACGGGGCCCTCGGCGATCTCTGGCTCGAAGCCGATCCGGGCATGCTCGAACAGGTGGTGATGAATTTGGTCGTCAACGCCCGCGATGCCATGCCCGGGGGCGGGCGCATTACGCTGACGACGCGGTCGGTGAATCTCGTCGCCTCCGCCAGCCAGCGCAATCCGGAGGCCTATTCAGGCCAGTTCGTTTGCCTGGCGGTTTCAGACAATGGCTGCGGCATGGATGAAGCGACCCTGGAGCGGATTTTCGAACCGTTCTTCACGACCAAGGAAGCCGGCAAGGGCACTGGATTGGGGCTGGCGACCGTCTATGGCATCGCCAAACAGCACCGCGGCTGGATTGAAGTGGACTCGGCGGTCGGGCGCGGCAGCACTTTTTCCATCTACCTGCCCGCGCGGGAGCAGGTCGCAGCCATCGTTGACCCGATCCTGGAGGTCGGGTCGGTGCCGGGCGGAAACGAGAATCTTTTGGTGGTCGAGGATGAAGACTCGGTTCGGCGCGGGTTGCTGGAAATCCTCGGGAAACTTGGCTACCGGGTCTGGGCGGCCGGCAACGGACCGGATGCGCTGCGGCAATGGGCGCAGCGCGATGGACAGATTGATCTCGTCATCACCGATGTCGTGATGCCCGGAGGCATCTCGGGCGTCGAGCTGGCGGATCGCCTGCTGCAGCAAAAGCAGGCCCTCAAGGTGATTTTGATGAGCGGGTACAGCCCGGAGAAGATGGTCCGCGGCCTGCAGCAAACGCGCGGAGTATCTTTTCTCCAGAAGCCCTTTGAGGCCGCACGGTTGGCCCGGATGGTGCGGACCTGCCTGGACGCGTAAAAACTGGGCGCAGCCGCTCAATCGCTTCGGGCTGAGCCGGCGGACCTAGTGGAGAAAGAAAACACTCGGCTGGTCAGTCACGCCGGCTTTCTCCATGGTCTCACGCAGATTGGGCGAGCTGACAAACGCCTGGGCGGCGGCGAGGTCATCGGCGGCGAACAGCATGACGACCTCGTTGGCGTCATCGATCCCACGGAGCAGATGCACTTCCTTGAGCTTGGCGCTTTGGCGCACGGGTTGGTGAGCGTCGTAGACGGCTTTCCATTTGGCGTAATCGGCGACTTTGTGGCGAACGAGCAGGTAGCTCATGACTTAGACCTTTCTCTATTTGTTGTGGTTGCGGGAAAATCGTCGTCCATGTCGTGCGAGCGGTCGACCGCCAGGCGCCACTCGCGCCGGAAATAGCCCTCGGGCCGCGCCTGTGTATTCGCCGAGATCACCGGCACGAATAGCGCGCATTCCTTGATCTGCTTGCGGATCTTCTGGTCCCACGCGTCGCCGCCGCGCAGCTCGCTCTGGTCGAACCACACCTCGACGCCAGCGGCGCGCAACGCCTCGGCAATGCGCCGCGCCGCCTCGGCATCCTGGGAGGCGTAGGAGAGAAAGACGGCTTTGAAAGGCTCGCTCATGGCCGGATCCCGGCAGCCGTCGTTGACTTCTGTGTTCTGGATTCTGGCTTCTGTTCCAGCGCCCCCCGTTCCCGGAGCATGCGCTCCAGCGTTGCCCGGCCGATGCGGTAATCCTCTTCGCAGCCGAGCTTGGCCAGCAGGCGGTGAAAACGCGGATCGTCGCGCACGTCGTCCCAAATGACCTGAAAATGAAAACGGGCGAAGAAGGTGGGTGACGTTTGCTCGAGAAACGGTAGCGCCTCGTCAAAACGACCCAGCGCATGCAGCAGCGGACCATGGGCAACATTGTCCGGCGGCAAGCTGGCCTGCCACTGGCGGAGGACTTCTGCGGCCTCGCCCGGCGGCAACTTTGCCACCCAAGTGCGGTAACGATCGCGCATCTCGGCGAGCTGGTCGCGCGCCCGTTCGGGATGGCCGGTGTCCGCTTCGAGTTTGGCAACTCGTGCGGCGTTCCAAGCGAACCCCTCGTTTGCTCCTAGGTCGCGATCTTCGGAGGCGAGCAGGGTGTCGAATTCCTCGAACGCGCGGCGCATCAAGGCGAGCCGTCCGGTCTTAATCCAGTAATTGCATTCCATCAAGTGCGACCAAACGAATTGCCTGCGATATTCGGCGTTGTTGGAATCGAGCTGCGACAGGGTCTGCCAGTGGGCGCGGGCGATGCGCTCGCCTTCGAGTGAACGCTCGTCGTTCACTTCGCTGGTCCGATAGCTGAGGTTGTTGCCGCAGTGGGCCGCCACCGCGATCAAAGCGAGGTTTCCCGGGTCGGACTGGAGCGCTTTTTCCGCGAAGGCCAGCGCCGCTTCGCTGTACTCGATCGCCTTCGACTTGTTGCCGGTGAACTGGGTTCCGTCCGCCCGCGCCTGCAGGGCGGAGATCCGGCTCGCGAGCAGGATCGGATTCTTCGGATCAGTGGCCAATAGTCCGTCGAGCAGCCCAAGCGCTTCCTCGGCGACCGCCACCTCCTCCGCCGCATGGCCCCAGGCATAGCCCACCTGGAAGCCGAAGCCGGTCAGGCATGAGGCCAGCTGCCGGGTAATCTCGCGGTCTGCCGGATGATTCTGATGCAGGCGCCGCAATTCGTCGATCGCCTCGCGTTGCCGCTTCTCCTGCTCGCTGCTCGACAGCCGTTCGTCCGTGCCGACCACGAATTTCTCCAGGGCAAGCCCGAGCGCGGGCCGCGGATCGCCGGGGGCCGCGGCCACCGCCTGCTCCCAGGTGGCGATCGACCTCGCCTGAGCCTGGTCGGACCCGGCTTTGTCGCCGGAAAGCGACTTGATGTGCGATGCGAGAGCCAGCGCCTCGGCGCCATTTGAAAGCGAGGCGGGTCCCTTGAGCTCGAGGGGAAGCGCGTCAAAATAGTGCACCGCCTGGTCTGCCAGCTGCCTCAGAAGCGCGACGCGTCCGTACTGCTCGAGCGACGGGGCAAGGTCCTGCATCATGTAGCTGACGAGGCCCTCGGCCTGCGTTCGCGGGTGTGTCGGGCGGCCGCCTCGGCGGCGCGGGCCTTCTGCAGGTTCAGGTAGCCGAAGATCGCGCTGCCAATCGCCACCAACGCGAGCACCGCACAGCCGGCGGCTACCGTGCGCGCCCGGCGCAGCGCCTGCCGCGTGGATTCCTCCTTGGCGCGGGTGGCGGCCAGCTCGCGCTCGCGACGGGAGTCACGGCTCGCGCGCACGACGCCGCAGAGGACGTCGTGCGTCAGCTCCACGCGGCGCACGTCGAGCCGCTCCTCGATGCGCAGGAGCCGACGGTCGACGAGCTGGGTCGCGGCGCCGGGCGCTCCCGCATCGGCGAAGGCCTTGCGGACGCGCTCCTCGGCCACGCTCTCGCGGTAGCCGGAGTCGGTCAGCAGCACGTCCTCGATGAAATGGCGCACACCGGCGGGCTGGTCCGCGAGCGAGCGCTCGTAGAACTCGCCCAGGATCGACTCCCGCGAACCGGCGAGCAGATCGGCTGAGATCTCCGGTTCACCTTTCGCCATCCGGACTTCGTTGAGCTCACGGCACACGAGGCTCAGCAGCGAAGGTTCGACCTCGGCGGTGGCGAGATCCTGCGCGCCCGAGACGAAGCGCACGATCTGCCGGGCGACCTCGTCGCTCACGAGCCCGGCGCCGGGGCGGATCACGGCCTCGAGCGCGGGGCCGCCGGTCATGCGGGTCAGGCGCACGCGGTTCTGGGTGACCGACGGCATGAGGTCGCGCAGGCCCTCGAGATGCGCGAGATAGTCTTCGCGCAGGGCGATCAGCACGCGGTAGTCGGCACGGGAAAAGTCAAAGCGTCCGGCGCTCGCCTCGTCGTCCTCGATGGCCGCCGGCGCGCGATTCTCGACCAAGGCGGCCAGCTCGCCCAGGAAGGCGCGGGCGCGGGCGCGTCCGGTGTCGTCGGTCTGCGCGAGCGTGAAGACCTCCTCGAACTGGTCGAAGATCAGCAGCGGCGTGAGGGTGCGCCCGCCGGCCTCGCTGAGCACGTCGTCGCGATGGTGGAAGAACTCCCAGAGCGATTCGCCTGCCTGCGCGCTGGCGGGCCTGGACCACGTGCCGGCGTCGGCGGTGACGCGCAGCACGGCCGCCTTGATCTGCTCGCCGGGCGGCGGAGAACCGGACGAGTAATCAATGCGCACATAGATCGGGCAGTAGCCCTCGGGGCGCAGGCGCGGCACCAGGCCCGCGCGCAACATGGACGTCTTGCCCAGGCCGGACTGGCCGAAGAGCACGGTCAAAAGCTTGCGCTGCACGCGGCGTCCGAGCTCGGCGGTCTCGTCGTCGCGGCCGAAGAAGAACGAACGCGTCTCCTCGGTGAAGGAGGAGAGACCCAGCCAGGGCCGCTGGGGGTCAACCGCCGCGCCGGAGGCAGTTGCGATTTCCGACTTCCGATTTTCGATTGGGGTCATCGGCGGTGGGCGGACGGGGTGAATTCTTTCAGAGTCGGCTGGGGCGTACGGCCGGGCGGGTGCGCCGCGTGTCGTCGTTCGCTGGCGGCAATCGAAAACCGGCAACCCCAAATCGAAAATCCGTGGACGTTCCTCATCGCGCTTTCTCCGCTGCGGCGATCTCCGCCCAGGTGGGCGCGCGCCAGACATTGAGCTGCCCTTCGCTACTCAACGTACCGATGGCATCGCCGGCGGGCGAAAATGCGGTTCCGCGGAAAACGGAGCCGGGAACATCCAAACTCAACACCTCCTGCCAGCTGTCCACCGCCCACAGCTTCAGCGCATCGCCCGTCGAACCGCTGGCGGCCAGGCGTTCCCCGTCGGGCGAGAAGGCGACCGAATGGGAGCCGTTATGGAAGCCCCGCAGTGTGGCCTCTTCCCGCGCGGTCGCCAGGGCCCAGACGCGGACATAACCCATGGCACTGGCCACCGCGAGGCGCTTGGCATCCTGGGAGAAGGCAATGCTCCAGGCCTCCTGGATGTCCAGGAACGGGGTGGTGGTGCGCTGGTCCGGCAGGTCGCGGAATTGGACCTCCCCCTCGTAGCTGATTTCCACCATCAGCCGATCATCTGGAGAAAGACCGCCCGCCGTCGTCGACCCCACTCCGTGCCATGCCTGGATCTCCCGGTTCGCCGCCAGGTCCCATTCACGCGTCTGATTCTCGGCGCTGGAATAGAGCAGCAGGCGGTTTCCCGGGGTGAGAAAGGCCGCAACGAATTCGGTCGCGGGATCCGGCTTATAATGACCGGAAACAACGCCCCGCGAGAGGTCCCACACCTGGATGATGTTATCCGCGGTTTTGGTCGCCAGCCAGCGGCCATCTCGGGAGAAATGGGAAGAGTGCGCAGATTTGATTTTCAGCAAAGGCTCCTCGTTTTGGAACTCAGGTCCGGTCCAACGCGAGACTTGACCCTCCGAATCCAGCGTCACAATCGACCGGCCGTCAGAAGAGAACCTCCACCCGGAGATAATCCCTGTCCACGTGGTGCGATCCTGGTGCGGGTGGGGGATCGAGGCATTCCACAGGCTGATCACCCCGTCTTTGCTGCCGCTGACAAGCGTCCGGGTGTCGGGCAGCAGGGCCATTCGCCACACTTCGTTGCGATTTCCGCGGAGGACGTCGAGGCACTTCCGGCTGGCCAGGTCCCAGGTGCGGATGGTCTGGTCCGCGCTGGCCGTCGCCAGTTTCCTGCCGTCGGGCCAGAAGACAATGGCGCCGACCCACGATTGGTGCCCTTCGAGCCTCCCGATCTCCCGGCCGGTGGTGGAGTCCCAGAGGCGGACGGCCGATTCAGCGAAGCCTGCTGCGGAAGCCAGCGTCTTGCCATCCGGTGAAAAGGCCAGAGCCGTGATGGACTGCTGCGTGACGCTGGCGGTCCAGAGCTCCCGGCCATCACGCAGATCAATGACGCGTATCTGGCCCGAGGGAATGGCATAGGCCCCGAGGCTCAAATCCGCTGTCGCCGTAAAACCGGAGGAGGTCCACATGTAGATCTGTTCGGTGGCATAGCGGGCTAGCGTCGCTCCGTCGGACACGCGCCGCAGCGTAATGAATCCCTTTGCGCCGGAACTAGCCGACGTGGCCAAGGTCCGGCCATCCTTTGAGAAAGCCAGGCCGGCGCACATTCCGTCCAAGGGGAATTCAGCCACCATCTGGCGCGTCGCGGCGTTCCAGAGGCTCAGGGTGGCCTTCTCCTCTTTGCCGGGAGCGGTACTGGTGGAAGCAAACGCTAGCAGGGGTTCCGCTGGCGAGAACGCGACGGCCGCCCGCATCGTGTCAGGCGCGAGATCAGCTACCTCCCGCCCGGACGCCAGGTCCCAGATGAACACTCCGCCCTTGTGCACCAGCCCGGCCGCCAGCCACCGGCCGTCAGCGGAAACCGCCAGCGAGCCAATTTCGCTATTTTTTTGCCCCAGCGTCGACAGCGCGTCGCTGCGGGTCTGCGCCCAAAGGTAGCGCCACTCCCAGCCGCGCAGATCGCGCTGACCCGGTTGCGGATGCTGGCGGTCAAGCAGGTCCTTGGCGTGGCCGAGGTTGTTCACCCGCAGCGCCTCCGCCGCGATGTTCATGTCCGAGGCATAGGCGCGCTGGCGGGCGGCGAGTTCCTGGGCCTGGGCGAGCGTGCGCGCCGCGGCTTCGCCGGCTTGGGCGCGCTGCGCGCGCTTCATGTTCCGATAGCCAAAGATCGCGCTGCCGAGGGCGGCTAGGGCCAGCACCGAACAGACGGCGGCGACGGCCCGCGCCCGATGCAAAGCGCGCCGGGTGGACTCCTCCTTGGCGCGGGTGGCGGCCAGTTCGCGCTCGGCGCGCTCCTTGGCCTCGCGCTCGCGGCGGGAATCCCGGCTCGCGCGCACGACGCCGCACAGCACGTCGTGCGTGAGCTCCACGCGGCGCACGTCGAGCCGCTCCTCGATGCGCAGCAACCGGCGGTCGACCAGCTGCGTCGCCGCGTCGGGTGCTCCGGCTTCGCCGAAGGCCTTGCGGACGCGTTCCTCGGCCACGCTCTCGCGGTAACCGGAGTCGGTGAGCAGCACGTCCTCGATGAAATGGCGCACGCCGGTGGGCTGGCCGGCCAGCGAGCGCTCGTAGAATTCGCCAAGAATCGATTCGCGCGAACCGGCGAGGAGATCGGCCGAGATCTCCGGTTCGCCTTTCGCCATCCGGACTTCGTTGAGCTCACGGCACACGAGGCTCAGCAGCGAAGGTTCGACCTCGGCGGTGGCGAGATCCTGCGCGCCCGAGACGAAGCGCACGATCTGCCGGGCGACCTCGTCGCTCACGAGCCCGGCGCCGGGACGGATCACCGCCTCGAGCGCGGGGCCGCCCGACATGCGGGTCAGGCGCACGCGGTTCTGGGTGACCGACGGCATGAGGTCGCGCAGGCCCTCGAGATGCGCGAGATAGTCTTCGCGCAGGGCGATCAGCACGCGGTAGTCGGCACGGGAAAAGTCAAAGCGTCCGGCACTCGCCTCGTCGTCCTCGATCGCGGCCGGCGCGCGATTCTCGACCAGGTTCGCCAGCTCGCCGAGAAAGGCCCGGGCGCGGGCGCGGCCGGTGTCGTCGGTCTGCGCGAGCGTGAAGATCTCCTCGAACTGGTCGAAGATCAGCAGCGGCGTGAGGGTGCGCCCGCCGGCCTCGCTGAGCACGTCGTCGCGATGGTGGAAGAACTCCCAGAGCGATTCGCCTGCCTGCGCGCTGGCGGGCCTGGACCACGTGCCGGCGTCGGCGGTGACGCGCAGCACGGCCGCCTTGATCTGCTCGCCGGGCGCGGGGGAGCCCGATGAATAGTCGATGCGCACATAGATCGGGCAGTAGCCCTCGGGGCGCAGGCGCGGCACCAGGCCCGCGCGCAGCATGGACGTCTTGCCCAGGCCGGACTGGCCGAAGAGCACGGTCAAAAGCTTGCGCTGCACGCGGCGTCCGAGCTCGGCGGTCTCGTCGTCGCGGCCGAAGAAGAACGCGCGCGTCTCTTCGGTGAAGGAGGCCAGACCCAGCCAGGGAGACTCGCCGGAGACCGGCGAGTCTTTTTCGATTTTCGGCTGGTGATTTCCGATTGGTGTCATTCGAGGTGGACTGGCCCGGGTGAAAGCACCAAGGTAGAGGAGACGGTCTTGTCTGGCGCGGCGAAGCGGCAATCCAAAGCAGCGCCGGTCTGCGACCGGCGGGTACGCCAGTTGAAAACTGGCGCCACTTCAGCCTGCGGCGGGATTTGGTGAGCCCGCCCGACAACATCATGGATTCTCATTTTTCATCCGCGGCGGGCGGCGAGCAATGCCTTGAGGCGCGCGGTGAATTCCGGGGCGACGTTGCCGCCGGGCAGGCGGGCCCAGTGCGCCTTCATGAAGCCGTCGGGGACGAGGGCCCCGGCCTCGGAAGTCTCGTCGATGCAGACGGGCAGGAGAAACGCCGCGCCCTGGGCCATGCCCTGGGTGCGATCCACGGCCCAGTTCCACTCCCGGCGGAACCAGCCTTCGATCCGCCGCTGGGTGGTGCCGGAAACCACGGGCAGGAAAAAACTGCAGCGGGAGATGTTGCGCTGAATCTTGCGGCTGAAATCATCGCCGCTCTCGAGCCGCTCCATGTCGAACCAGGATGGGATGCCGGCCGCATCGAGTCCGGATTTGAGGTGCTGGACGGCCACCAGATCCTCGCGGGCGTAGCTGATGAACACCGCGTTGTCCGCCATCTCGCGTTCCGGAGGGGAGAACCGCACCGGTGCCGATCCTCCGGAAGCGGGGGCGAGCGGACCGCGCCGGATCATCCAGCGGCGATGCAACTCCGAGACAAAGGCCTCGGCCCCGCTGAAGAGCCGTGTGCCCGCGCTCACCTGGTGGAGGAACTGCACCAGCAGCTGATCGCGCAGCGAGTGGTCGTCGGCCAGGACCTCGCCCACATCACGGGGGTCCGACAGGCGCCGGCGCTTGGTCATGCGGAGGAAAAACCGGGTGAGCCAGTTGGAGAAGGTGCCGCCGATGACGAGCAGGTGACTGTGCTCGAGTTCGTAGAAGAGGCGTTCCGGCGTGAGGTGTTCGGATTGCAGCGCGCAGATAAACTCCAGCGTGTCCTCGTCGGAAATGACGTAGTTGGGCGAGGCCGACAGCTTGCCCAGAAGATGATAGACGACGGGCCGCGTCAGATGCGCGCGTTCGGCCGGCAGGTCTGCGACGCGGTTCGGGACGTAGGTGATGACCTCGGTGGACTGGACGCCCTGAAAGCGCTGCTCGTTGATCGCCTGCTCGAGCAGCGAGTCGAACGTCGTGGTGACAAAAAGATCGAAGTCGGTGATCTCTGCGAGCTGGCGCAGCGCCGCCGAGGGAGCGAAATTCGTTTCGCGGAGGATTGAGCGGATCCGCGTGTAGGCTTCCTCCCGCCGGCCGCGCTTGGCGAGGTAGGCGCACACCACGTCGTTGAGGCTGAATGGTGTGGACAGGCCGATTAGGTCGACGCCGAGGCGCGCCGCCAGTTTTTCCGCGAGCCACTCGTAAAGCATGCGCGGACCGGTCTCGGTCTCCACGCGGAGCAATTCCGGACCGACGATCGGAATCACGCGGCGCTCCTCGATGAAATTGAGCAAGTCTTCCCAGGCATCGTCGTCGAACGCGCGGGGCGGCAGGTCGGTGGAATCGGAAACGGGAAGGGGAGCGATGGCGGGCATGGGCATGGGTGGGTGAAAAGGAGGCGGAGACCGCGCCGGACGAATTTCAGGCCGGCAGGGTGGGAGGGCGGTCGGTGAAGACCACGCGCCACTCGAGGTTCTCGTCGATCATGAGTTGAACCACATAGAGGGCGAGGGGGGTGATGTGCTCCAGACGGACGGAGCCGGGTTGAGCGGCGGCGCGAGCCGCGAGGGTGGCGATCTCGCCCTCCAGGTGTTTCATGCGATGGGCCATCGCGCGCGAGCGCTTGGCCACGCGGGAGAATTCGCCCTGATTGTTGATGCCCGCGAGGGCGGAACCGAAGGCCGGCAGGCAGGCGGCCGCGAGGGTGAACCAGCGGCTGACGGCCGGTTCGTGCAGGAAATGCAGATCCGAAAGACGCAGAAAAGGGGCAAGGTGGAGCAGAATGGCGAGAATGGTCAGCGCGAGGAACATGAACGCGGTCCGGTGCAGTGTGTGCGCAATGCGTTCGAGGCGGTGCTCGTTGATCTCGTGAAAGCGGTGCTGGTCGGCCACGATGCCACGCAGGTGCTGCAGGCACTGGGCCACGTAAGCAGGGTCGACCTTGGTGCTGGGCAGTCCGGTGAACCGCCCGAGCGCCCGCATGAAGGCAAACATCCAGGTGCGCGACGGCTCGCCGTAGTTCTTGAGGTGGCCGGCCACGTGGATGAACGGCCGGCCGCCGCCCAGCGGGATGAGCACCCGCAGTTGCCGGATGACCTCGGCCAGCACCCGGTACTCCATCCACCGGTCGTGCCAGCGCCGCAGTTTGCCGACATAGACCAACCCGAGGATCGCCGCGACGGTGGCGAGCTCGGCGAAAATGCACGTGATGTCGAGCGCGGTCGAATGCCAGACCGGTTCGATCGTGACGGGAAACAGGGCCAGGACCACGGCGAGGGCGGCGAGGGGATAGGCCAGGACGAACGAGCTGCGGTATTTGTCCGCGTAGTAGTCCGCCAGACGGTCGGCCCAGGCAAAGTGGGAGCGCAACCGGCCGTTGACCCATTCCGCGGCGGTCTCGGGATCCTCCCGGGGGGCGTCGGGCGGACGCTCCTCGCGAACCGGCCATTCCGCGCGCGCGGTGGCCTCGAAATCCGGCACGCCCAGCGGCGGAAAACGCAGGCGACCATGGCCCGCGAGATTGCGAAAGAGCTTCCAAAACGGAGCGGGGTTCCACCGGGGTTTTCTTTCCTGGAAATACGGTCCCCGGAGGTCGCTGAGAACCTCCTCGCCGGCTTCCGCATCCGCCGCCGGCCAATCCAGGGTCTCCTGGATGACGGTGCTCAGCTGACGCCAGCCGGCATCAGCCGTGGCGCGGGGTGAACAGCGTCGGCTGGAGACGAATTCGGGGAGATCGGCTTCCCCAAGGATAAGCTGCCAGTGATGGGGGGCCACCGCGTCGACCCACACGATGGGCACTTGATAGTGGATCGCTTCGTGCAGAGTCTGGATCGTTCCTCCGGATCCCTGCGCTTCGCGTCCATCCCAGACAACGATGAGCAAGTCGGATTGGTTGATGACGATGCGACCGGCGGCTCCGTAGGCGGAACCAGAATCGGAACGGCTGCCATCGAGCTCGAAGGTCGTCAGGCCGGCGCCCGCCCGGGCCAGCTCCAGCAGGGAGCGGAAGGTCTCGAGCGACCGGGGCTCGAGCGCCTGGGCCGCGTCGAAATCGCGCTCGTACTCGCCTTGCGCGAACGGCATCGGGCAGCACAGCGAGAATCCGAGATTGAGCGCATGCGCCGCGACGAGCCGGTCGGCGCCCTCGGCCAGCGCAGATGCGACGCGCAACCGCGGGGGGTCGGGCAAGTACGTTCCTGCCGATTGCGGCTGGGCGTGGAAGGACAGCACGACTTCGCGCACCCGCTGGAGAATGCGGCCGATGGCGGCGTCAAGCTGTTCCGGATTGGACTCGCGCAATCGGTTCGGGCGGTGCCCGCTGACACCAACGCGAAACGCGACCGAGGTTTTTGGAGGGGAGGTCAGAGCCATGATGCTGCGATGCCTCCCTTTGCGTCCCTCTGGCGACCGCGGCGGTCGTAGCGCGAATAAATCAACCTGCACCCCAGAAGGGTTTCTTCCAGGTTGTGGCTGGCAGCTGCAGACGGCGTGGCGGGCACACTACCAACTAATCTGGAGTGTGCGTTCCAGCAACAGATTACATGCAATAATAGCTAACATAAGCAAACCTGATGTAAATTTAACCAAAATGCTCCCATGACTCGCATTGGCCGGCGCTCGCCGCCGGGCCGCGATCCGACCGCGGCGTGGTCCGCGCACGAGGCCGGGTGTTCATTTGGAGCGTCCTGACCATGTGGAAATCTGGAAAGCAGGTCCATCCGGCGACCATTTATCGCACTGGGATCTACGATCTCGTTCCCTGGATTCCTTAGTTCCACATAGTGGGGATTGCCTGTTGCAGTAGCGGACTTGCATGTAGCGCGGAGCTTCAGCCCGCGCGCTGTGTTCGATCGTGCGGGCTGAAGCACCGCACTCCGCATTTCTAGCCACGCAGCGCCCGGTTCGCGCGGAGCAGCGCGAGGCGCTGGTCGACGCAGCCGCGGGTGGTCAGGCCGTCTTCCGGGGTGTGCAGGCACCAGTCGACGAGTTTGGCCACGGTGGACCGAGCGGCGTAACAGCGCGTGTCCGAGCCTCCGTAGTACATGATCACGGTGTCATCGGGAAAACGCACCCATCCGTTGGTGAAGGTGACGTTCGAGACATCACCGACGCGCTCGGAGAAACGCGGTGAAAGCACATGGCCGCCGGGGCGGGCGATGACCTTCGACGGATCCTCGAGCGCGGTCATGAACATGTACATGGTATAGCGCAATCCGGCGGCGCAGCCCCGCACGCCGTGGGCGAGGTGCAGCCAGCCTTGCGGGGTCTTGATTGGCGCCGGTCCCTGGCCGTTCTTCACTTCTTTGATCGTGTGGTAGGCGCGGGATTCGATGATCGTCTCCGGACCGGTGATGCCGGTCGTAATGTCGGCGCAGAGCGTCCAGCCGATGCCGCCGCCGGAGCCCACGTCGATGAACCCATCCATCGGGCGGGTGTAGAAGGCGTACTGACCGCCGACAAATTCCGGGTGGAGCACGACGTTGCGCTGCTGCGAGGCGGGCGTCTTGAGGTTCGGCAGGCGCTCCCATTTCTTGAAGTCCTTGGTGCGGACCATCCCGGCCTGGGCGACGGCTGATGAGAGATCGCCCGGAGCGGCATTGGGGTCCTTTGCTTCCGAGCAGAACACGCCATAGATCCAGCCATCCTCGTGCATGGTGATTCGCATGTCGTAGACGTTCGTCTCCGGCGCCAGCTCCGGCAGGTCGATCGGCTCATCCCAGAAACGGAAGTTGTCCACGCCATTGGGGCTTTCCGCGATGGCAAAGAAGCTCTTGCGATCCGCGCCCTCGACGCGCACGACGAGGTGGGCCTTGCCGTTCCAAAAAAACGCGCCGGGGTTGTAGGCGCCGCCGACTCCGAGCCGCTCCATGAAATGCGGGTTGGTCTTCGGATTGAAATCATAGCGCCACTCGAGCGGCACGTGATGGGCGGTCACGACCGGATACAGGAAGCGCTCGTAGACGCCGTTCTCCCAGGCGGGATTGACGGGATTCCGGCGCTTAAGGAACTTCTCATGGGCGGCGCGAACGGCCTTGACGCGGGCGGCAAACGCGCGCGCGGCGGGGCTTTGCCCGGATTTTCGGGACGCGGCAGGAGAAGAGGATTTCTTCGGTTTCATGTTGGTGGGGAGTCAGGAAAAGCGGCGCAAGACGGGCGCCATTGCGCCTCGAAATTCACACGACCGGAGAGGAACGCGCAAGGCGCAAAGACGGCCCCATACCCGGTTTTAATGGAACACGACGCCCTCATCGCGTCTTTGATGAGGTGCGCGGCGAGGGCGTCGCGCCTCCGAAAAACGCAGGCTGCACTGCTAGGGCCTTCTCGGTGTGGAATGTTCGGATTTGGCGACGCGGCTTCAGCTTCGGCGTGGTTCGGAAAGGATTTTTCCTCCTGTCTCCACAACTGATTAATCCGTTGCCCGTTAAAAACGAAGGGCGTAGATGCAAAGCGAAATAGTCATTCTGTTCGGCGAGCCCAAAGCCTTATGCGGAAAGAATCAGTTGGAACTTTCGGTTGCGTGGCCGTTCTGCTCGCGGTACTTTTCGCCTTGGCCGGAATGGCCGCAATGGGGGTTTTCGGAGATTTGCTCCACCAGTCAGTGGCGGCCGAACGCTATGCTTTGCCCTGCTTGCTGCTCGGGCTCGGACTGTTTGTTCTGGGCTCAGCCTGCGGTATCGCATCATGGGCTACTCGGTCTGGCAAGGTCGCGGCCATTGTGGGATTGGCGTTGGGAATCCCTTTCGCAGGATTGGTCTATTGGCTCGCGTTCATCTTCACCTTAAAAGGTCCATGGGGATGATGCTACTCCCACGAACTCCGCTTCCCCCGGCAATAATTCCGTAAGCATTTTGGTCTGATCATCCGGTTTCGTCGGCTGGTTCAGAAGCTGAAGCCGAACGCGCAGCCTATCTTCATCGTGGGGTTCGTAGGTTCGCATATCTCGAAAGCGAACTGGGATCCCATTCAGCACAGGTCAGATTCGACTTTCGTGGTTAACGTCCACCCATGGCGGAGGGACCGGCGTAATTGCCCCTTTGCAGGCTCGACCGCCGAGGTTTTTGGCAGCGGCGGCCCAAGCGCTGCCTGAATTGGGTGAAGATGAAGTGACCTGGCGGCCGCGGCTGGACTTTGTCGGCACGCCGCTGCCTATCGCCTCGGCAAAGGGGTTCGGCCGATCCGGCCTCGATCGACTGCCGAGACCCGCGACGAAAGATCCTCAGGCAATCATAGTTCGCAAACCAGCCCGATGCGGATGACAGGGGGTGATTGACGGCGGGATTTTCCCGGCGCCGTCTGCCCTAAAAGCTGACGCTGAATTTGCAGCCCACTTCTGTCGTCGTGTTCTTGGGCTCGGTCATAACGGCAATCAGGTGAGGATCGTCAGTACCCAGGATCACCGGATTGGCTTCTCCGATGTTCCAGTAGGTGATGAAGGGTTCGACGGTGAATTCCCGCTCCTTGCCCTTGTAGCGAAACGCCAGGGAGCCGCGCACTCCATATCCGGTGGTTTGATGGTTGGTGATCGTGGGCGATTCATAGCTGTACTGTCTCCCCAGCCAGAACAGGTCGTATTCGGCTTTTGCGGTGACCGACCACGCTCCGCCGAAACGTTGGGCGACTCGGAAGCCGAGCGGGCTGTAGAGATAATTGGACTTTCTGCCGTATCCAGGGACATAGGTGGGGATGCCTGGTTCAGTTTGGATGGAGGTCCCTGGAACATCGTTGTCCAGGTAGCGGTAGCCAAGGCCCCCATAGGGCAGAAACGACCATGATGGAGAGCCGGTGCCATCGATCGTCTTTCCCATTGGCAGGCCTGCCACCACGCGCCCCTCGAACAGCATATTGCTATTGCCACCGGCGCTGAAATTGTACGTTTGACCATTTTGGAAGTCCTGGACCCCGCCGGTATATTTGACCTTGCCTGTCTCCAGGGTCAGGTCGGTGTCCCAGAAGATCGGGCTGACAGTCTTGGAGAAGGAGAGGTCCAATCCGGTCATCACGCCGATGTTTTTCATCACCGGCTCATGATAGGCAAAGCTCGAAACGATCAGCCCACCGGTGCAGTCATACGGGGTATCGCCCCGCCCGGAGGCAGTTCCCAGGCAAAGGATTGATAGGGACAGGAGTTTTCTGTAATAGTTCTGGATGTTCATTGGAGAATCTCGACCGGGTCGCTCGGCGCCGAAGGCGCACGCGAGCAACGGAATGGGGCTTTGCGATTTCTAGAAAGCGCAGGCTATAATGCAAGCCGCGAATTTATTACGGTCGCGAAGACGGGCGGCGCCGCTGCTTTTTAACCAATAATTCAGACTACGCCGCCCACAGTTCCCCTCCGTTGGCCAGTCATGCCGCGAGAAGCCTCGAGTTTCATGAAATCGCGTGAGCGCTCGCGTCTCCAAGTCACCGGATCGGCGACTCGGCAGCCTGCGCGGCGAACTCCCGGGATTTCTCCTCCAGGCCGGCGGCGAGGGCCTGCTCCTCGGCGAGCCCTTTCTGCGCGGCGTACTGGCGGACTTCCTCGGTGATCTTCATCGCGCAGAAATGCGGGCCGCACATGGAACAGAAATGCGCCGTCTTAGCGCCTTCCTGCGGCAGGGTCTCGTCGTGGAAGGAACGGGCCATCTCGGGGTCGAGGGCAAGATTGAACTGGTCCTCCCAGCGGAACTCGAACCGCGCCTTGCTCAGCGCGTTGTCGCGGTATTGCGCGGCCGGGTGGCCCTTGGCGAGGTCGGCGGCATGAGCGGCAATCTTGTAGGCAATGACGCCGGCCCGCACGTCGTCCCGGTTGGGGAGCCCCAGATGCTCCTTCGGGGTGACGTAGCAGAGCAGCGCGCAGCCGTACCAGCCGATCATGGCGGCGCCGATGGCGGACGTGATGTGGTCGTAGCCGGGCGCGATGTCGGTGGTCAGAGGCCCGAGCGTGTAGAACGGCGCCTCCCCGCACCACTCGAGCTGCCTGGCCATGTTCTCCTGGATCAGGTGCATGGGGATGTGCCCCGGCCCCTCATTCATTACCTGCACCCCGTGCGCCCACGCCCGCCGGGTGAGATCGCCCTGCGTCTTGAGTTCCGCAAATTGCGCCTCGTCGTTGGCGTCGGCGATCGAGCCGGGCCGCAGGCCGTCGCCGATGGAAAACGAGACGTCATAGGCGGCCATGATCTCGCAGATCTCGTCCCAGCGGGTGTAGAGGAAATTCTCCTGGTGGTGGGCGAGGCACCATTTGGCGAGGATCGAGCCGCCGCGGGAGACGATGCCGGTCATGCGCCGCGCGGTCAGCGGGATGAACCGCAGCAGGACGCCGGCATGGATGGTGAAGTAATCGACGCCCTGCTCGCATTGCTCGATCAGCGTGTCCCGGAAGATGTCCCAGGTGAGGTCCTCGGCCTTGCCGCCGACCTTTTCCAGCGCCTGGTAGATGGGGACGGTGCCGATGGGCACGGGGGAGTTGCGGAGGATCCATTCGCGCGTCTCGTGGATGTTCCGGCCGGTGGACAGGTCCATGACCGTGTCGGCACCCCAGCGGATGGCCCAGCGCATCTTTTCAACCTCCTCGTCGATGGAGGAGGCGACCGCGCTGTTGCCGAGGTTGGCGTTGATTTTCACGAGGAAGTTCCGGCCGATGATCATCGGCTCAAGTTCCGGGTGGTTGATGTTGGCGGGAATGATGGCGCGGCCGCGAGCGACCTCGCTGCGCACGAATTCCGGCGTGATTTCCCTCGGAATGGCGGCCCCGAAGCCCTGCCCTGGATGCTGGTGCAGGAGCGAATCGCGCGGCGCGTCCGGGGAAACGTCCAGCTTCTCACGGGTCACCTGCAGCTTCATGTTCTCGCGGATTGCGATGAACTCCATCTCCGGCGTGATCAGGCCCCGCCGGGCATAGGCCAGCTGCGTGGCGGCTCCGGTCCGGGAACGCAGCGGCTGGCGGAGGGGGAAAGTCGGAGACCGGAGACCGGAGACCGGAACGCCGGCCGGCAGGGCGGCAAGCTGCGCGTGGGTGGCGGAAAGGTAGCCGTCGTCAATCGGCTGGAGCGCGCGGCCGGCGTAGGCTTCGACGTCGTTCCGTTCGCGAATCCAGGCCAGGCGTCCGGGCGGCAGGCCGCGGGTCGGATCCTGGTGAAAGGCCGGATCGCCCCACGGACCCGAGGCGTCATAAACGCGCACGGCCCCGTTGCCGGTGAGGCGCCCGTCGAAGCCGCGGGTGGGCTGAAGCGAGATTTCGCGCATGGGCACCCGCAGGTCGGGACGCGAACCGGTGACGTAGATGCGGCAGGCGCCGGCCGGCGACGGCGCGGCGGTGCCGTTCGACCCCGTGAGGTCGGTGGAGGGAAGGGCGGGCGTGGACATGGGCGGAGGGAGGAAAGTCGGATCCTGCCGCCGGAGTGCTGGCACCGCCGCGGCGGGCGCGGCAGGCGATCCCTACGGCGGCATGACCCGCATCAGGTTCGGAGGGTAGAGGGGGCGGGCGTCCCCCAATCTCAGTCCGGCGCGGCGGACTCCCCATTGGCTTGGTGGCGTTACCATGCTCACGTCGCGCAATGATGCAAAGCGAAACTGGCTGGTTTCCAGCTCGCTGGGAATTGTGGGGCGGGATCGCCGGATCCCGCCTCGACAGGATGCGGCGGGGTTTGGCGCCCCCGCCCAACAGCGGCCTCGTCGCCCCTCATCGCCCAAAACTCGTTCTGGCACAAATCCTGTTGTTCTCGCCTCCGGCCGTGTCCGGACCAGAATTTTCCAAAACATCCATGAAAATTGTCCTCATCGAGGATCAGGCGATGTTTCGGGATTTGCTGAAAAGGATCTGCCACGGAGATTTCCACCTGACGGTCGTGGGAGAGGCGGAGGACGCAGCCACGGGCCTGGCGATGTGCCGGAAGCACGAGCCCGACATGGTGCTGCTCGATCTCAATCTGCCTGATCGCGACGGCATTACCCTCGCGGATGAGCTTTTGGCGATGGACCCGGGGATCCGCATCCTCGCGCTGTCCTCCGAAGGCGACGATTATACGCTCTATCGCGTGCTCAATTCGGGCATGCACGGCTACGTGGACAAGAACCGGCAATCCCTCGAAATGCTCAAGCATGCGATCGACGAGGTGATCCAGGGCCGGGTGTTCTTTGCGGAGGTGGTGCAACAGGTCCGGCAGCGGCTGCGGATGGAGCCGCGGGCATTCCCGAAGGTGCTGACCGGACGCGAGCAGCAGCTGCTCGCCCTCCTGGGCGGCGGCCTGACCGACGACGAGGTGGCGGGCGAGCTCCGGCTCAGCCGTTACACGGTCCAACTCCATCGGCGCAATATCATGAGCAAGCTCAACCTGCACCGCACGCCCGACCTCATCCGGTACGCGGTGAAAAGAGGCTTTTCCAAGCTCAACTCTTTTCGAGAGCGGCCCGAAGGCTCTGCTTGAGGCGGGCGACCCCGGCCTCGAACGAACCCAGGACGGAGCGTGGCGTCTCGATGTCCCCGTGGCGCGCGGCTTCCTGGATCGTCGCGGCGACGGCGGCGACGGGCGTGGCGGCGACCAGTGCGGTCTGGGAAAGAAGCTGGTGGGCCTGCCGGCGCGTGGCTTCGACGTCGCCGGCGCCCACCGCCCCGGCGAGCGCGGCGACGTCTTTGTCGAGTGTGCCAATGAACTGTTCGACGAGCTGGCGCATCCGCGCGGGCTTCTGCTCAGCCATGTACCCGAAGATGGAGAGATCGAGGGCCTTGCGCGGAGGCCTTGCAGCGGAGCGTTCCGGGATGGAGGGGCCGGTGCCGGAGGGCCCGCTCAAGTTCATGATGGTGGCCTTGATTTTTGCGGGGCTGAGCGGCTTGGCGGCGAACCCGTCCATCCCGGAAGCGAGGCATTCGCGCCGCTTTTCCGCGGTGGAGTAGGCGGTGGTGGCAATGACCAGCGTGTGGCGCCCGGGCGTCTCCCGCTGGCGAAAACGACGGGTGACCTCCGCGCCATTCAAGCCGGGGAGCTCCCAGTCCATGAAGACGATATCGTAAGGACTGGCCTGAAGTTTTGCGAGGGCGTCATTGCCGTCCGCTGCGTAATCGGTCTGGTAGCCGAGGCGGGTGAGGATGCTTTCGATGACGAGGCGGTTGTATTCCTCGTCCTCGACAATGAGGACGCGTCGGCTCGGCGCCGGGCCCGGGGGCTCCTCGACCGCCGCTTCGGCCAAGCGAGGAGCGGAGATGGCCAGCCTGACCTTGAACCAGAACGCCGAGCCCTGGCCCGGCGCGCTGGTGAAACCCACGGAGCCGCCCATTTTCTCACCATAGGCCCGGCAGACCGCCAGGCCGAGGCCGGCGCCGCGGATTCTTTCCTGCTGGGCCCGCCGGCCGCGGCTGAACTTCTCAAAGAGTTTGGGCTGCTCGTCAGCGGGGATGCCAGGCCCCCGGTCGCGCACCTCGAGGGTAATTTCCGCGATGCCGCCGGGCAGGCGCCCGCAATCAGCAGCGATCTCAACAGGGCCACGGCCCGCGTATTTGAGGGCGTTGGAAACATAGTTGATCACGATCTGTTTGATCTTCGCCGCGTCGCCGTTGACCATCTCTGGAAGATCCCGGTTCACCTTGAGGTGGATGGGCATCCGCTGCTTCTGCGATTGCCAGGCGAAGATCGCCCCGACGTCGGCGAGCATCGCGCGCAGGTCGAACGGCTGGACATCAATCGTGACGCGGCCGGCCTCGATCTTGGAGAAATCGAGCACTTCTTCGACCAGCGTGGAGAGATATTCCGCGCACTTGCGCAATGAATCCGCCATGCCGCGCTGCTGCGAATTGAGCTCGGACTCCTGCAACAGACCCGCGAGGCCGATCACGCCGTTGAGGGGGTTGCGGATTTCGTGGCTCATGTTGGCGATGAAGTTGGTCTTCGCGGCATTGGCGTGCGCAAGCTCCTCGGTCCGGCGGCGCACCAACGCCTCCAGCTGGCGGCTGCGGAGTTGGAGCCGGTTGACGCGGAGCCGGTAGCTGCCGCAAACCAGGCTGCCGCCGGCCAGCGCGAACAATGAGTAAGCCCATGGAGTGCGATACCAGGGCGGCAGGATGACGAACGGGTAGGCCATCGGTTCGCTCCACGGGCCGCCGGCGGCCTCGGCACGAACTTTGAAGGTGTACGCGCCTGGGCTCAAGTTCGTGAATTCGCGGAAACTCTCCGCGTTAGGCTCGGTCCAGTTGCGGTCGAAACCAACAAGCTGCGTCTGGTAGCGCAGGTACCGGGCATCGCGATAGGTGGTGGCGGTGAATCTAATCTCGAAGCGGTTGCGCGCATAGGGCAGGCGGGGAGGCGGTCCACCGGGGAGCGGCAGGGCGACGCGGCCGGCAGGCGAAAGCGTGTTCACCGCGCTGACCAGGGGGTGGCAAGCCACGGGGCGGTCCTCCAGGTCGGCCAGCTGCACCCGCAAAAGGCCTTCGGTTCCGCC
Source organism: uncultured Verrucomicrobiae bacterium (assembly GCA_963722225.1). Lineage (GTDB taxonomy): Bacteria > Verrucomicrobiota > Verrucomicrobiia > Opitutales > Opitutaceae > Fen-1467. The sequence continues at coordinate 42,917 of CAVRNM010000195.1, forward strand.
AATCCAGAGCACTGGCCGCCCGGGAGCCTCCTCTTGAAAGCAGAGCACGGTGGGAGTGCCTGCACACTCGAGCCCGCTGACCGGGAGCTGGCGCCAGACCGGGCGCCGGAGTTCGTCAAGCGTGAGCGCGCCGACGACGGGCCGCGTGCTGCCATCGGCGAGCGAAGCTTCGGCGGCGAGCCAGACATCGCCACTGGCGTCGGGGTTGGATAGCGCCAAGCCCTTGGGCAGGCCGCGCAGCGCTTCCACCGGATGAAAGGTGTCATCGCCGGGGTGGTAGGCGAGGATGCCCCGGTCTCCCAGCAACAGCACGTGCTCGTGCAGCGCGCCAACCTTGATCGGCCCGCCGCCGGCCGGCAGCGCGGCGCCGGGCTCGAAATGCGCGATCTTTGCGGTGGCTCCGCTTTCTTCGAAGGTGATGCGCAGCACCCCCTGGGAACAGGTGCCCACCCATAGATCGCCCAAAGTGTCTTCGGCGAGCGAGGTCGCGGCCTCGGGTAATGGAGCCGGCTGTGGCCAAGTCTGCCATCGTCCATTTGCCTCCCCGAGCCAGCCCAGGCTCCTCCGGTCGGAAAAATAAACCCGCCCGGGATGGTGACGCGATTCAAGGAGATGTTCGATATCCAGGGGAGTCTGGTAGATCTCCTGCAGCGTCCCGTCCGGCCGCAGCAGGCGGATGCCGCCGAATCCTGCATTGAACAGGCCCCGGGCCTGAGATTGCAGGGCCAGGTGACTGCGTTTCAGGTCGGGATTTGGCAGGGGTTCAAACGCGGCCGCAGACAGGGGGGAGGAACGGGGCTTCAGCTTGAGAACGCCGTCGCCGGTGATGACATGCAGGCAGCCGGCGTGCACGGCGATGGCGCTGATGGATCCTCCGGTCAGATGGTTGGCCTCGTCGAAAACGGTGACGGCTTCGCTGGTGTCCATCCGGGCGATCCCGCCCTGGGTGGTGATCCAGAGGTTTTTCTCGCGGTCGAGGTACAAACCGTTGACGGACGGGCTGGGCAGACCGAGGCGCGGTCAACGACGCGCAAAATGTCACCGTGGGCGTCAACGAGGGCGACCCCTCCGCGGTAGGTGCCGATGGCAAAAGTGTGGCCGTCGATGGCACAGGCCGCCGAAACGAGGTTTTCCCGGATAAAATTCCCGCAATTGCCCGGCAAGACAGTCAGCTTTGAGCCATCAAGGCGCGCCAGATCCGAGGTGGTCACGGCGAGGAACGCATTGCCTCCCAGCGGCTCGAGAAAGCAGGGTACTCGCTTGAGAAAGGGGTCGGAGGGCACGGCCAGCACCGGCTGGTCGCCTTCGAGTTTCCAGAGACCCGTTTCCTGATGGGTGATGTAGACCGCATCACTGATTCTCTGCGAGGAGGCCTGGCGCGCCTCGGGCAGCGGCCAGATGGCGAAGGATTTTCCATTCCACCGCATGATCTTGTTGCCGGCGGAGAAGACGACCCCCTGAGGCGTGACTTCCACATCCCAGACCACGAGCTGGCGGCGATCCTCGGAAGGCAGCAGGGGCAGGAGCGATACATAGTGCAGTTCTCCCGCTGAATCCTTTTCGCAGTATCCGACTTCGCCGGTGCCCCCGACCCAGATGCGTCCCGACTCATCAATCGCGAGTCCGCGCACGCCCAGGTTGTTCCCGATGGGGCACTGCCGCCAGGTGACGCCATCGAATTCAATCATCCCGTCTCCGCCAAAATAGAGCACGCCATCGCGGTCTTGCGCCGCCGCATTGACGCGGCCGCTGCCTGGATAGTCACCCGGCTTGAAAACCTGCAGCAGCGGCCGGCCGGCCGTGGCGTCGTTCCACCCACGCGCCGATCCGGAGCCGGGGGCGGTCCCCAGGATCGCGCCGACGAGCACGGCGCGGCCCGTCCGGCTCCAGGCGTCCGGCCGGGCGATGTCGTAATGACGAATTTTCAACTGAACCAGATGATGAGCGATCTTCCTGGTCTTTCTGGCGCAAGCAAGCACGAAAATTCTACTGTGCTGCCGGCGCATTGTCTGCCTCTTGATGTCGGGCTTGGCCCGCTGCCCAGCCGGGCGCGCCCGGGCCCGCCGGCAATGACTTTGCCCGAGGATCCCTCCGGCCACGCTGGTGGGCAGCGGCGTGAGACCTTTGTGGACGACCTCGGCCCTGCACCGAAAGTTCTCTGGACAGACGGCGATTTCTGGGCAGAACTGCGGGGAGGCGGCGAACGCGGATGCCCCCGCTTTCCCGTGGCTCGGGTGAAAGGTGCGAACAGAGGGCAGGTTGTTTGAGAGAACCGGTTTTTTTTGCCACCTAGCCCACGGTCGGCGCGCTGGACCAGAAAAGTGTATGCATAGGGGATGTAATAACTTTTCTCGAAAGCCGCGCTGCCCGTGGGCTTTTTGTTGATGTTCTTCTGAATCTTGCGGAATGGTGTGATAGCGGTGGTGCGCGTGTCTGGTGTCGCCCCGCAAGGTGGTGCGCGTTGTCCCCAACGCGCTCAGAGTGTCTTGTGGACAAGCCGCGCCACCTTTCGTTGTGATTTCATGATGCAAATCTCAGCTGTCGATTAAGCTTGCTGACTGCACTGTGCCTCGGCTGCGCCGCGGCGTCCCGGCCAACGCCAACCTGTCGCTGGGTTGACACACCGCGGCGGCGGATCACCCTCCGGGGAGAATTGGCGCGCGGCATGCGCGGTTCGTCCATATGGATCCCAACAAGCTGACGGTCATGTCGCGCTCGGCGGTCGAGGAGGGGCAGAATCAGGCCCGCCGCCGTTCGCACAATGAGGTGGAGACGTGGCACCTGCTGGCGGCATTGCTCACCCAGGAGGGCGGCATCGTGCCGGCGCTGATCGAGAAGCTCGGTTTGACGGCGGGCGCGATGCAGCTGGCGGCGGAACGGGAACTGGACCGTTTGCCCAAGGTGACCGGCAGCGTGGACGTGTCGAAGATCTACGTCAGCCAGGCGGTCAACGCGGTGCTCACCCGGGCGGAGGAGGAGGCGGGAAAGCTCAAGGACGAGTACGTCAGCACGGAACACCTGTTCCTCGGTCTGGTGGAGGTCGCCAAGCCGGAGGCGTTCAAGAAGTATCTGAAGAGCTTCGGCCTCGATCGCGCGAAGGTGCTGAAGGCGCTGATCGAGATTCGTGGCAACCAGCGGGTGACCTCGGACAACCCTGAGACGACCTATCAGGCGCTGGAAAAATACGGTATCGAACTCGTGCAGCAGGCGCGCCAGGGGAAACTCGATCCGGTCATCGGGCGCGACGACGAGATCCGCCGCACGATTCGCATCCTTTCCCGAAAGACGAAGAACAACCCCGTGCTGATCGGGGAGCCGGGCGTGGGCAAGACCGCGATCGTCGAGGGCCTGGCGCAGCGCATTCTCCGCGGCGACGTGCCCGAGGGCTTGAAGGACAAGACCATTTTCGCGCTCGACATGGGATCGCTCCTCGCCGGGGCCAAGTATCGCGGCGAGTTTGAGGAGCGCCTCAAGGCGGTCCTCCAGGAGATCCGGCAGAGCGACGGCCGCATTCTCCTGTTCATCGACGAACTCCACACGATTGTCGGCGCGGGCAAGGCGGAAGGCGCGATCGATGCCGGCAACATGCTCAAGCCCATGCTGGCGCGCGGCGAACTGCATTGCATCGGCGCGACGACGCTCGACGAGTACCGCAAACACCTGGAGAAGGACGCGGCGCTCGAACGGCGGTTCCAGCCCGTGCTGGTGGACCAGCCCAGCGTGGAAGACGCGATCTCCATCCTGCGCGGCCTGCGCGAGCGCTTCGAGGTGCACCATGGCGTCCGCATCCAGGACAACGCCCTGGTCAGCGCGGTGGTGCTCTCGAATCGCTACATCTCCGACCGTTTCCTGCCCGACAAGGCCATCGACCTGGTCGACGAGGCCTGCGCGATGATCCGCACCGAGATGGATTCGATGCCGACCGAGCTCGACGAACTCACGCGGCGGGTGCTGCAGCTCGAGATCGAGGAGGCCGCGCTCAAGAAGGAGAAGGACGAGGCCAGCCGGCTGCGGCTCGAGGTGTTGCGCAAAGAGCTCGCCGATTTGCGCGAGCAGGCCAACGCACTGAAGGCGCGATGGGAGGGCGAGAAAAAGGCCGTCGAGAAGGTGCAGAAGGTGCGCGAGGAGATCGAACAGGTGAAACAGGAGATGCAGCGCGCCGAGCGATCCTATGATCTCAACAAGCTGGCGGAGCTGCGCCACGGCCGCCTGCCACAGCTCGAGCGCGAACTTGCGGCCCTGGAAAAGACCGGCAAGGGACGCTCGCTGGTCAAGGAGGAGGTCTCCCAGGAGGAGATCGCCCAGGTCGTCGCCCAGTGGTCGGGGGTCCCGGTCACCCGCCTGATGGAAGGCGAGAAGGAGAAGCTCCTCCGCCTCGAGGAGGTGCTGCACCGGCGCGTGATCGGGCAGGACGAGGCGGTGACGCTCGTGACCGAGGCGATCCTGCGGGCGCGCAGCGGCATCAAGGACCCGCGCCGCCCGGTCGGCAGCTTCCTGTTCCTCGGCCCCACCGGGGTCGGAAAGACCGAGCTGGCGAAGACCCTCGCGGAGACCCTGTTCGACACCGAGGCGGCGATGGTCCGCGTCGACATGTCGGAATACATGGAGAAGCACAGCGTCTCGCGCCTGATCGGGGCGCCGCCGGGCTACGTCGGTTACGACGAGGGCGGCCAGCTCAGCGAGGCGGTGCGCCGCAAGCCGTATGCCGTGGTCCTGTTCGACGAGGTCGAGAAGGCGCACCCGGACGTATTCAACGTTCTGTTACAGGTGCTCGACGACGGCCGCATCACCGACGCGCAGGGCCGCACGGTCGATTTCAAGAACACCATCATCATCATGACCTCGAACCTCGGCAGCCGGCTGCTGCTGGACGGGGTGACCGGTGACACAATCCCGGACAGCGTGCGCGAAGGGGTGATGGCCGAGGTACGCCGGGCGTTCCGGCCGGAATTCCTCAACCGCATCGACGAGACGATCCTCTTCAAGCCGCTCACGCTCGGGGAGATCGCGAAGATCGTCGACCTGCTGCTCGCGGACTTGAACCGGCGCCTCGCGGACCGGCGGGTGACCGTCAAACTGGACGCGAAGGCGAAGGAATGGGCGGCGGAGAAGGGCTACGATCCGGTTTTTGGGGCGCGGCCGTTGAAACGATTCCTGCAGCGGCAGATTGAGACGAGGCTCGCCCGCGCGCTTATTTCGGGCGAGGTGGCGGAGAACTCCGCCGTCACGTTCAAGGTGAAGGGCGACGCCTTGGTGATGGCGTGAGGGGTGGGGCGGAGGGGTGGCGCGCGTTGTCCCCAACGCGCATCTGGAAACAGCGCCAGCGCTCCCGGCGATCCGCCCGCCCGCCTAAGCCGCCTCTCGCAAAATGCGTTCGACGACGGCCGGCGTGATGTCGCCGCGCTCGCCGAGCTTTGCCATGCCCTTGGCCTCGAGCCGGCGCGCGACCTCGGCGGCAGTGTCCGCCGTGACCCCGTAATCGGCCAGCCGCGTGCCAATGCCCAGGGACAGGTAAAACCCGCGGGTGGCCGCGATCGCGCCGTCGATGCGCGCCTCTTCCGGGCCCTCGCGCAGATCCCACACCCGGGTGGCGTATTGGAGCAGCTTCTCCCGTTTGCCGGCGCGTTGCACCTGCAGCAGGCTGGGCAGGACAACCGCGAGGGTGCGCGCGTGGTCGATCCCGTGCAGCGCGGTCAGTTCATGCCCGATCATGTGGGAAGCCCAGTCCTGCGGCACGCCCATGCCGATGGCGGTGTTGAGCGCCCAGGTGGCGGCCCAGACCAGATTGGCCCGCGCAGCATAGTCCTGGGGATTGGCCAGGGTCTTTGGACCTTCCTCGATCAGAACGCGCAGGATTGACTCGGCAAAGCGGTCCTGGAGCGCGGCGCCGGCCGGGTAGGTGAGATACTGCTCGATCACATGGCAAAACGCATCGCCGATGCCGTTGGCCACCTGCCGCGCCGGCAGGGAGAAGGTCGTTTCCGGATCGAGCACGGAAAAACGCGGGAAGACCAGCTGGCTGAGGAACGCCAGCTTCTCCTTGAGCGCGCGGCGGCTGATCACCGCGGCGGTGTTCGACTCCGAGCCGGTGGCCGGAAGGGTGAGCACCGCGCCCACGGGCAGGGCCTTCTGGACCTGGGCGTTCTTCGCCAGGATGTCCCAGGGATCGCCGGCAAAGGGAACAGCCGCGGCGACAAATTTCGCGCCGTCGAGCACCGAACCACCGCCCACTGCGAGAATCCAGTCGATCTGCTCGCGGCGGCACAGTTCGACCGCCCCCTTCAGCGTGTCGAAGTCGGGATTGGCCTCGATGCCGAAGAACTCAAAGACGGTCCGGGGACCAAGCGCGGCGCGCACCTGGTCGTAGACGCCATTCTGCTTGATGCTGCCCCCGCCGGCGAGAAGCAGCACGCGCGCCTGGGAAGGCAGTTCCTGGCTAACCCTGGCGATCTGCCCCCGGCCGAAATGGAATTCCTGATGAGATTGA